>DATLNC010000085.1:0-23445 GCA_035536935.1 Thermoanaerobaculia bacterium
GCCCTCTCCCCCGTGCCGGGGGAGAGGGAGCCTGCGAGCCCTGGCTGTGCTATTCTCGAATTCGACCTCAGCATGACGACACGTCAAACATCCCCGCTCCGTCCGCTCCACAACATCCCCATATTTCTGCAGTCAAGGAGGCTATTGCAATGCCCAACCGCGACGAGCTGAAGGAGGAGTTGCTTCAGTCCGATGAGGACTTCCGCCGCCTGTTCGAAGAGCACCAGGAGTACGAGCGGCGGCTCCACGACATCCAGCAGAAATCCCTCCTCTCCGAAGACGACGAGGCCGAGGAGAAGCGCATCAAGCTCCACAAGCTGGTGCTGAAGGACCAGATGGAGGCCATCCTGCGCACCCACCGGGAGAGCCGGGTCTCCGCCTGACGGAGGATCCGGAGCGCCGATGACGTTCGCCAAAGAGGCCTGGCCCTTCGTCCTGCCGTTCGTCTTCGGAGCGGCAATCCTCTACTGGTTCGACCAACCGGGCTGGGCCCTCGCGGCGCTCGTCGTCGGCCTCCTCGTCCTCCTCTTCTTCCGCGATCCGACCCGCGGCTACGAAGGCGAGGTCGGGGCCATTCTCGCCGCGGCCGACGGCCTGATCACCCGCATCGACACGATCGAAGACGCGGCGATCGGCCCCGGCAGATACCATCGGATCGTCACCTTCCTCTCCGTGTTCGACGTCCACGTCCAGAAAGTCCCGGCGGCGGGCGAGGTGATCGCCTCCCTCTATGGCGCCGGTAGAAAGGTCGCGGCCTTCCGCGAAGACGCGGGCGACGTCAACGAAAAACACCTCACCGTGATCCGCCGCCAGAACGGCGACACGATCGGGGTGCGGCAGATCGCCGGCCTGCTCGCTCGGCGGGTGGTCTGTTATTTGAAAGAAGGAGATCACGTGCACCGTGGTCAGCCGATGGGGCTGATCAAGTTCAGCTCGCGCGTCGATCTCCTGGTGCCGGAGAGCTACGAGCTGAAGGTGAAGAAGGGGGACCGGGTGAAGAACGGTGCAACGCCGATGGCGCTCCCCCCGGGAGAACCAGCCAGATGATCCAGGACGTGCCCCACCGCCGCCCGGTCTCCCAAAGGCTGCAACGGGGCGCATACCTGCTGCCCAGCCTGTTCACCGTCGCCAACATGCTGCTCGGCTTCTACGCCGTCGTGTGCGGGCTGCGCGCCATGGAGCTGATCGCCGCGCCGGATCCGGCCCTCGTCGAGGCAGGGATACGCCTCTTCCGGCGGGCGGCGCTTCTGGTCTTCGTCGCCGCCATCGTGGACACCTTCGACGGCCTCATCGCCCGGGTGACCGGCACCGAGAGCGAGTTCGGCAAGGAGTACGACTCGCTGGCCGACGTCATCACCTTCGGCGCCGTGCCCGCCCTTCTGACATGGCTCTGGGGACTGCGGGAGCTCCACCGCGACGCATGGCTGCTCTCCGCGTTCTTCATGATCTGCACCGCGACCCGGCTCGCCCGCTTCAACGTGCAGCACAAGGTGGTGGACAAGCGCTGGTTCGTGGGCCTGCCCACGCCGGCCGCGGCCGGGACGATCTGCTCGCTCCTCTTCTACGCTCCCAACCGGGAGTGGAAGTCCTGGATGATCGCTCTCGTGACGGTCTCGCTTCTGCTGGTCGGCCTGCTCATGGTGTCGACCTTCCGCTACCGCAGCGTCAAGGGGTTCGACCCGCGCCAGCGGATGAGCTACCGGGTGGCGGTGCCCATCGCGGCGCTGCTCCTGGTCATCTATTACCAGCCCTACGCCTTCTTCCTGATCCTGGCTGTCGCCTACACCCTCTCCGGACCGGCTCTCTGGCTGTTCGGCCAGATTCGCGGACGCAGCCGGCAGCAGCCGCCCGAGGGCCCCCCCGAGATCCACGTGGAGCCGGTCGAGCCGGACGACGACCTGCCCCCCCTCCGGCGATGAGCCTCTGAATGAGCACCATCGCGATCCTCCACCCCGCGAGCCTGGTCGGCAAGGAGCTGCGCGAGGCCCTCGAAAGCCGCATGAAGGAGTGGCGGGAGGTCCGCCTGCTCAGCACCGACCCCGAGGAGGTCGGCACGCTGACCGAGGTCTTGGGCGCCGCGGCCCTCGTGCAGCGCTACGAGCCCGAGAGCCTGAAGAACATTTCGACCGTCTACTTCTGCGGCCCGATCGAGAAGAACCGTCCGCTCTTCCCCGACGTGCCGCCCGGCGCGATCGTGGTGGTGCTCTCGCCGGACGCGACTCCCGCCGATGGAGAGCCGGTGGTGGCCGGGGTGAACTCCGAAGCGGTGCGAGGGGGAGCCCGCCTGCTCTCGCCGCATCCGGCGCTGGTGCTGCTCGCCCACGTGATCGCCCCGCTGCGCGCGTTCCAGCCCGTGGACATGGTGGCCACGCTGATCCAGCCGGCCTCGGTGCAGGGGGACGCCGGCGTCCAGGAGCTGTTCGAGCAGACGCGGGAGATCGTGGCCATGATCGGCCGGAAGGCCACGTCGGTCTACGGCGCGCAGCTCTCGTTCAACCTGCTGCCCACGGCCTCCGAGACCCTGCCGCTCTCCGAGCTGCTGCAGAAGATCGTGCCCGAGACGCCGCCGATCCCGCTGCAGGTGATCCAGGGAGGCATCTTCCACGGCCTGGCCGCGAGCCTCTACGTCCGCTTCGGGGTAAGCGCGAACCCGAAGGCGATCCACAAGGCCCTCAAGGCCAACCCGTACATCGAGCTCGCGAAGGACCCCGGCCACCTCGGCCCGGTCGACTCGGCCACCAGCGACAAGGTCATCCTCGGCGCCGTCCGCGAGGACGCCTCCGGAGGCTTCTGGTTCTGGGCCGTGATGGACAACCTCACCCGCGGCATGGCCTTGAATGCCGTCGAGGTTGCGGAGGCGGTAGGGGGATAGATACTTGAATCGGCGACCCGGATCTCGTAGACTCACAACCGGAGATCGTCATGAAACGTCGTCCGGTCATGGCAATCGTTTGAAAAGCTGGCTCGCCGATGCCGAGCAGCTGGCAAACGAGATCCGTTCCAGGCTGGGGCACGATCTGGACGTGGACGATCTCCTGGAGCAAAGCCGCAAGGATCTGGAACAGCGCGGCGAATGAGGGTCGCGGTTATTGATGCGAACGCGGCCCCCTCGACCTGACCTAACGAGACAAGAAATCGATCCCCTGAAAGCCCGCCCCGCCCTGCTCCTGGCGGCGGTCATACCAACGCTTCATGGCGTGCGCGATGCGCTCTGGTTGGTTATTAGGCAGACTTCGAGGGACTACGAGGACGCCTGGAATGCTTTTCCCTTCCTGAAAGAAAGACTCGACCAACATCCGGAAGTCGTCCCGATTTCTGGTGATCAGGATGTGCGTGTGGTGCACCGCGAACTGGAGTTGATCGAGATCCGGAAGGCCACGTCGGCCTACTTCATGGACGCTGACAGCAGCCAGACCGAGACCCCGGGCGATCTCCGCCACTTTCGGAGAGAGGTCTTCGTCAAGGAGAAAAGAGAAGGGCGTTCCAGCCGGAATGGAGGGGGCTCCTGGCTATTTCGGCTCAAGCCGGATCGTCTCCGGCGTCCACCGCCGCTCCTTCTGCAGACGAGCTTCGATCTCGTCCGGATAGAGCTCGAAGTACCGCAGAGCTGCCCGGAGCTGCGCTTCGCTCAACCAGTCGTAGTTCTGGCGCAGCTCTTCGAAATTTTGGCGGCCCTCCTGCCAGGTCGCAATGACCTCCCACACGTCGATCCCGCTCCCCGCTACGACCGCACGCCGACCAGTCGGTCCGTCCCCAAACACGATCCCCGGCGCCCGGCGCATGCGGACCGCCTCTGTCAGCAGGTCCGTAGTCACCGAGGACCAGGTCTGTCCCCGGCGTTCGGCTTCCCGGGCAATTTCCTGCTCGAGGTCCTGAGGCAGATCGATCATTCTGGAAGTAGGCTCCATGACTCCTGGCTCCGGAAGCAGTCTACACCCCCCTGAAAGGGAGTGACCGGGCCTCCTGCGGAGTCTCTAAATCGGCAACCAGGATACGCTATTCCGCGATCCCTTGTCTATTGCCCGGTATTCGGCGCCCCCAGCCCCAGGTGCCGGACGAACGGCTCCGCCGTCTCTTCACGGGCGAGCAGAGCAAGGCCGTTCTCCAGACAATAGGTGGCGATCAGACAGGTGAGCGGGTCGGTCTCCACCCCCCTGGCCCGCAGGGTGTGATAGCTGACCGCGCTCTTCACGGACAGTTCCACGCCGCCGACCCTCACGAGCCAGAACTTGCGCAGCGCATCCTCGGCCAGGCGCCGGTTCCGTTCGTCCGGCAGGCCGTAAAGCACCTCGGCGATCGTCAGATCCGCCACGACCAGCGCGGCTGTGCCGATCAGGCCGTCCAGGAGGTCCGTCTCCGGCGTGGACACCCCCGTGAAGTAGTCGATCCAGACCGGCGCGTCAACGAGAACCTGCACGACGCCCCCGCTTGGCAGGAGCCGGCTCCCCCTCCCACGCGAGCTTCCCCCGCAAAGACTTGACACCCGCCTGCTCGTGCAGACGGACCAGCGTCCGCAATGCCTCCTCCATTACCGCCTTCTTCGTCTTCAAACCCGTGAGTCTCCAGGCTTTCCGGAACAGCTCCTCGTCCAGATCCATGCTGGTGAACATTGCTTGTCTCCTCGGAATCTGCCCATAGTATATAATGAATCCAGTTGGCTATATAGAAAAAGTGTTTTCCCATACAACCACAGCGAAGGGCTATATAGAAAAGGCCGGCGAGGCGGGATGTAAAGGCCTTTTTTATATAGAAAAAGGCTATTTTTATATGAAAAAAGCCGCTGCAGACGTGAATACCGCTTCAAAGAGCCTGAACGGGATGGATTCCTATATGAGATCTCGTCAATTGTATATACCAAAAATGTTTTACTATATGGAAACGATCCAGTTTTATATGGATGAGAGCAGCTCGGGGTCCACGCGGCTCTTTACGGTGCGGCGATCCAGCTCCAAACGGCGCGCGGCCTCTTCGTAGCTGCCGGCCTGGGCGTAGACGATCGTGCAGTAGCGCTTCAGGACCTCGTCGGCGGTCAGCTCGCCGGCGAGGAACTCCTCCGCCAGCCGCTCCTTCGCGCCGGAGGCCCCGCCAGCCCCCGCCGGGTGGTACTCGCCGCGGATCAGGACGTTGTTCACGCACTGCGCCAGCTCGCGCACGTTCCCGGGCCAGGGGTAGTCCAGCCCCATGTGATCCCGGATCCAGGACTCCACCTCCCTCGCCACCTCCTCGGCCAGGTCGTCTCCCACGGCCCGCTCGACAAGGGCGAGCAGAAGGTCGGAGAGCTCCCGCGGCGAGTCGGCGATCCGCTCCTTCAGGGACGGGGTAACCAGCAGATCCGAGCAGAGACGGTAGTAGAGGTCGTCCCGGAAGCGGCCGGCGCGCATCTCGGCGGCGAGGTCGCGGTTCGTCGCGGCCACGACCTTGCCCTGGAAACGCCGGGCCTGGCTCTCCCCCAGGCGCTGGAAGGTGCGCGTCTCCAACACCCGCAGCAGCTTCACCTGGATCGCGGGCTCGACCTCGCCGATCTCATCCAGAAAGACGGTACCCAGCGGCGGGCAGACCTCCAGCCAGCCGGAATGGTCCGCCACCGCGCCCGTGAACGCCCCGCGCCGGTGGCCGAACAGCTCGGACTCGATCAGTGTCGGCGACAGCGCCGACAGGTTCAAGGGGAAGAACGATTCCGCCCAGCTCTCGCGGAAGGTCCCGGCGTCCGGATCGAAGGGGATGTAGCGCGACCAGGCGATCGAGCGGGCCACCAGCTCCTTGCCCGTGCCCGACGGGCCGGTGACCAGGGTGGTCACGTCTCCCAGGGTGCGGTAGAGGGAGCGCTGGTAGCGCCGCAGGTCGTGCGTGAAGATCGACTGCCAGACCTGCGCCCGCAGCCGCGCCGCCGGCAGCGAGCCCCCCACGATCGAGCGGAAGGTGAAGTGGAACGCCCGCCGGATCTGGAAGAAGCAGGCGAAGAGGTGCGCCGCATCGAGCGGCTCGTCCGTGAACCAGGCCGTGAACCAGGCGATATCCTCGGCGAAATCCCGGTAGAAATTGAACGCCGCGCGCCGCTCCCCCGCCTTCGGGTCCAGGATGAGGGCGACGAAGCGCTCCTGGTAGCGGCCGTAGAGCACGTAGGAGACCAGGTCGCGATAGAGCCCCATCTCTTCCCGCGAGGCGCGCTTTCCAGCCAGCCGCTGGCGCAGGGAGGTGGCCAGCTCCTCGGCCTTGGGTGCGATCCGCAGCAGGTTCGGGTTGACCTCGTCCCCCCGCGAGTGCCAGACCACGTCGAACGGGGTGAACTCGTCACCCAGCGCCTGGCGCTCCCAGGTCAGGCGCTCCGTCCCGAAGGGATTGCCGTAGGCCAGCCGGGAGATCGCCTCGGCCAGGGCTCTTTCGCGGTCTGAGAGGAGCTTCGTCATGGGAGTCTCCGTGCATGGGATGCAGGGGGACTCTACAGCAGATGTCACGGCAAGAAAGGGGCTCCTGGCAGCAGTCCTGCAGACACCTAAGCCATGAGATCGAAGAAACGCAGGGTCGTCGTCGTCACCGGAGCCTCCGCGGGCGTGGGCCGGGCCACGGTCCGTGCCTTTGCCGAGCGGGGGGACTCCATCGGGCTCATCGCCCGCGGAGTCGACGGATTGGAAGCCGCACGCCGCGAGGTCGAGGAGCTGGGAGGCAAGGCCCTCGTGCTGCCCCTCGACGTGGCCGACGCGGACAAGGTCGAAGAGGCCGCGGCGCGTGTCGAGCGCGAGCTCGGACCCATCGACGTCTGGGTCAACAACGCCATGGTGTCGGTCTTCTCCACCGTCGAGGAAACGGAGCCCGAGGAGTACAAGCGGGTCACGGAGGTCACCTACCTCGGCTACGTCTACGGCACGCTCGCGGCCTTGAAGCGGATGCTGCCCCGCGACGAGGGCGTGATCATCCAGGTGGGCTCGACGCTCGCCTATCGCGGCATCCCGCTCCAGTCCGCCTACTGCGGCGCCAAGCACGCGATCCAGGGCTTCTGCGACTCCCTGCGCTCCGAGCTCCTCCACGACAAGAGCGGCGTCCAGGTGACCATGGTCCAGATGCCGGCGCTCAACACGCCCCAGTTCGGCTGGGTGAAGAGCCGCCTCCCCCGCAAGCCGCAGCCGGTGCCGCCCATCTACCAGCCCGAGGTCGCGGCCCGCGCCATCGTCTGGGCCTCCGAACACCCGCGCCGGGAAGTCTGGGTGGGCAGGCCCACGGTCGTCGGCATCCTCGGCGACAAGATCGCCCCCGGAATCGCGGACCGCTACCTGGCCCGGAACGGCTACGAAGCCCAGCAGTACAACGGCCTGGACGACCGGCATCGCGCCAACAACCTCTGGGAGCCGGTGCCCGGCGACCACGGAGCGCACGGCGATTTCGACGAGCGCGCCACGGACAGCAGCCCGCAGCTCTGGGTCACCCGGCACAAGCGCGGCCTTCTTGCCTTGGCCGCCATGGGCGGGGCCGGCCTCGCCTGGGCTCTGCGGCCGTCTACCAGATGATGCTCGCCGAGTGGCCGATGCCGAGGAGGGCCACGGCCACGCAGGTCCCGGCCAGGGCCAGCGCGCTCCAGCGCGGTCGATATCCCAGGAGCGCTCCCAGGCCGAACAGGCTGGCGTAGAGGTTGGGCAGGAACATGAGCGGCGACGCCCCCACCGTGGCCAGCCAGGTCTCGTTGAACGGATTCGGACAGTCGTCGTTGGGCACCAGGAGCACGAACCCCAGCGCCATCAACCCCAATAGCGCCTCCTGCCGCCGCCCGGAGCGGTAGAGCAGGGCCAGCGCCGCCGCCGCCAGGAATCCGATTCCAGTCAAGATCAGATTGAAGCCGAGCATGGGCCCGACCTCGCGGCCCACTTCCCGAAAGACTTCCGGCGCCGAGAGCCGGAACGGATAGAGCTGGTGTACGGTCGAGGTGCAGACGAAGGAGAGCGGCAGCAGGATCCAGACGAACGATGCGAGCCTTCCGCCTGCCGGATGGGCCGAGCGCCGGGAGCGCCAGATCCCCAGAGTCACGAGGCCGGCGGCCAGGGCAAGAACGGCCGTCCCGGCCACGAAGGCCGGAACGAACCAGAAGGGAAAGCTCTCCGCCCGGGGGAGAAGGTCGCAGGCCGTTTTCGCCGTGAGCGTGGCGGCTGTGGCGAAGAGGACCGCGGCGAGGGCCGCGATCCGCGGCATGAGATCTCGCTCCCGGGGCGGAGCGCTCACCCGCACGGCCTCAGTCGGGCACGCAGCGGCAGCAGTTCGGCGGCGTGAGGGCCGGGTGCTGCCCCTCGGGGCAGGCCGCGCAACGGACGGTCGAGCAGTCCTTGATGTTCTGATCGACTGCCATGCACGCGCAGCAGTCGGGCGGACGCAGGGCCGGGGTCTGCCCCTCGGGGCAGGCGGCGCAGCGGACGGTCGAGCAGGGGCCGCCGGAGCCTCCCTGCGCTGCTGCGGCAGTGCCCGCGGCAGCGGTCGAGCCCTCCGCGCCCATGCCGGTGCCCATGGTGCCCGTGCCGCTCTCGCCCGCGTTCGTCTCGGTGGTAGCCGTCCCCGCGGTGGCAGCCGCGCCGGCCGCGGTCGAAGTGTCGCCCTGCCCGGTGCCTGCACAGGCGCCGAGGGCCAGAAGAACCGTCAGAACCATCATCAGCAACAACAATTTCTTCATGTGTGCTCCTCTCCGGTGATGCCACGCCCAAGAGGAGAGACAAGCAAGGCCCGCGCCTGAGTCGCACGAATTCCACGAATTCAGCGTTGGGTGGCCTGGAGGATCGCTTCCTGAAGCATCTGGAGGGTGACGGGCTTGGTGAGGTGGTAGGTGAAGCCGGCTTCGCGGCTGCGCTGGATGTCCTCGTCCATGCCGTACCCGCTCAGCGCGATACCGCGCAGCCCGTGGGACGCCAGCTCGCGCATCAGGTCCAGGCCGGTGCCGTCGGGCAGGCCGAGGTCGCTGATGATCAGGTCGAGCTCCAGCTCGCGGCCCTGCGTGGCCTCGCGGGCGCCGGCCACGCTTCCCGCGACCGTCACCTCGTGCCCCAGGGTGCCCAACAGCTCGGCCATGGCCTCGGCGGTGTCGGCGTGATCTTCGACGAGGAGGAGGCGCAGCCCCCGGTCGAGGCGCGCCTCCGGCTCGCGGGGGAAGGTCACGATGGTCTCGTCGAGGTCCCGCTCCGGCACCCCGGCGGGCAGGCGGACGGTGAACACGGCGCCGCGGCCGGTGCCTTCGCTCGCGGCCGTGAGGTCGCCGCCTTGCAGTCGCATCAGCGCCCGGCTGACGGCGAGGCCCAGTCCGAGACCTCCGAAACGCCGGGTGATGCGCGGGTCGGCCTGCTCGAAAGCCCCGAAAATGCGCGGCAGCACCTCGGGATCGATGCCGATGCCGGTGTCGGAGATCTCGACCGTGACCGTCTTTCTCTCCAGGCGCGAGCGGACCGTGATCGTGCCGCCCTCGGACGTGAACTTGAGGGCGTTGCTGAGCAGGTTCCAGAAGACCTGGGTGAGGCGCGCGGGGTCGGCCCAGGCGAGGAGCCTCCCTTCCGCGAAGTCGACGGCGAGGCGGACGCCCTTGGCCGCCATCTCGCCTCGCACGCTGCGCAGGGCATGGGCCAGCACCTCGGCCACGTCGGCGGCCTGGCGGTGGAGCACGAGCTTGCCCCGGGCCACCCGCGTCAGGTCGAGGAGGTCGTCGATGAGGCGCGCCTCCAGCTCGACGTTGCGCCGGATCACGGAGAGCTGGGCGCGCAGGTCCGGAGGGAAACGGTCGTCCTCCTGGAAGCTCGAAACCAGCGCCAGGATCGGCGTCAAGGGGGTGCGCAGCTCGTGGCTCAAGGTCGCGAGGAAACGGTCCTTGGCCTCGTTGGCCGCCCTGAGCTGCTCTTCGGTGTAGCGCAACGCCTCTTCGGCCCGCCGGCTGCGCTCCAGGGCCTCGGCGGCCATGTGGGCCTCGGCGAGGAGCTCGCGCTCGCGCTCGGCGGCCCGGCGCCTGGCCTGCCCCTGTTCCAGCCGGACGCGGACGCGGCAAGAGAGCTCGTGGGGATCGAAGGACTCGGAGAGGAAGTCGTCGGCTCCGGCTTCCAGAGCTTCGACACATTCGTTCGGATCGCCAGCGTGGCCCAGGAGTACCACGGGCAGACCGTCGCGCTCGTTCAGCAGGTCGGGCCCGCCCTGTCGCAAGTCCCCGACCACCAAATCCGGACGGCGTTCCCGGACCACGTCCCAACCTTCAGCCTCCTCGACACGGAAGCCGTCCAGCGCCGAGCGCACCCGCTCCCGGCGGGACGGGTCGGGATCGACGATCAGGACGAGGGGCTGCTCAAACGGCACTCCCCTATTCTCCCGCCGAGGCCAGAATGGCGGCCTTGAGTGCCTGCATGTCGACCGGCTTGGTCAGGTGTCTCGAAAAGCCTGCTTCGCGGCTGCGCAGCACGTCTTCCTCCATCCCGTAACCGCTGAGCGCAATCCCCTTCAGGCCGTAACGGCTGGAGAGCTGGCGCATCAGGTCAAGGCCGCTGCCGTCGGGGAGCCCCACATCGCTGACGACCAGGTCGAAGCTCCCTCCCTGCGCCTCGGCGGCGCCCAGGGCGGATCCCACCGATCGCGCCACGGTGACTTCATGCCCCAAGGCACGCAAGAGGTCTGCCATGGCGTCGGCCGTGTCGGCGTGGTCCTCGACCAGCAACAATCTTAACGAAGAAGCGCTTGAGGGAGAGGCGGCCGGCCGGTCCAATGTCGGCTCGGGAGCGGAGGCGGGAACGTCGCCGGCCGGCAGCCGCAGGGTGAACTGGGAGCCCTGGTCCGTGCCGGCGCTTGCCGCCTCGAGGGTACCGCCGTGCATCGCGACGATGGCCCGGCTCAGGGAGAGACCGAGACCGAGACCGCCGAAGCGCCGCGTGATCCGCCGGTCGGTCTGCTCGAAGGCGTTGAAGATGCGCGGCAGCAGCTCGGAGTCGATGCCGATGCCGTTGTCGGCGACCTCGACGGCCAGAATGCCGCCGTCGTCCTCTTCCCAGGAGCGCACGCGGATCTCGCCGGTCTCCCCGGTCTCCCCGATCTCCCCGGCTTGGGGGGGAGTGAACTTGACGGCGTTGTTGAGGAGGTTCCAGAGCACCTGGGTCAGGCGCGGGGCGTCGGCCCACACCCGGTGCTCGCGGGCGCCCAGATCCAGGGCGAGATGGATGCGGCCGGAGGCGAGCTCGGCGCCGCAGCAGACCTCGATGGCGTGGGCGAGGAGCTGGCGGACGTCCACGACCTCGCGGCGCAGCTCGAGCTTGCCGCGCGAGATGCGCGTCAGGTCGAGGAGGTCGTCGATGAGCCGCGCCTCCAGCTCGACGTTGCGGCGGATGACGGCCAGGGCGTGCCGCACCCGGTCCGGCAGGTCCTCGTCCTCTTGCAGGCTGGAGACGAGGGCAAGCACCGGGGTCAGCGGCGTGCGCAGCTCGTGGGAGAGGGTGGCCAGGAAATGGTCCTTGGCGCGGTTGGCGGCTTCGGCGGTCTCCTTGGCCTGCCTCAGCTCCTGCTCGACGCGCCTGCGCTCCGCGGCGCTCTCGACCGCTTCGAGGGCGAAGGCGGCGAGGTCGGCGATGGAGGCGGCGAAGCCCTGCTCCTCCGGGCTCCACTCCCGCGGCCCGCCCACGTGCTCGTGGCAGACCACGCCGGCCATGCGGCCGCGCACGCGGACGGGCGCGTCGAGCATGGCGCCGATGCCGAGAGGGGTGAGATAGGAGGCGGAGAACTCGCGCGTCGTGGGGTCGCGGTGGGCATCGTGGGCCACGATGGCCCGCTCTTCTTCCAGGCCCCGGAAGTAGGAGGGGAAGTCGGCGGCGGCGAGGACCGCGCCGCGGGAGTGCCGGTGGGGGCCCTTCTCGTAGAGCTCCACGCAGTCGATGCGGGTGCGGGCCTCGTCGAAGAGCCAGATGCTGGCGCGCTCGACCTGCAGGGTCTCGGCAGCGGCCTCGGCGAGCTCGCGCAGGGCGGCTTCCAGCTCGCCGGAAGCCGCGGCCTCGCTCTTCGCCAGGCGGACCAGCACCCGGTTCTGCTCGCGCAGCAGGTCCGACGGCGACAGGCTCAGCTCCCCGAGGACCCGGTCCCGGCGGCAGCCACTTGCTGGATCGCCGTCTCCAGCGCTTCCAGGTTGACCGGCTTGGTCAGATGGCGCTCGAAGCCGGCTTCGCGGCTCCGGCGCACGTCATCCTCCATGCCGTAGCCGGAGAGAGCGATGCCGCGCAGCCCGAACTTCTCGGCGAGCTGCCGCATGAGGTCCTGGCCGTTGCCGTCGGGCAAGCCGAGGTCGCTGATCACCAGGTCGATCCTGCTCTCCTCCTCCGCCGCCGACAACGCCTGCGCGACCGTGCCCGCGATCCGGACGTCGTGTCCGTGGAGGCGCATCAGGTCGGCCAGCGCGGCCGCCGTGTCGGAGTGGTCTTCCACCAGCAGGACGCGCAGGCGGGCGGGCGGCGTCTCCGCAACCTGGCTGGCCGGCGCCGCCTCGGCTTCGAACGGCAGCGGCTCGGCCGGCAGCCGGACCGAGAAGGTCGTGCCCCGGCCCCGGCCATCGCTGCGCACGCTGATGAGACCGCCGTGCAGCTCCACGATCGCCTTGGAGATAGCGAGACCCAGCCCGAGGCCGCCGTAACGGCGCGTCACATCCGGCTCGCCCTGCTCGAAGGCATCGAAGATGCGCGGCAGCACCTCCGGGTCGATCCCCATGCCGGTGTCGGTGATCTCGACCACGGCCCGGTCCGGCGAATCGTCCCGGGTGCGCACCGTGATGGTGCCGCCCTCGGGGGTGAACTTGACGGCATTGTTGAGCAGGTTCCAGAAGACCTGGGTCAGGCGGGGCGAGTCGCCCCACAGGCGATGCCCTTGCGCCGCGAGATCGATCTCGATGCTGCGGCGGCCGGTGGCCAGCTCGCCGGCGCAGGAGGTCTGGATGGCATGCTCGATCACCTCGTGCAGGTTGACGTCCCGGCGGTCGAGCTGGATCTTGCCGCTGGAGACCCGCGTCAGGTCGAGCAGGTCGTCGATCAGGCGCGCCTCCAGCTCCACGTTGCGCCGCACCATGGCGATCTCGCGGCGAAAATGGGCGGGCAACCGGTCGTCTCCCTGCATGGAGGAGATCACGGCGAGCACGGGCGTGAGCGGGGTGCGCAGCTCGTGGGAGAGCGTGGCGAGGAAGTGGTCCTTGGCCTGGTTCATCGCCTCGGCCGAAGTCCAGGCCCGCTCCAGGCGCTCGCTGCGCTTCTGCTCGGCAAGGTCGGTGACCACCATGCACAGCACCGGCTCCCCCGGCTCTTCCAGCGGCAGCTCGCTGAACGCGACGTAGACCGGCAGCGGATCGCCCTCGGCACGCTGGAGCAGGATCTCGCCCTGCCCGTTCTCCTCCTGCCGCAGGAGCGCCGCGAAGAGGTCGCGGCTGGACGGCGCGACGAGGCGCTGCACCCCGGAGCCGATGATCTGCTGGAGCGGCATCCCCAGCATCCCGGAAAAGCTGGCATTGCAGTAGAGCACCATGCCATCGACGGTGAGGGTCACGGCGCCCTGCCGCATGCACTCGATCATCAGCCGGTAGGGACGGTCCGCGCTCTTGAGGGTATAGACCTTGTCTATGGTCCGCTCGGTCACGACCAGCGCGTCGACCTCGCCGTTGCGGATGGCGCGCAGCGTCTCCTCCGCCTCTTCCAACTGCGCGCGCAGCTCTTCGATCTCTAAATTCTGGCGTTCCGAAATCATACGGAGATCCCCAAACCTGCATGGAGTCGATCGGGGTCGGAAAGGTTGCCGACAATCCGGCGCAGAGGGAGCGGCGACGTCCTGACGAGGGTCGGCGTCGCGAAGATCCTCTCCTCGTCAGCCAGCGCGGGCTGCTGGTACACGTCCACGACCTCGAGAAGATACTTGCCCTTCAAAAACTGCTCGCAGAAGGCCTTGATGAGGGCGATGGCCCGGCTGGAGCCGGAGGTGGCGCCGGTCACATAGAGCCGGAACGAGTACTGGATCCCTTCGCCTGTGTGTTTCTGAGCCATGCCAGACATCGGCGATCAGCTCCGCGCGTGGATTTCCAACCCCACCAGCACCCGCTCCGAGTTTGAAAGGTCGCCGATGATCTTGCGGATCGGCTCCGGCAGCCGGCGGACCAGCGTCGGGATGGCCAGGATCTGGTCGCTGCGCGCCAGCTTCGGGTTCTCGACCAGGTCCACGACCTCGATCTTGTACTTGCCCGCCAGGTGCTCTTCGCAAAACCGCTTCAGGTTGGCCAGGGCAGCCACCGATTTGGGCGTCTGGCCGGCC
This sequence comes from Thermoanaerobaculia bacterium, assembly GCA_035536935.1. Lineage (GTDB taxonomy): Bacteria > Acidobacteriota > Thermoanaerobaculia > Multivoradales > UBA5704 > DATMER01. The sequence continues at coordinate 14,269 of DATLNC010000085.1, forward strand.
ACGTAGAGGCGCAGATCGTAGAAATTCGGGTCCGGTACTTCCTGCGCCATAGCATCCGTGCTCATCGTTCTACCTCCGTGGCCGCCCGTTCAGCCGCCACCTTGCGGACTCTAGCCATTTCCTGCCTGTCCTCCAGGAGCCGCGCCTCGCGGGCCTCCTCCTCGGCGATGATCCTCGCGGTCTCCGCCTGCTCCGCCTCGAACTCCAGGCGGAGGGCTTCCAATCGGGCCTCCAGGGCCTCCCGCTTGCGCTCCAGCTCGCGCCGGCGGCGCTCGACCCCCTCCTGGCGGGCGACCGCCGCGGCCCTCTCCTTCGCCTCCTGCGCCAGCCGGGCCGCGCCGGTGAGCGCCCCCTCGGAGCCCAGGTAGGGATCCACCAGGCGGATCCCCTGCCCGGTGAGGAGCACCTCCCGGAGCTGGTTCGAGTGGGCCATGCCGCGGGATTTCAAGACGTAGAGCGTGCGGTTGCGCTCGCCGCTGAGCTCATTCTCCCGCAGCAGCAGCCACACGTCCATGAGCGACGACACGCCCACATCCGTCTGCTCCGTGAACTCGCCATGGATCAGGCTGTTGAAGATCGCCGTGATCTGCTTCAGCTTGAGGAAGTCGATCAGGCGCATCAGCATGCTCTTGACCTCTTCCTCGCCGCCCACGGAGAGGAAGTTCGTGATCGGGTCGATGACCACGGCCTGCGGCTGGAAGTCGCGGATGATCTTGTACATGGTGACCAGGTGCCGCTCCAGCCCGTGCAGGGTCGGCCGGGAGGCATGGAACAGGAGCAGCCCCTTGTCCACCCAGGGCTGAAGGTCGACGCCGATGGAGCGCATGTTGCGCACCACCTGGCTGCGCGACTCCTCGAAGGAGAAGTAGACGCAGCGCTCGCCGCGGGCGCAGGCGGCGTTCGCGAAGTGGGTGCCCAGGCTGGTCTTGCCCGTGCCCGCCTTGCCCGAGACCAGCACGCTGCTGCCCCGGTAGTAGCCCTGGCCGGACAGCATCTCGTCGAGGCCCGGCACCCCCGAGGAGACGCGCTCGTTCGAGGCTTCGTGGGTGAGCCCGAGCGAGGTGACCGGCAACACCTCGATACCGCGCTCGTCGATCAGGAACGGGTACTCGTTCGTGCCATGGATGCTGCCGCGGTACTTGACCACGCGCAGCCGGCGGGTGGCGAGCTGGTCGTTGAGCCGGTGGTCGAGGAGGATCACGCAGTCGGAGACGTACTCCTCCAGGCCGTGGCGGGTCAGGGCGCCCTCGCCGCGCTCGCCGGTGATCACCGCCGTGACCCCGCGGTCCTTGAGCCAGCGGAAGAGGCGCCGCAGCTCGGCGCGCAGGATCGACTCGTTCTGCAGGCCGCCGAAGAGGACCTCCAGCGTGTCGAGCACCACCCGCTTGGCGCCGATCGAGTCGATGGCGAAGCCCAGGCGGATGAACAGCCCCTCGAGGTCGTACTCGCCCGTCTCCTCGATCTCGCTGCGCTCGACGTGGACGTAGTCCATGACGAGCTTCTCCTGCTCCACCAGCTCGTCGAGGTCGAAGCCCAGGGAGCGCACGTTCTCCGTCAGCTCCTGGATCCCCTCCTCGAAGCTCATGAAGACGCCGGGCTCGCCGTACTCGGTCGCGCCGCGGACGAGGAACTCCATGGCCATGAGCGTCTTGCCGCAGCCGGCGCTGCCGCAGATGAGCGTGGGACGCCCGGCGGGCAGGCCGCCGGCCGTGATCTCGTCCAGCCCGGGGATGCCTGTGGGAGCCTTCAGGATGCCCGAAGGCGCGGATACATCGCGATAGTGTTCGATCGGTCGAGCCATTTTTCCAAATGTAGAAGAAACCGCGGAGCTCGGTCTCGGTCCGGTACCGTATTGTAGAGGAAAACGGTCCGTCTTGCTGCGCCCTCACGCCGGCCGCGCGCCCGCGGTCTCGTGGATGACGGCTTCGAGCGCCTTGAAGTTGACTGGCTTGGTGAGATGGCGGGAGAAGCCGGCCTCCAGGCTGCGGCGCACGTCGTCCTCGGTGCCGTAGCCGCTCAGGGCGATGCCGCGCAGGCCGTAGCGCGAGACCAGCTGGCGCATCAGGTCCATGCCCGTGCCGTCCGGCAGCCCAAGGTCGCTGATGACGAGGTCGATCCCGGCGCCGGAGCCCATCTCCGCCGCGGCGGCCTCCAGCCCGGCGGCCACGCACATCGCGACCCGGACCTCGTGCCCCAGGGCGCGCAGCAGCTCGGCCATGGCCTCGGCGGTGTCGGGGTGGTCTTCGACCAGGAGCAGCCGCAGGGGACGGCGGGACGGCGGCTCCGGCGCCTGGCGCATCGAGCTGCCCACGGAGGGCTCGGCCTGCACGGGCCAGCCCCCCGTCGGAAGCTCGACGCGGAAGGTCGCGCCCAGGCCGTAACCCGGGCTGAGCGCCGTGATCCGGCCGCCGTGCAGGTCGGCGACGGCCTTGCTGATGGAGAGCCCCAGGCCCAGCCCGCCGCGGGCGGGGGCCCCCTGGGAGAAGGCCTCGAAGATGTGCGGGATCGAGCCCGGCTCGATGCCGATCCCGGTATCCGTGATCTCCACGACCAGGGCGCTCGCGTGCTCATCTTCGTCGTTCCAGGTGCGGACCACGATCGTGCCGCCCTCCGGCGTGAACTTGACCGAGTTGCGCAGGAGGTTCCAGAAGATCTGCATCAGGCGCGAGCCATCCCCCCAGACCCGGTGCTCCATGGCCTCGAGCTCGGTGACGACCCTGAGGCGGCCGGCATCGCAGCTTTCGGCGCAGCAGATCTGGATGGCGTGCTCGACCAGGGCGCGGACGTCGCACACGGCGCGCTGGAGCTCCAGCTTGCCGCGGGCGATGCGCGTCAGGTCGAGGAGGTCGTCGATGAGCCGGGCTTCCAGCTCGACGTTGCGGCGGATCATGGCGAGGCGGTCGGCCACGTCGCGCATGCGGCGGTCCCCCTCCAGGCCGGTGATCAGCGCGAGCACGGGGGTCAGCGGCGTGCGCAGCTCGTGCGAGAGGGTAGCGAGGAACTGGTCCTTGGCGCGGTTCGCGGCCTCGGCGTCCTCCTTGGCCTGGCGCAGCTCCTCCTCGGCCTGCTTGCGCCCGGTCACGTCCATGACCGTGCCGATGAAGCGGGTGGCGTGGCGGTCCTCCCCCTCGCCGCGGAAGAAGACGCAGCCGCGGGAGGTGATCCAGCGCACCTCGCCTGCGGAAGGTACCGCACGGTACTCGACTTCGTAAGCGCCCTGGCTCGCGGGGTCCATCGCCTCCTGCATCGCCTGGTGGACCCGGTCCCAGTCCTCGGGGTGGATGCGCACCAGGTACTCGCTGTAATCGATCTCGGCATCCGGGGGCAGGCCGTGGATCTCCTTGCAGCGCTCCGACCAGGTCAGCCGCCCGGTGACCGGGTTGAAGTCCCAGGTGCCCAGGCCCGTGCCCTCGACGGCCATGCGCAGCCGTTCCTGGCTGTCGTGGAGGGCCTCGTCCGCCTGCCGGCGCTCGGTGACGTCGGTGGCCATGGTGACCAGGAAGAGGCGGCCGTCCGGCAGCCGGCCGGGCTCGCCCGCGGTGAAGGTCCAGATGCGGCTCTCGCCGTCGCGGGTGCGGATGACGAGCTCCGCCTCCGTCCCGCCCTCCGATGAGGCATTGCCTTCGAACGCGCTGCGGATCCGCTCTTCCACCTGCCCGGCGCTCGGGCCGTAGGCCAGGTCCAGCCATTCGCGGACCGTGGGGATGTGCTCGCGCGAGTAGCCGGAGAGGCGGGTCCAGGCATGGCTGAGGGCCAGGACCTCGCCGTCCTCCGCGTGCATGAGGATGGGGATGGGCGCATCCACGATCGCCCGCCGGAACTGCTCCTCGCTGCGCCGCAGCGCCTCCTCGGCAACGCGGCGGGCGCGGTGGGTCATCCACGCCGCGGAGAGCACCGTGATCAGGGCGCCGGCGCCGAGCGCCAGGGAAACCGGCACACGCGCAGCCACGGCGGCGGCAATGGACAGCGCCACCAGCATGGCCCCCATGCCCCACACGGCGAGGCGGACTGCGCGCGGAATCATCTTTCAACCTTCGAGGCAAAGGAAGCGTAGCAGATAATGGGAAAAAGGGTATCAGTGGCGGAGCCTGCGTCCGAAACGGCCGAGCCAGAACCCCAGCTCCTCGGCTCCGGTCACACGCGCCAGGAGCAGGTACCCGAGGGCATAGACCCCCACTACGGCCAGCGCCTGGAGCGCGACGTGGACCGGCGGCAGCGCCCACCAGACCAGGGCCGCCGGCACGGCAGCGGCCAGGGCGAGCAGGGTCATCCGTCCCAGATCCCGCCAGGGCACGAGCGCGCCCGGGACGCTCCGGGCCAGGGCGCGGCGCAGGAGCAGCAGCTCGAGCCAGGACGCCGCACCCGAGGCGAGCGCCAATCCCACGGCCCCCAGACGCAGCCGGTCTCCCTCTGTCGTTCCCGCAATTGCTGCGACCGGGATGCCGTCCAACCACCGCATCAGCGGATAGCCCAGCGCTGCCGCGAGCACCACCCGTGCCACCGCGATCCGCGCCGGCGACCGGGTATCCCCCAGGGCATAGAAGGTGTTCTGGAGCAGCCGTGACGTGGTCGTTGGGAGCAGGCCCACGGTGTAGCCGCAAAGCACCAGGTAGACGAGCCAGTTGCTCTCCAGGCCGAAGCGGCCTGTGCGGAAGCGGAAGAGCGCGCCCACCAGGAGGAAGCCGAAGGCCAGGAACCCGGCCAGGGTGGGCACGTTGAGGAAAGCGATCTGGCGCATCGACCGCCGCACCCGCGGCAGGAGCTCCACGGTCATCGATCCCCCCTCGCGCCGCAGGCGGGCCATCTCGGGAAGCTCCGCGGCGGCGACCGACATCCCGAACAGGCTGATTGGCAGCGTGTACAGGGTCTGGCCATAGCCAAGCGCGCTCACCGCGCCCTGGGCGAGCATCGCGGCCAGGAAGAGGTCCAGGTAGCTGGCGAGCTGCACCACGCCGCGCCCGGCGACCACCGGCGCGAACGCCGCGAGCGCCTGACGCACCCCCGGCACCCGGGTGGAGAGCGAGAAGCGGAAGCCGCGCATCTCCCGGACCACGGTCGGAACCTGCACCAGGAACTGCAAGAGCCCGCCGAGGAACGCCCCCCAGCAGGCCGCGAAGAGCAGCCGGTCCAGGGCGGCGAGGGAGAAGGTCTCCGCGTTGCGCAGCCCGCCCACCCAGAGCAGGGCGGAGATGATCGCGGCGTTCCACAGGACCGGTGCAAAGTAGGACAGAAGGAACCGGCGGTGGCTGTTGAGCACGCCCAGGGCCCAGGCTGAGAGCACCAGGAGCCCGGTCATCGGGAAGATGATGCGCACCGCCTGCACGGTCAGCTCGTAGCGGTCGACCGCTCCCCCGTGGTCCTGGAGAAAGCCGGTCGCCAGGACCGCCACGAGGGGCCGGGCGAGCAGCACGCCGAGGAGGGACAGCACCGCAGCCGCGGCCAGGAGCAGCCCGAAGATGGCTCCGGCGAAGCGGCCGGCCTCCTCGCGCCGCCCCTCTTCCAGCATGCGCGAGTAGATCGGGATGAACGCGGCCGAGAGCGTCCCCTCGCCAAGCAGGTTCTGCAGGAGGTTGGGAGCGCGCATGGCAGCGCGGAACACGTCGGCGTGCGGTCCCACGCCGAAGAACCGGGCCAAGGCCTGCTCGCGAATCAGGCCGATCAGCCGGGAGGAGAGAATGCCCAGGGCAACCGCCGCGGCGCCGCCGGATCGGGGGGTCCCGGGTCGGGGACTAGAGACCTCCAGCGGAGTCGGCTCGGTCATTGGATCGGCATTCTAAGCGTAAAATCCCGCGTATGCCCTACGGATGGGAAGGCGAAAAGGTGCGTCTGGTCCCCCTGGACAAGGCGCGGCACCTGGACAACGCGATTGCCTGGCTCAACGATCCCGAGATCACGGCCTGGACCCTGGTCGGCGACTGGCCCGTGGGCCGCCTGGCCGAGGAGGCCTGGTTCGATGCCGCGAGCCGGCAGCCGCCGATCGGCCTGGAGGACAAGACGACCTTCGCGGTGGAGACGCTCGCCGGCGAGCACATCGGGTTCTCCGGCCTGCACGCCATCGACTGGCGCAACGGGGTGGCCACGACCGGCACGATCCTGGGCCGGCGCGACCTGTGGGGCCAGGGCTACGGCGCGGATGCCGCGAGGGTCCGCAACCGCTTCGCCTTCGAGGTCCTCGGACTGCGCATGCTCCTCTCCGAGGTCATGGCCGACAATGCCGGCTCGGTCCGCATGCTCAAGAAGGCCGGCTATATAGAGGTCGGGCGGATTCCCAGGAGGATCTGGAAGCGCGGCGCGTGGCGGGATGTGGTGATGCTTTGCCTGGAGGCGTAGGGACCCGAGCCCTAAGGCAGATCGTTCCAGTTCAGCAGCACGTTGTACACCAGCCGGAAGTCCGACAGGTTCAGGTAGCGGTGGAGCGGGTTGAAGGCATAGAGAATCACCCGCCCCTTCCCCACCGGAATATCGAGCACCGCGGGCTTGCCGTTCACCTGCTCCTCGCCCTGGATGAAGCCCGAGAGCACCAGGCGCTTGTCCTCCGGCTCGGTGGCCTTCTTCTCCTGCGGCTTGGGTTCCACGTCGACGTCCTCGACCTCGACCGTCTCCGCGGCCGGCTCTTCCTTCTTCTCCTCCTCGGGGACCTGCTTGGTGCCGAACTGGAGCACGGCCCAGCCGCGGTCGCGGTCGTCCACGTCCCATAGCGGACCGTTGCCGCGGAAGACGCTGGGCCGCTCCTCGTAGCCGTAGACGATCGGGTGCTCCGGCCGCAGCACCTTGGCGCGCAGCTCGGAGCCCGGGGTGTTCGGACCCTCCACGTTGCGCACCCGGCGCACCAGGCCGCCCTGCACGGGCAATACCCCTGAATTGCCCAGCGCCATCAGGACGCCGCCTCCCTCCACGAAGCGCTGCAGGTTGAGCAGCCCCTCGAAGCCCATGCCGCCGGTGATGTCGTCCGAGGCGTTCGGGATGCCGTGGCTCGGGTACTCGTCCGTCTTCGTGTAGGCGAGCGGACCCCACTTGGGATCGATTCCGTGGACCAGGCGCGCGAAGTCGCCGAAGGTCTGCGGGAAGAGGATCACGTCGAATCGGTCCTGGAGACTCCCGCGCCTCAGATCACTGTCGGCGATCAGGGTGTACTCGATGCCCTCGCGGTCCAGCGTGTAGCGCGCCCAGCCCGCGTCCTGGGTCGAGACCCAGTTCTGCAGCAGGGCCATCCGCGGCAGGTCCACCACATGCTGCTGGACATCCGGCATGGACGGCACAGCCGTGAAAACGAGCCCCAGGCGCAGGGCCACATCGTCCACTGCCTCCCGCGGGGCCTGCACGATCCAGCTTCCAGGCGGATAGCTGACGCCGCCGGCCTCGAAGGCCTTCTCTGCCGCATCCACCTGATGGCTCCCCAGGAGCTGGCGCGCCCGTAGAAGAGAGGTCTGCCCCGTATCGCGCAGGAGGAAGATGTCGCCTCCGCCCTCGATTCTGCCGCTCAGGGGAGCCTCCCCGGAGAGAGGCTCCATGGCCGCGTCGAGCACCTTGCGGTCCGCGACCGGCGAGCCCTCGACCCCGTAGAGGAGCGGCCAGGTCCAGGCCACGTCGTCGTAGGGCTCGTTCGGCTCGTCGGCCGGGAACTTCTGCTCCTCCAGGAAGTTGATCGCCGTATTCCGGTACGGCTGGTCCAGGCGCACCACGTACGTGCCGGCCGGCCAGGTACGCTTGCCGAGCGTCACGTCCGCGGTCAGGCGGTGGACTTCGATGCGATGCAGGCGGAGCTGGTTGATCAGATGGGCCAGCCGGCCGGCATCCCGCTGCTCCGTTGGGAACATCCAGGCGTACGGCGCCTCGGTGCGGCCCTTCTCCAGGGCGCGGCTGGCCTTGGCCCAGAAGCTCTCCAGCAACTCCTGACGGTGGAGGGCCGAGTACTCCAGCGCCTCCAGCACGGCCGACTCCATGTAGTTGGTGTTGTTGCGCAGGGACCAGCGGACTTTCTTGTCCGGCGGCAAAGGCCGGTACCACTGCACGTCGGTCACCGGCTTGCCGGCGTAGCGCGACTTGATCTCGCGGTCGAAGGTGCCGGCGTGGGAGTTGCCGAAAGTCTCGTAGAAACGCCCGATCGCGTGGTGGGTGTTGGCCACCGAGGTCAGATAGCCGGGCCACCAGCCGTCCCAGAAGCCCCAGGTCCAGACGCCGGGAAGGCCCATCGACGACAGCGCGCCGGCCTCGTGAACGCCGAGCTCCGTCCATTCGTGGATCGTGACCGGATCGACACCCCGGTTGTAGGGGCCGTGGCCGGTCGAGATGTAGAGGAACGGCACCGACTCGTGGAGGTCGTGCATCACCTGCGGATGCCACGCGAACCACGCCTCGTGGAGCGCCTTGGAGAGCGCCTGGGTGACCTGCATGCCGTCCCGGTTGTTGTCGTGGAGGACGTAATGGCCCCAGTAGGGGGGCGACATGATCTCCCGGATCTCGTCGTAGGAGCCCTTGCGGTCGCGCAGGTGGCGGTAGAACCACTCGACCACGCGGTCCCGGCCGTCGGGCTCGACCACCGGCGTGATCAGGAGGACGGAATTGCGCCGGATCTCCTGGATCGAAGGCTGCTCGGACACGGCCAGCCGATAGGCCAGCTCCATCAGCATCTCGGGGCTGCCGGTCTCGCCGGAGTGCAATCCGCCGAGCAGGTGATAGATCACCTTGCCCTCCGCGGCCAGGCGGCGAGCCTCGTCGCGGGAGGTGGCGCGCGGGTCGGCCAGCCGGGCGGTGATCTCCTTCCAATGGTCGAGCTGCGCGAGGCTCTCGGCATCGGAGACCGCCACCAGCAGGATCTCCCGCCCCTCCTCGGTGCGCCCGATCGTCTCCACCTGCACCCGGTCGCTGGCCTCGTCGAGCCGGCGGAAGTAGCCGTAGATCTCGGAGACCCGGGAGAGCTCGTTGGGCGTGCCCACGATCCGGCCGAGGACGTCGCCGGGCGAGGGCACGGTCTCCGACTCGGGCACGTAGGCCACCGTTTCAGCCAGGAAGCGCGGCTCGGTCGTGTATTCGCGGATCTTCTCTACGCTCCCGGGCTCGGGGATATCCGGGGACCAATCCTGGGCAACAGCAGGAAGGGCCAACAGAAAGATGAGGGGCAGGAGACGGTTCATGGGCGGGAAAGATAGCAGGCCCTACTTCACCCGGGCCACTACC
>DATLNC010000086.1:0-6962 GCA_035536935.1 Thermoanaerobaculia bacterium
CGATCGCCGAGCTGGTGCGCCTGGGGCCGCCCCCGGCTGGGCTGCGCATCGTCAACCTGGCTGGCGAGCCGCTGAAACGCGCCCTCGTGCAGCAGATCGAGCGCTGGCATCCCGGCGTGCGAGTGCTCAACCTTTACGGTCCTTCCGAGGACACCACCTACTCGACGTGGGCCGAGGTCTCGGGCGAAGAGGGCACCGTCACGATCGGCCGTCCAGTGGCCGGAACAGCGGCCTACCTGCTGGACCCTCACGGCAACCCGGTCCCACGTGGAGTGCCCGGCGAGCTGCACCTGGCCGGCGCCGGCCACGCACGAGGCTATTTCGGCCAGCCGGAGCTCACGGCCGCGAAGTTCATCCCCGATCCCTTCGCACCGCAGCCGGGCGGGCGCCTCTACGCCACGGGAGACCTCGCCCGCCTGCGCCAGGACGGCAACCTGGAGTTCCTGGGCCGCATCGACCACCAGGTGAAGATCCGCGGCTTCCGCATCGAGCCCGGCGAAATCGAGGCGGTTCTGGCGGCCCACCCGGGGGTGGAGGCGGTCGCCGTGGTGCCGCAGGAGATGGGGTCCGACGATCGGCGGCTGGTCGCTTATGTGGTCGGGCAGACCCTCGACCTCGAGGAGTTGCGCGCCATAGCGGCTTGCCGGCTGCCCGGACACATGGTGCCCTCAGCATTCCTAGCCCTCCCGGCCTTGCCACTGACTGCCAACGGCAAGCTGGACCGCCGCGCTCTTCCCCGGCCCGACCTGCCCCCGGCACCAGGCGCCGCGGCCAGGCCCCGCAATCCGACAGAGGAGCTGCTCGTCGGGCTCTGGGCTGAGCTGCTCGGCCTGGACGCGGGCCAGGTGGGGATCGACTCCAATCTTTTCGCGCTGGGCGGTCACTCGCTGCTCGCCACGCGGCTGATCTCTCGCGTGCGCAAAGACCTGCGGGTGGAGGTGCCGTTACGCGGGGTGTTCGAGGCCCAGACCCCCGCTGGTCTCGCCCGCCTGATCCTGGCCTCCCGCGAGGTGCCGGAGGCGCCGCCGATCCAGCCGGTCCCGCGCACGGGGAGCATGAGGAGATTGCCGCTGTCGTTCGCCCAGGAGCGGCTCTGGTTCCTCGATCAGCTCGATCCGCGCAGCGCGACCTACAACATTCCCGCCGCCGTACGGCTGCGGGGCCGGCTCGACACCCGGTCGATGGCAGCATGCCTCCAGGAGATCGTCCGCCGGCATGAGGCGCTGCGGACGACCTTCGCTGTGGACGAGGGCAGGCCGGTGCAGCGCATCGCCCCCCCGGGCCCCGTTGCTCTACCGGTCATCGACCTGGAGGGGCAATCGAAGGTAGCGGAGGTAGCGCAGAGCCTGAGCATCGAGGAGAGCCGGCGCGGCTTCGACCTGGAGCGCGGGCCGCTTTGGCGCGCCACGCTCCTGCGCCTGTCCGAAGGAGAGCACCTGCTGCTCCTCATCCTTCATCACACGGTCACGGACGGGTGGTCGATGGGCGTCTTCGCCCGCGAGCTCTCGGCGATCTATGAGGCGTTCGCCGGCGGGCTCCTGTCGCCCTTGCCGGAGCTGCCGATCCAGTACGCGGACTTTGCCCGGTGGCAGAGGGAGTGGATGAGCGGGGCGGTCCTGGAAGGCCAGCTCGCCTACTGGCGGCGGCAGCTGGAGGGAGCCCCCGTCCTCGAGCTGCCGAGCGACCGGCCGCCGCCCAGGGTGCGCGCTTCGCGCGGCGCCTCCCAATCGCTGGAGCTTTCTCGGCCGCTGGCAGTCCGCCTGGAGGAGCTCGCGCGCCGCGAGGGGGTCACCCTGTTCATGGTCCTGCTCGGCGGTTTCGCGGCCCTGCTGTCCCGCTACACGGAGCAGGAAGACGTCTCCATCGGCACGGCGATCGCCAACCGCAACCGTGCCGAGACTGAGGGCCTGATCGGGTTCTTCGCCAACATGCTGGTGCTGCGCGCCGACCTCTCGGGCGACCCGTCCGGCCGCGGTCTCCTAGCGCGGGTGCGCGAGCTGGCGCTCTCGGCGTACGCCTATCAGGACCTGCCGTTCGAACGTCTCGTCCAGGAGTTGCAGCCGCAGCGCGACGCCGAGACCCTGCCCCTGTTCCGCGTCGTGCTGACCCTCGGGGCCGACCCCGCGCTTGGCCTCGCCCTTCCCGGCTTGACCGCCGAGCCCTGGCCCCTCGACACCGGGAGCGCGAAGTTCGACCTGACGCTACAGATCTCGGCGAGCGACCGGGGGCTTGCCGGCGTCCTCGAATACAGCTCCGAGCTATTCGACACCCCGACCCCGCAGCGCTTGGTCCGGCATTTCGCATCGCTGCTCGAAGACCTCGCGGCCGATCCCGAGCGGCGGGTGAGCGGGCTCGCCCTGCTGACTACGGCCGAGCGCCATCACCTGCTCGCCGAATGGTCCGGCGCTTCGGGACGCCCCTTGGCGTCCACCATCCCAGAGCTGTTCGCACGGCAGGTGGAGCTCCGGCCGGACGCGGTGGCGGTGAGCCTGGGGGAGCAGCGGTTGACCTATGGCGAGCTCGACCAGTGCGCCAACCGCCTGGCTCATCATCTGGGCCGGCTGGGCGTCGGCCCCGAGGTCCCGGTCGGCCTCTACCTGGAACGGTCGCTCGATCTGATCGTGGCCCTGGTGGCGATCGTCAAGAGTGGCGGGGCCTACGTGCCGCTCGATCCGAGCCATCCCCGGGAGCGCATGGCGTTCATCCTCGCGCAGACCGGATCGCCGATCATCCTCACCTGGGAACGCCTGCGCGGCGACCTGCCCGAGCCTGCTCGGGTGCTCTGCCTCGACGGCGATGACCGGGCCAAAATTGGTGATATTGCCGAGCCGCCCGCGCCCACCGTCAGCCCCGGGAACCTCGCCTATGTCCTCTACACCTCCGGCTCGACAGGCGAGCCGAAGGGCGTCGGCGTGCCCCATCGCGCCGTGGTGCGGCTCGTGCGGGACACCGGTTATGCGAGCTTCAGCCCCGACGAGGTCTTCCTGCAGCTCGCTCCGGTGCCGTTCGACGCCTCGACCCTGGAGATCTGGGGTCCGCTGCTCAACGGTGGCCGGCTGGCGCTCGCCCCGGCCGGGCCGGTGGCACTGGAGGAGCTGGAGCAGGTGATCGCCCGCGAGCGAGTCACCACTCTCTGGCTGACGGCGGGCCTCTTCCATCAGATGGTCGATCAGGCCGGCCTGCGCGGGCTCCGCCAATTGCTGGCTGGCGGCGACGTCCTGTCCCCGCAGCACGTGCGCCGGGCGCTCGAGCAGCTCCCCGGCTGCACCCTCATCAACGGCTACGGCCCGACGGAGAACACGACCTTCTCCTGCTGCCATAGGATGAGCCGGCCCGAGGACGTGGGCACGCCCGTTCCCATTGGCCCGCCGATCGCCCGGACGACCGCGTACGTGGTGGATCGGGCCGGACAGCCGTGCCCCGCCGGCGTCCCGGGCGAGCTGTGGGCCGGCGGCGACGGCCTGGCGCGCGGGTACGTGGGCCGGCCCGACCTCACTGCCGAGCGCTTCGTGCCTCATCCGTTCGGCGGACCCGGCGAGCGCCTCTACCGCACGGGGGACCGGGTCCGCTTCCTGCCGGACGGCAGCCTGGAGTTCCTCGGCCGCGTCGACCAGCAAGTAAAGATCCGCGGCTTCCGTATCGAGCCAGGCGAGATCGAGGCGGTGCTGGCCGCCCATCCCAGCGTGAAGGCGGTCGCCGTGCTGCCGCAGGAGGTGGGACCCGACGACCGCCGGCTGGTCGCTTACGTCGTCGGCAGGGTCGATTCCAACGAGCTGCGCGCTCTTGCCACCGAAAGGCTGCCCCGGTACATGGTGCCCTCGGCGTTCGTGGAGCTTCCGGCCCTGCCCCTGACCCCCAACGGAAAGGTGGACTGGCGCGCTCTTCCCCGGGAGGACTGGACCCGGGTCGGGGCGACATCCGCGACAGGGACCGTGGCCCGGCCGCGCAACCCGACCGAGGAGCTGCTCGTCGGGCTCTGGGAGGAGCTGCTTGGCCTGGAGGCCGGCCAGGTGGGGATCGACGCGAGCTTCTTCGACCTGGGCGGCCACTCGCTGCTCGCCACGCGGCTCATCTCCCGCGTACGCGAGGACCTGCGGGTCGAAGTGCCGCTGCATGGCTTGTTCGACGACCCCACGCCCGCCGGCCTCGCGCGCCTGGTCCTGGCCGCCCGCGAGGGGCCTGAGGCGCTGCCGATCCGGACCGTCCCGCGGAAAGAGCGCCTGCCGCTGTCGTTCGCTCAGGAGCGGCTCTGGTTCCTCGATCAGCTCGAGCCGGGCAGCGCCACCTACAACATCCCCGCCGTTGTGAGGCTGAAGGGCCGGCTCGACATCCACGGGCTGACCGCCAGCCTCCAGGAGATCGTCCGCCGCCATGAAGCGCTGCGGACGACCTTCACGGCGGACGAAGGCAGGCCGGTCCAGCGCATCGTTCCCCCGGCCCCCGTTGCCTTGCCGGTCATCGATCTGGAGGGGTGGCCGGAGGTGGCGCAGAGCCTGAGCAGCGAGGAGAGCCGGCGCAGCTTCGACCTCGAGCGTGGACCGCTCTGGCGCGCCACGCTTCTGCGTCTGGGGGAAGAAGAGCACCTGCTCCTCCTCACCTTGCACCACATCGTGTCGGACGGGTGGTCGATGGGTGTGTTCGTGCGCGAGCTCTCGGCCCTCTACGCGGGAGTGCCGTTGCTGCCGGAGCTGCCGGTCCAGTACGTGGACGTCGCCGTCTGGCAGCGCGAGCGGCTCGACAGCGGCGCGCTGGCGGCGCAGAGCGCCTACTGGAAATCCCAGCTCGGCGACCTTTCCGTTCTCCAGCTTCCCACGGACCGTCCTCATAAGCCGGGACGCAGCTCGCGCGGTGCGAGCCTGGAGTTCCAACTCTCCGCCGAGATAAGGGCCGGGCTCCAGGCGCTGGCCCAACGGGAACGGGTCACTCTCTTCATGCTCCTGCTCGGCAGCTTTCAGGTGCTCTTGTCACGCTACGCTGACCAGGAGGACGTCGCCATCGGCACGGCGATCGCCAACCGCAACCGATTCGAGACCGAGGACCTGATCGGGCTCTTCGTCAACACCCTGGTGCTGCGCACCGACCTCTCCGGCGACCCGGACCGCCGCGAGCTCCTGAGGCGCGTGCGCAAGGTCACACTGGACGCCTACGCCCACCAGGACCTGCCCTTCGAGAAGCTGGTGGAAGAGCTGGCGCCGGAGCGCGACCTGAGCCGCTCGCCGCTGATCGGGGTGCTTCTGATCCTGCAGAACATGCCGCTCCCGGAGCTCTCCCTGCCCGGCATCGCGGCGGAATCGCTGCCGGTTCCCAGCCATACGGCCAGGCTTGACCTGACCTTGAGCCTGTTCCCGCAAGGCGAGGGCCTCGGCGGGTGGCTGGAATTCGCGACCGACCTGTTCGACGAGGCGACGGTAAGCCGGATGGCCGGACATCTGGAGCTGTTGCTCGAGGGGCTGGCCGGCCCTGCAGAGGAGCCGCGCCTTTCGACGCTGCCGCTCCTCACACCGGCCGAGAGGGCGCAATTGCTGGCCGGCTGGAACGATGTCGAGCTCACGGAATGCCTGCACGAGGCGTTCGCCGCCCAGGCGTCCGCGAATCCCGAGGCCGTCGCGGTGGTCTGCGGCTGCTCGCGGCTGACCTATGGCGAGATCGAGCGCCGGGCCAACCAACTGGCCCGCCGCCTGCTGGCGCTTGGGGTCGGCGCGGAGACTCCAGTCGGGGTCTGCCTGGAGCGCGGATCGGAGCTCGTGCCGGCGCTGCTCGGCATCCTCAAGGCAGGCGGCGCGTACGTGCCGCTCGACCCCGCCTACCCCCAGGCGCGGTTGGATCTGCTCGTGGAAGACGCGCGGGTGCCCGTGCTGGTGACGCAGTCCTCCCTTGCCTCGAGGTTCCCCGCGGTGGCAACCCATGTCCTCATGGATGAGGAGCAGGAAGCCAGCGCGGAAGCTTCCCGGGGGGCCGTCGATCCGGACCAGCTCGCCTACTTCATCTATACGTCGGGCTCGACCGGCCGGCCCAAGGGAGTCGCCATCACGCACCGCAGCGCCGTGGCGCTCGTGCGCTGGACGCTCGACCGGTTCAGCCAGGAAGAGCTCGCCGGGGTCCTCGCCTCGACCTCGATCAGCTTCGACCTCTCCATCTTCGAGCTGTTCGTGCCGCTCAGCCGGGGAGGCGCGGTGCTCCTCGCCCCCGACGCCCTTGCCCTCCCCGAGCTGCCGGCGGCCTCCGAGGTCACCCTGATCAACACGGTGCCTTCCGCAATCGCCGAGCTGGTGCGCCTCGGGCCGCCCCCGACTGGGCTGCGCACCGTCAACCTGGCCGGCGAGCCGCTGCAGCGCGCTCTCGTGCAGCAGGTCGAGCGCTGGCATCCCGGCGTGCGGGTGCTCAACCTCTACGGCCCGTCCGAGGACACCACCTACTCGACCTGGGCCGAGGTCTCGGGAGAGGAGGGGACCGTCACCATCGGCCGCCCGGCGGCCGGAACCTCGGCCTACCTCCTGGACCGCCACGGCAATCCGGTCCCGCGGGGAGTGCCCGGCGAGCTGCACCTGGCCGGCGCCGGCCTCGCGCGGGGCTACTTCGGCCGGCCGGAGCTCACGGCCGCGGAGTTCATCCCCGACCCCTTTGCGTCGCAGCCGGGCGGCCGTCTCTACGCAACGGGAGACCTCGCCCGCCTGCGCCAGGACGGCAACCTGGAGTTCCTGGGCCGGCGCGACCATCAGGTCAAGATCCGCGGCTTCCGCGTCGAGCTGGGGGAAATCGAGACGGCCCTGTCCGGACATCCGGCCGTGCGCGAAGCGGCCGTCCTCGCACGGGAGGGGAGCCTGGCCGCCTATGTCAGCCTGGACGGGCCGGCCGACACCGCCGAGCTGCGTGCCTTCCTGCAGCGCAAGCTCCCGGCCCACATGGTGCCCGGCGCCTTCGTCGTCCTCGACGCCTTCCCCCTCACGCCGAACGGCAAGGTC
>DATLNC010000087.1:0-5736 GCA_035536935.1 Thermoanaerobaculia bacterium
GCCGTGCTCGTGATCGATCTCGACCTTGCGGATGTTGGCCCGGCTCGCCCACTGCTCGCGGCGCAGGCCGGTGATCCAGGCATCCAGACCTTCGAGCGCGCGGCGGACCGGCTCGACCTTGCGCACCTTGCAGCAGAGGAGGCGCGCCGGCACCGCGCGCCGGAACAGATCCGGCCCGTATTTGCCCACCATGGCCTCCACCTGCCGCGCCTCGGGAAAGAAGACCTCGATCGGGATTCCGTAGCGGGCGCGCACGGCCTCCATTACCTCGTAGGTCTCCTCCGGCAGCCGGCCGGTGTCGACCGTGAAGACCCGGACGTTGGGATCGATGCGCCAGGCCATGTCGAGGAGGGCCATGCCCTCGGCCTGAAAGCTGGTGCAGAGCGCCACGCTGTTGCCCCAGCGCTCCAGCGCCCATCCTAGAACTTCCTGAGGAGTGGCGAAATCAAGCTCGAGGGCGAGCTGGCCTGCTTCGTATTCGTCGAGCAGGTCGCGCTCGTCCCGGACAGGGGAAATTACGTCAAGCATATTGTTCAACCTTTCTTTCGCCGATGGCGACAATCTCGTCGTCGGCGAGCCGGGTGAAAAAGTTCTGGATGGATTCGTTGCCCTGCCGCTCCTCGAGCCAGGCACGGACAAGGCGTTCGATCACGAGGTGCACTTCGGTTGCGGACACCCGCTTGAGGACGGGCCTGCCGATCGCGGCGTCGCGGGCGAGACCGCCGCGCAGGAACAGGTCGTATCCCTGCAGCCGCTCGCCCTGGGGACCGCGCTCGCGCAAGGTCGTGCCCTGGAGGCCGATGTCCCCGATCCAGTGGTGGGCGCAGGCATGGGGGCAGCCGTCGAGGTTCAGCCGGAGGCTCGCCGCCTCCTCTCCGAACACGCGCTCCAAATGCTCCACGATCTCCTGCACCCGGCCCTTGGTCTCGGCCACGGTGTAGTTGCAGAACGGATCGCCCGTGCAGGCGATGCTGGTGCCGCGCAGAGGACCAGCGTCCAGAGGGAAGCCGAGATCTGCCACCTTGCGGACCACCTCGTCCACCCGTTCTCCGGGGATGCCGCTCAGGAGGAAGTTCTGCCGCCGGGTCAGGCGGATCTCCCCGCCGAACGACTCGGCGACGGCGGCGACGGCGCGCATCCGTTCTCCGTTCATCAATCCGAGGAAGACCGGGAAGCCGGCGTAGAAGAGGCCCTCCTGCCGCTGCGCGTGGATGCCGGTATGGTCCTGCTCTGCAGTGGGCGGAAGGGGCACCGCGCCGTCCGCGAGCCGCCGGCGGAGCCGCTGCTCGACCAGCGCACGGAAGGTCTCCGGGCCGGTGTCGTTGACCATGAACTTGAGGCGCGCCCGGGTGCGGGAGAGCCGGTACTTGAGGTCCTCGCGCCAGACGTCCACGATCGCCCGGAGCACCTCCAGACCCTCTTCCAGAGGCACCCACACGCCGAGGTCGTCCGCCAGGCGCGGCCAGGTGGAGAGCCCGCCCCCGACCCGCACCGCGAACCCGGGCCGGTCCTTGACGACCGAGCCGATCAGGGCGATGCAGTGGATCTCCGGCGCGTTGCACTGCCCGGGGCAGGCGGCGACCGTGATCTTGTGCTTGCGCGGCAGATCGGAGTACTCGCGGTTGCGGACGAAGAAGTCCGCGGCCTCCTCCAGGAAGGGCCGCACGTCGAACGGCTCGTCCGCCGCGATTCCCCCGACCGGGCAGCCGGTGATGTTGCGCACGTTGTCGCCGCACGCTCCCGCGGTGGTCATCCCGCCGCGGTCGAGGATCTCCAGCACCTCGGGCAGCTTCGCCAGCTCCAGCCAATGGAGCTGGATGTTCTGGCGGGTGGTCAGCTCGCCATGCCCGCGGCCGTACCGATCGGAGATCTCGCCGATCACCCGCAGCTTGTCCGGCGTCAGGATGCCGCCCGGGATCTTGACCCGCATCATGAAGTGCCCGAGCTTGGGCTTGTCGTGGTACAGGCCGTACCACTGCATGCGGACGAAGTCCTCCTCGGGCACGGCCTCGTATCCCGTCGCGATCATGGCGGGCAGGTCGTGGATCACGTCGAGACCCGGCTTCTCCTTCTTCAGCCGCTCCACCGAGTTGCGCTTGCTGACAAGCTCCCAGGTGATTTCGGACTCGGGAATTCCTCGAATGGTGCTCATCAAAAGACAATCTCCCATCGACCTCGCAAAGCAAGGCCGCGTTACACGTCAAGACGGATGGATTGTCGAAGGGAGGCGGATGCAGGCGGGCCGGACGGCCCTCCACACCCGCTAGCTACAGATGCAACAGGCGGGGGTTTGGGCGACTGCGCCAGTCGAGGGGGCGGCGAACCAATGCATTAGTGAGTATGTTAGTCGCCTTTGTACCGGCTGTCCAGAGGGAAGAAAGGCTGCCGGGGGTGCAGCCTTCGCTCCCCCGGCAGCATCGAGCTGTACTGCGGTCAGTTCCTAGATCGAGCCATCGGTCTCGGGAGCGGTCGTCTTGGCGGGGTTGGGGCCCGTTTCAGACGACTTCTTGTCCTCCGGCGGCGGCAGCGGCGCCGGCTTCCGCTTCCGGCGGGGGTTGAGACCGAACTCGGTCAGCTTCTCGTCACTGCGGCCATACTGCGCCCGGATGGCATCGCGCAGGCGCGTTGCCAGATCCCTGCCGCGTTCGACGTGGCCTTCGATATGGCGCGAAGTTTCCTGTGTAGCGGCCTTGAGCGCGGCCTGCTGGTTGGTCATTGCCACGAGTGCGGTCCGTTCCGACTCCAACTGCAACCGCAGCGGCTCGAAGGGAGCCATTTCCTCGGGGTTGGCCACCATGCGGTCGTCGATCTGGCCCCAGTGTCTGATGAAATCAGCGTAAGAACCGGTAGACATTGTCCTTCTCTCCTTTCCTTGTCCTGGTTGTGTTTTCAGCCGATCAGATCGGCCAGTTTGAACACCGGGCCGGTGAGCCCGCCCGTGCAGCCGCGGACGGGGTGCCCCGTGAGGGTGATGGTGACCACGTTGCTCGCGAGACTCACCGTCAGCGGCTGCTCCAGCTTGGTGGCGAGCCAGCACGCGTTGCGGGCGAACGACCCGGCAGTCAGGGGAGTGGTGAACGTGCGGACGCGCACGAGCGCTCCCCCTCCGGCGCGCAGCGCCCAACCCGGCAGCTTCGCGAGAAGCTCCTGGACCCGCTCCGGCTTGAGGTCCATCCGCACCGGCCCCTCCCCGACACCCGATGCCTTCGTCGTCATCTGGTTCATACATGCTCCTTTCAGCAATCCGGGCCGGAATGACCCGGAAGATCGTCTTCAAAGCTTGCAGGTGAGCAGGCCGAGGGCCTGGGCGAAAAGCCTCCTCGCCGTCTCCAACTTGTTCTCTTTCATGAAGAGAAAGCCCAGCCGCCACAGGCACGCAACCTGGGCTTCGATGGCCCGGGCCTCGCCGAAGATCCCGACCGCCCGCCACAGCAGGGCCATGGCCTCGGCGAGATGCCCCTCCTCCTCACGCAGGCAAGCCAGCCTCTGGCAGTAGAAAGCCCGCTCGACCGCGTTCGGTGGGCACGTCAGCGCCAGGGCCGCTTCCCGGAATCGCTGCTCCGCTCCGTGGCGGTCTCCTGCGAGCCGCCGCACATTGCCCTGGAGCGCGTACGACCGGGCCAGGACCCTGTCCGCGCGGGCGGCCAGAAGCCCCGGGTATGCTTGATCCGCAATCATCCGGGCCAGATCGGCGAGATCCTCAGCCTTCTCGGGACAGGTCTCCTCGAACCGGCAGCTCTCCGCAACCAGGAGCTCGGCGAGAACAAGGTCCCGGAAACGCTCCTGACGAGCCGCTTCCTCGCGGCGATGCCGGTCGACCGCCAGCAGCTCGTTCATGAGCTGCCGGATCTCGGTGCCGCCGGCCTGCAACGTCCAGTGCTCCGACATGAACCTCCTCCTTCTCAAGAAGAACATCCACGGCGTAACAGCAAAGCTGAAGCTGGCGAGACCTGATGGTCAGTAACTGCTGTCCACAGTCCAGAAAACCTGCTTCTGGATCTAGTGTACGGGACCCAGACGGAAAGCGTCTAGCCCCAAAAGCAAAATTTTGGAATTCTTGGTTGGTAAAGGTAGGAGTAGGAGACTTGATTGGTCAAAAACGACCAGGATTGCGCACGTAAATCGGTAACGTCGTCAGTCGTTCTCTTCAGAAGCCTCACCTGGTCGCATCTTCCGTCGCCTCTTACGATCAAGCTCGATGAGCTGATGAACCTGTACCGCGCCCTCCAGGAGCGCGACCAGCGCGTCGCGCAGCTCGCTGGGGAGCGCCTCGAGCTGGGGCACCAGAGCCCTGAAACGCGGATCTCTCTCTTTCGAACGCTTCATGTCGCGCTGAAAGGTAGGCGGAGCCGGGCCGCGGTGGGACCGCGGCGTCTTATTTCCCTTGTGTCAATCCGAAAAGGTCCGAATGCGCTCAGCTCCGGGGCTTCACCGGCATGAGGACCAGCCGCGCCCGCGGGTCCTGCGTCCTATACCAGACGGCTCGGGCGATGTTCTGGCACTCCGGGCAGCCTCGCAGCAGGTGCCGGACGGCGCGCTGGCTCTCCGCCGGGTCGGACTTCGCCAGGATCAAACGCTCGATCTGTTCCGGAGAAGGGTGGGTTTCCCAGGTCTGCAAGGCTCTCTCCTTCCTGGGTCAGACCCAGGGGAGGGTCTGGCGGCCGGGGAACTGCACCCGGCACGTCCGGCGCAGATACTCGGCGAGCAGCGCCGCCTTCCCTCTGGCGGCTTCCCGGGCGGGGCTCGCCTTGGCGAAATCCCGCAGCGTTTGCGCGGCCACCTTCGACTCTGGCAGGCCGGCTCCGGAGATCTCCAGGTCCTTGACCAGGGCGCCGATCCTGGTTCCGCGGCCGGTTTCCGCGTAGACAGCGGCCAGATCGAGCGTAGCCAGGGCGGCATCGGTCACCCGGCGTGCCGCCAGGAGCTGTACGCGCGCGAGGTCCAGCCGCCTCACTGCATCCTCGGCCTCTCCAAGGCAGGCCGCGACCCTGCCATCCAGCCAGGAGACCTCGGCCTGCTCGAAAGGTTCCGGCAGCACATAGAACTGCCACGCCCTCTCCCGCGTCACCCTGGCCTCCTCCTCCTTTCCACCCATCGCCAGGCACAGAGCCAAAGACAGCGAGCCCTGCGCCGAAAGCCGGGAGGCCGGCTCGCCCTTCAAGCTCACGAGTCCCCGGAACAGCGGCCCGGGCGCCCTCTCAAGGCTCCCCGCCTCCAGGTACACGAGCCCGAGCAGGATCAGGCAGACACCCTGCTCCTTCCGGCTTTTGATCTCGCCGTAGGCCTGGGCACCGTGGCGCAGCAATGCCGCGGCATCGTGCAGGCGGCCCTGCTCCCAGCGCAGCAGGGCGAGGGTCCGGCAATAGACGCCCAGATCCTCGGGCTCTCCCGTCAGGAACCAGGATGCGTTGTCGAGGGCATCGTCGGCGGCAGGGAGCTTGCCCGCGAGCCGCCGCGAAGTCGCATCCAGGCAAAAGGCCCGAAGCAACCTGGGCCGCAGCCCCTTGGCGTCCGGTTTGACCAGGCTCCCGACCCAGACCGCCAGCGCGGCGAGATTGGTGGTCTTTGGAAGGTCGCGAGCCTGAGCCGCCTCACCCATTTCCAGGATCAGGTCCAGCAGATCGAGCCGGTGGAAGCGCCTGTCCTGCAGGACGAGATGCTCCCGCTCTTTTGCAGGGGTTGCCAGAAGCTCGGCGACGAGCCTCTCGGCCTCTTCCAGGAGGACCGGATCGGCTG
>DATLNC010000088.1:0-3640 GCA_035536935.1 Thermoanaerobaculia bacterium
CAGGGTGACCTTGAGGGCCGGCGGGGTGATGAGGGTCGTCACGATCACCATCACCACCACGGCCGCGAAGACGGGGGGAGGGATCACCCGCTCGCCGTGCAGCACGAGCTGAGCGCCGATCCCCGCGAAGATCAGGCCCACCTCGCCCCGGGGCACCATGCCCACGGCCACCGACGTCCGGTCCAGCCCGCGCTCCAGCACGCCGGCGGCGCAGATCATCTTGCCCAGGATGGCGGCCAGCGAGAGCAGCGCCGCGAAGCCCAGCACCTCCACCTGGCCGAAGGTCGAGAGGTCCACCCGCACGCCCATCAGGACGAAGAAGACCGGCACCAGGAAGCCGGCGATCGGCAGGATCAGCTCCTCGATCGTGTGCTTGGTGCGCTCGCCCAGGTCCCGGTAGTGCACGCCGTCGAGGATCAGGCCGGCGGCGAAGGCGCCCACGATGGTGGCGAGGCCGATGCGGTCGGCGAGGTAGGAGAGCAGGAAGCAGGCGGCGAGCGACAGGGCGAGCGGGATGCCCTGGACCCGCAGGAAGCCCGCCAGCCGGAACACGCGCTTGGAGAGCCAGCCGCCGATCAGGATCGCTCCCACCAGGAAGGCCACCGACTTGCCGACGATGACGAGCGCGTCGAGCGAGCTCATGCTGCCGCCCGTGTTGGCGGCGCTGATCGTGCCCACCACCACCGAGAGGATCACCAGCCCGAGGATGTCGTCGATCACGGCGGCGCCGAGGACGATCTTCGACTCGCGGGTGGACAGGCGGCCGAGGTCCTTGAGGACGCGCGCCGTGATGCCGACGCTGGTGGCGCAGAGGGTGGCGCCGATGAAGAGGTGGGCCAGCGTCTCCTCGTCCGGCAGCAGCCAGGCCGAGACTCCCCAGCCCAGGAAGAACGGCGCGATCACTCCCAGCACGGCGACCAGCAGGCTCGACCAGCCCACCGAGAGCATCTCCTCGACGTTCGACTCCAGGCCGACCTGGAACAGCAGCAGGATGACGCCGAGCTGGGCCAGGATGTCGAGGCCCGGCGAGCGCAGGAACTCCATCCCGCCGATCCCCAGGAGGCCCAGGTTGCCCAGCACCATGCCGAAGATCAGCTCGCCCAGCACCGCCGGCTGGCCGAACCGCTCGAAGAGCTCGCCGCCCAGCTTGGCCGCCGTCAGGATGACTACCAGGCCCAGGAGCACGGGCACCACGGGCCCGCCATGGCCGGCGCCCTCGTCCGCGTGCCCGAGGGCGGGGACGAGGAAGAGGGGGAGGAGGATGGCGAGGACGAAAAGGATTTTCCGCATGGCGTCCGCCATCGTATCCAAGATCCAGCTCTCGTTCACCGCTGCCGCTGTATGAGCTGTCCTCATGGGAGGACGGCTTAGAGCGCCTTTCCTGCTCTTCCCTAGGGAGCCGGCATGGCACCGCTTTTGCCATTAAGGGATGGTGAAGAGAGGGACCTCCCTCCTCGAGCAAGCGGACGAAACAAGGAGACCATCATGCAGATCAGACCGCGAACCCGGACTCTCGCGATTCCCTCGACCTTGCTGGTCGTTGTCCTCAGCCTCGCGTCGTTCGCCGGCACGCAGAGCACCGGCGAAGCCGCCTTGAACCTGGTGTCCATCGATCAGGAGTGGGCGATGCGGGACGAGCTGCTGGCCCAGGTGGCCCAGGAAAAGCAGCTGGTCAACGACCGGGCCTCCCTCGACTACCTCAACCTGGTGGGGCGCCGGCTCGCCTCGCAGACTCCCCTGGGCAACCGCCGGTGGGACTTCTACATCGTGCGCGACAGCGCGGTGAACGCCTTCAACCTGCCGGGCGGCCTCATCTTCGTCAACTCGGGGCTGATCGCCGAGGCGGAGAGCCTCGACCAGCTCGCGGGCGTCATGGCCCACGAAATCGGCCACGGGGCGGCGCGCCACGGCACGCAGCTCATGACGCGGTCCTATGGCTACAACCTGCTCGCGTCCCTCGCCCTGGGGCGCAATGCGGGCCAGGGCAAGCAGATCGCCGCGCAGCTCCTGGGCGCCGGCATTCTCACCAACTACAGCCGTGGCGCCGAGCGCGAGGCGGACCGCCTGGGCGTGAACTACACCTACCGCGCGGGCTACGACCCGCAGGGGCTGGAGACCTTCTTCGGCAAGCTCGGCAACCTGCGCCAGCGCCGGCCGTCAAAGGTGCAGCAGTTCTTCTCCAGCCACCCCCTGACCGAGGAGCGGGTCCAGATCGTGGACTCCGAGATCGCCCGGCTGCCCCGGAAGGCCTCGCTCACCCACGACACCCGCAGCTACCAGCAGTTCCGGGCGCGGTTCCGGTAAAGAAGGGCAAAGACAACGGCGCCCTGTCGGGAGTGGCCTCCCGGCAGGGCGCGATATTCAAGCGGGAAGCGGCTCAGATCTTGACGACGTTCTTGGCCTGGAGACCCTTGGGCCCTTCCACCACCTCGAAGCTGACGCGGTCACCCTCGCTCAGGGTACGGAACCCCTCGGCGATGATTGAGGCGTGGTGGACGAAGACGTCCGCGCCGCGCTCCCGCACGATGAAGCCATAACCCTTCGCATCATTGAACCACTTCACGGTACCTTGCTCAGGCATACTCGCTCCTTGCAACAATGAAACAGGTTGTTGTTTCGCCCCGTCGCTCCCCAACCAGCGGGAAATACGCGGCATCCTCCACCCCCGGAAGGGGGCAAAATAATTCAAGGGTCCTGCATTGGAGCTGTGCGCTCGCTTCAATCGATTCGGGGATTCTCAGGCTCTCGCTCGTGTTCTCCCTGGTGCCCTGGTGATCCTCGTCTTATTCGAAACGATGTGCGCTCTGAAGTGGTTGCTGCGGAGGGTAAACGTGGGGGGGCAATCTAGTGAAACCGCTTCCAACCTTTCCTGTGCGCGACTCGGGTTTTCGGGACTATGCCACCGATTTTGGAATAAATCAAGAGGCGAGGCGATTCAACGATTCCCGCCGTCCTCCCATGGCCTCCTCCGGCCTCCCGGGAGGTAAGATTCGGGCATGTCGACGCGAATTCCCAGGAAGCTCGATCCCGTGGAGGTCCGGGTCGTCGGCTCGCTGCTCGAGAAGGAGCAGACGAACCCTGAGACCGTGCCCATGACCGTCAACGCCATCATCGCGGCGTGCAACCAGAAGACGAACCGCGAGCCGGTGGTGCAGCTCACCGAGACCGCCGTCGTGGAGGCCCTCGACCGGCTCCGCCAGGAGGTGCTCGTCTGGCGCACCGAGGGGGCGCGCACCGAGCGCTGGCAGCAGAGCGTGGTGCGGCGCTGGGGGCTCGACCGGGCCGGCAAGGCCCTGATGACGCTGCTTCTCCTACGTGGTCCCCAGACCGCGGGCGAGCTGCGCACCCGCAGCGAGCGCATGCACCCCTTCGCCTCCCTGGAGGAGGTCGAGGAGGCCCTGCGCCGCATGGCCGGCATCGACGAGCCGCTGGTCATGGAGCTCCCCCGCCGGCCGGGCCAGAAGGAGACCCGCTGGACGCACCTGGTGGGCGAAGGGGTCCTCGCCGCGGCCACCCCGGAGCCCGAGGAGCTGATGCCGCCGCTGACGGACATTGGCGATCCGTCGGCCCCGCCACGGCCGTCGCTGGCGACCCGGGTGGAGCGGCTGGAGGAGGTGGTGGCCCGGCTGACGGAGGAGCT
>DATLNC010000089.1:0-23925 GCA_035536935.1 Thermoanaerobaculia bacterium
GTCTGGCTGGCGCGGCGGCATGGCTATAGGGTGGTCGAGGTGGGGGTTATCTGGGTGGATTCGCCCGACTCCCGGGTCGATCCGGTGCGCTCGTCGCTCGCCATGCTGCGCGACGTGGTCCGGATGCGGATCCGCCACTCGGGGGGGAGGTGAACCCCGCGATACCGCTCCTGGCCGTCCTTGGGATGGCGGGGCTCCTGTTCCCGCGCAAGGACGTCCGCCTGGCCTGGGGCGCATTGGCGATCGCGGGCATGGCCCTGCTGGCTCCGGCGCTCTCGATCCCGAACGGCATCCCCAGCCCGGCCGCGACGCTCGCGGCGGTGCCTCCCTGGCAGGGGACGGGCGATCCGGCCGAGGGAAACCCGGTGCTCCGGGATGTGACGTTCCAGATCCAGCCCTGGCAGATCTTCGCCCGCCGCGAGCTGCGCGCCGGCCATCTTCCGCTCTGGAACCCGCACCAGTTCTCGGGCGCGCCGTTCTGGAGCAACGGCCAGTCCGCGCCGCTCTTCCCCCTGCATCTGCTCTTTGCGGCTCTGCCGCTCCAACTCGGCTTCGTGCTGCTCCCCTGGCTGCGCCTGGTGATCGCCGGCTGCGGAGCCTGGGTGCTCGGGCGCGAGCTGGGGCTTTCGCGGCCCGCGGCACTGCTGACGGCGCTGACGTTTTCGCTGTCCGGGATGATGGTGAGCTTCCTGTTGTTTCCTATGGGCAATGCGCTGGCTCTCGTCCCCTGGGTCCTTTGGAGCGTCGAGCGGAAGGATGTGCTGCTCCTCGCCCTCACCGCCGGCCTCCAGCTCCTCGGAGGCCATCCCGAGACCTGCGCCCACACGGCTCTCCTCGCCACGATCTACCTTCTCGTCCGCGGCGCCTCGGGTGGAGCCTGGCTCCGTTTCGCGGCGGGATGGATCGGCGGGGCGCTGATCGCGGCGGTCCAGATCCTGCCTTTCGTCCTGCTCCTGCCCGAGACGAGTAAGTGGGCAGCAACGGGCGGAGGCTATCCGCCGCCGCTCGGCCTCCTTCTCCAGCAGCCGCTCCGGCTGGTGCTGCCGCAGCTCTATGGCCATCCGGCGGAGGGGACCTGGTCGGGACCGTTCAACTACTCGGCCACGGCGGTGTATGCCGGAGCGCTCGCTCTGCCGCTGGCCGCGGCCGGGCTCGTCCGGGTGCGGGAGGACCGCCGCTGGCTCGCCGTCGCCGCCGTGCTGGCTTTTTGCTTCCTGGCGGCCTACCACATGCCCGGCGTGCGCGACGTCCTCGGGGCGCTTCCGGTGCTCGGGAAGGCCGCGCACCACCGCCTGATCTTCGGCATCGAGCTGGGCCTGGCCCTCCTCGCCGGCGCCGGCTGCGACCGCTGGCTGGAGGGGAAGGGCAGGGGGATCGCGGCCGGGGCGGCCCTGGTGGGCATGCTCCTCGGCGCGGCATGGCTGACGGTTCCGAATCCTCAGCTCGGGTGGACCGCGGGCGCCGCGGCCGTGGCCCTCGGCCTGACTCTCTCGCTTCGCTGGCCGCGGGAGCGGCGCTGGGCCTGGCTTCCCCTTCTCCCGGTGGTGGCCGTGATCGACCTGCTCCTCGCCCACGGCGGCATCCTGCGGGCGATCCCCCTCGACCGGCTCTACCCGGAGACCGGCGCCATCCGCTTCCTGCAGGCCCGGCAGGGGAGGGTGGCGGGGCTCGGCCAGGCGCTCCGGCCCAATGCCGCGCTGGCCTACGGCCTCTTCGATCCGCGCGGGGACGATCCGGTGAAGCTGGAGCGCTACGAGGCGGTCTACCGCTCGTTCGCGCCGGGGAACCCGGTCTACTTCGAGCCGATCCGGCGCTGGGACGATCCCTGGCTCGACCGGCTCGGCGTCCGGTGGGTGGTGGCCGGTCCCCAGGAGGATGGTCCGGGGTGGCGGCTGGCGTACCAGGGGGCGGATGCGCGCGTGTATGAGCGGCCCGGCGCGCTGCCCCTGGTGCGTTGGACGAAGGGCGGCGGAGCGCTCGTAGACGAGAGGATGACACGTCCCGGTTTCTGGAAGATCGCCTGGTGGACCCCCGTCCGCTCCACGCTCGTCGTGGCCGAGACCTGGGACCGCGGCTGGCGTGCATTGGCTGGCGGAAAGCCAGTGCCGGTCGTCCCCGTGGACGGCGCGCTGATGGGCATCGAGCTGGGACCCGGCGCGGGAACCCTGGAGCTGCGCTACAGGCCCGCCGGGCTGGTGACGGGTGCCTGGCTCTCCGTCCTTGGTGTCGTTGCTGTCCTAGGCGTCCTTCGCTGGCGAAGGGTCCCGTGAATGGAGATCAGACGCATTCAACCCGAAGACCTCCCCTCCCTCTCCGTCCTCTTCGCGGACCGCTTCGGCCATACCCTGGAGCCGGACGAGTGGCAGTGGAAATACCAGCTTCTCCCGGGAGAGGCGCGCAGCTTCGTGGCGGTTCAGGACGGCGAGGTCGTGGCCCACGCGGGAGCTCTCTGCCTGCCCGCCCGCTGGCAGGGGGGCGCCGCCGGCATCTGGCAGCTCGTGGACTTCGTGGGCAGCCCGAGGCGCGGCGGCCTCCGTCCCGCGCTCGTGGATCTCGGCCGGGCGCTGCTCGACGACCTGCCGCGGGAGCAGGACGCCCCCTGGATCTTCGGCTTCCCGAGCGAGAGGCACTTCAAGCTCGGGCAGCGGGTCTTCGGCTATCACCCCCTGGCCGAGATCGAGACGCTCTCTGGCTCGATTCCGGAGGCGGCTCCCGTCTGGATCGAGACGAGCGACTCGGGCGGCGATTGGGCGGGGAAGGCCTGGGAGCGGGCCGGCGTGCTCGGCGTCCGGCGGACGGATGACTTCCTGAGATGGCGCTATTGGGGCCGGCCCCGGCGCTATTACCGTTTCTACCGGCTGCAGGAGGGATTCGCGGTCTTCGCCTTCGTCGGGGAGGAGGCCTGGGCGGCCGAGCTTTGGCTCGCTTCCCACGAGGAGATGCTCGCCATCGCCGCCGACCTGCGAGCCTCCGGGCTCCGCACCTGGAAGTTCTGGTCTGACCCCGGCCAGCTCGGTCTCGCTCCCGAGCCCGAGCGCCGGTTCGTCGGCTGCCGGGGGCGGACGGGCGGGCCCGATCCGTCGCCGCTGGCAGCCGGCTTCACCTACTCCATGGGCGACCATGACCTCACCTAGAGCCCTGCTCCTGCTCGCGCTCGCTTTCGGCTGCGCCCGGGAGCCGGAGGGCTTCCTCCTGCGTCCGGCCGTGGGGACAGGCGACTTCGAGGTCAGCTCCGAGGCCGCCGACGGTCTTTCGTTTCCGCAGAAGCCCGAGGTCGCGGACGTGGAGATCGACCACGAGCGGCGGCCGGTGGTCCTCACTCCGGCCGGCACCTGGCGCTGGCGCGGCGTGGTGCCCGAAGGGGCCGAGGTCCACGCCGGAGTCCAGCTCCTCCCCGCGGCGTGGAAGGTGGTCGAAACGCTGGAAGTCCGGCTCGAAACCCGGGACGGCAAGACGCGCGAGGTGCTCGACTCCGTGCGGGTGGAGCGGCAGCCGGAGCCCCGCTGGCTCGACCTCGGGGCCGACCTCTCGCGCTACGCCGGCCGCGAGATCACCCTGGAGCTGTCCGCCGACCTGCTCGGCCTTCCCGTCCGGCACCTGGTGGACAACCTGGTCGCCTGGGGCCCGGTCTCCCTCTCGTCGCCGCCTGGCAAGAAGGAGCGCCCCAACGTCCTCTTCATCGTGGTGGACACCCTGCGCCGCGATCACGTCACCTCCTATGGCTACCGGCGCAACACCACGCCCGAGATCCAATCGCGGCTGGCCCAGCCCGGCGCCGTGGTCGAGGAGGCGTACAGCCAGGCGCCCTGGACGCTGCCCTCCGTGGTCTCCTTCATGTCCGGCCGCCAGCCCGGCGAGCTGCTGAGCGCGGACATGTCCTCCTTCGGCATCCCCAAGGAAATCGAGCCCCTGGCCGAGCGCATGGGCCGGCTCGGCTACCAGACCGCGGGCTTCGTCGCCAACCCGACCCTCCACACCGGCGCCGGCTTCGACCGCGGCTTCCGCACCTGGTTCGCGCCGCCGGCCGACATCAAGTGGATGTTGAAGCATGCCGACGACCTGAATGCCCGCGCCGTCCCCTGGCTCAAGGCGAGCCAGGACCGGCCGTTCTTCGCCTACGTGCACTACATCGACCCGCACGACCCGTACTCCAACCCGGACATCGACCGCCTCGGCGGGCGCTCGCCGTTCCTGCCCGGCTATGCCGGCCCGGTGGACGGCGGCTGGATCCACGGCATCTACACCGGCCAGCTCCAGCTCCCCGATCCGGTTCGCGACCTGCCGCACATCCGGGCGCTCTACGATTCCGAGGTGAGCTACGTCGACCGCCACATCGGCGAGCTGCTGGCGGCGCTCGACCCGGAGGTCCTCGCCAACACCCTGATCGTGCTGACGGCCGACCATGGCGAGGAGCTGTACGACCACGGCGGCTGGAAGCACGGCCAGAGCCTGTACGAGGAGCAGATCCACGTGCCGCTGATCTTCCGCTGGGATGGCCGCATCCAGCCCGGAACGCGGGTCAGGGGCACGGTCCAGCTCGTGGACGTCATGCCCACCCTGGCCGCGGCCGTGGGCATGAAGGCCGATCCCGAGTGGGACGGGGTGAGCCTGCTGCCGGCCCTCACCGGCAAGGGGGACGTGCCGCGCAGAGCCGCTTTCGCCCAGCACCTGTCGAGCGGACCCCTGCGCGCCGCCGCGGTCCTGAACGGCCGCAAGCTGATGCTCTACAACCGGAGCGAGCCGTTCCAGCCGCCGAATCCCGTGGAGGCTCACCTTCACGCGGTCAACCAGGCGCGCTTCCACCGCCTGGAGCTGTACGACCTCACCCGCGACCCGGAGGAGCGCCGCAATCTCCTCCCCGGTGACGAGAGGATGGCCGCCGAGCTGGCGCCGGCGATCCATGGCAATCTGAAGGAGTTCCTGCCGGGGCTCTGGGTGCTCGCCGAAGGCTTGGGCCGCAGTGGTACGATCACGTTTCAACGGGCGCCGCAGCGCTGGGTCCCTTACTTCCTCGGAGATGCCGACCGGGTCGAGATGTCCGGCAACCGCCTCACCTACGAGCTGACCGCCGAGCCGATCGCCAAGGGTTTCCGGATCGAGGGAGACCCGGGGAACGCTCTATCCGTTCCACAGGGGCTGACCCTCTGGCGGCACCCGGAAGAGACCGTGCAGCGCCGGGCCGCCGATCCCGAGACCGAGCGGCGCCTGCGCAGCCTGGGATACATCCAGTGAACGAAAACATGCAGCCCCCCGGCTGGGCCGAGCGGGTGCGCGCCGAGCGCGTCCTGATCGTGGCCCCGCATTACGACGACGAGGTGCTCGGCTGCGGCGGTCTGGCCGCCCAGCTTGCCAGTAGCGGCGGGGGAGGCGCCATCGTGCGCGTCCTCTTCCTGACCGACGGCAGCGGAGGCGCCGAGGAGATCGCGGACCGGGAGGCGTACCGGGAGCGCCGCCGGCAGGAAGCGGAGCAGGCCGTGCGCGCGCTCGGCGCCGAGGGTTGCGACAGCCTCGATATCCCGGATGGCGCGCTCGACCGTCATCTCCGGGAAGCGGAGCAGGGTCTCCGCGAGGCACTTCTGTCCCAGCGCCCGGACCTCCTCCTCGTCCCTCACCCCCTGGAAGTGACCCGCGACCACCAGGCCGCTTTCGCCGCGGTCCACCGGCTGCTGATGCCGGTCCGGGACGGCGACCGGGATGAGATGGTGGGCGCATTGCGCGGCCTGCGCATCCTCCTCTACGAGGTCAACCACCCCGGCCATCCCGACCTGCTCGTGGACGTCACGGCCGAGCAGGGGGTGATCGAGTCGGCCATGGCGGTCTACGCGAGCCAGGAGGAGCGGCATCCGTACCTGAACGCGGCGCTCGGCCTGCGCCGCTTCCGCACCCTGAGCCTGGGCCCCGAGGTGAAGCTCGCCGAGGGCTACCGCCGCCTCCGCGTCGACGACTTCACCACCCGCAGCCCGGCGCAGCTCATCCGGCATCTCGGCGGCTTCCCGGAGGTGTCAGAGGTGCGCGAGGGGCCGAAGGTCTCGGTGATCGTCCGCACCCGCAACCGCCCCGACCTGCTCGCGGAGGCCCTGGCGAGCCTCGCCGAGGGGCACTACCGGAATGCCGAGGTGGTCCTGGTCAACGACGGCGGCGATCCGCCTGCCATCCCTCCCGACTACCCGCTGCCCGTCCTGCGGATCGATCTGGAGCAGAACCGCGGGAGAGCGGCTGCGGCCGAGGCGGGCATTGCTGCGGTCACCGGCGACTTCGT
Organism: Thermoanaerobaculia bacterium; assembly: GCA_035536935.1. Classification (GTDB taxonomy): domain Bacteria; phylum Acidobacteriota; class Thermoanaerobaculia; order Multivoradales; family UBA5704; genus DATMER01. The sequence goes on from DATLNC010000089.1 coordinate 6,260, forward strand.
GGCGTTCCTGGACGACGACGATCTCGCCGCGCCCGAGCACCTCGCGACCCTGGCGAGCATGGTCCAGGCGCCAGGAGTGCGGGTCGCGTATACGGATGCGGCGGTGGCCATCTACGAGCTCGATGAGCAGGCAGGCCGATGGATCTGCCGCGACCGGCGCCTGCCCTACAGCCGCGACTTCGATCCCGACGTGCTCCTGGTGGACAACTACATCCCTTTCAATACGCTGCTGATCGACCGCCGCCTGTTCGCCGAGGTGGGGCCGTTCGATCCCGGCCTGCCGTTCTTCGAGGATTGGGACTACCTGATCCGGCTCTCGGCGCGGACCCCGTTCCATCACGCCCGGAAGATCACCTGCGAGTACCGCCACTTCCGGGGAGGCGGTCATCACATCTTCGGGGAGCGCCCGCGGGAGCGCGGCGATTTCCTGGCGGTGAAGGCGCGGGTGCTGACCAAGCACGCTTCGCGGATCGGGCCGGACGTCCTCGCCCGGGCCGTGGACACCCTGCGCAACGAGCTGGTGAACGAGCGCGAGGACCGGGGCGCCGCCCGGCGCGAGCTGGCCCGGCGCGAGAGCGAGCTTCTCCAGATGCGGGCTGACCTGGACGGATTGGCCCGGGCGCATGACGGCCTGTCGCGGGAGCGCTTCGCCCTGGAGGAGCGCTACTTCGCGCTCAACGGCGAGCTGGACGCGCAGCGGCAGGACAACGGGCGCCTGCGCTCCGACCTGCAGCGTCTCTACGACCAGGAGCGCAAGCTGCGCGACAGCCTCCACGAGCACATCTTCCAACTGCGCCGCACCTACGCGGAGATCGAGCGCCTGAACGGCACGATCCGCCAGATGGAAACCACCCGCGCCTGGCGCCTCCACCAGTGGGTGCAGGAGCGGAAGCGGCCGTTGCGATGAGTCGCATCGCCCTGGTCTCCAGCGAGCCGATCCGTCCGCGGATGGCCGGCATCGGCATCCGTTACTTCGAGCTTGCCCGCCGGCTGACCGAGCGCGGGATCGGCATCCTCCTCGTCTCCCCGGCCGAGCCCGAGGAGACGGCCGGGCTGCCGCTCCCTGGCGTGGAGATCCGCCGGTTCGAGCGCGGCCGGCTGGCGGAGATCCTCCACGGTTGCGACGCCGCCGTGGCCCAGGGCCAGCTCGCCAACGACGTGTTGCTGGAGCTGCCCCAATTGCCGGTCGCGATCGACCTCTACGATCCCTGGCTCGTGGAGAACCTGAGCTACGCCGCGACCCTCGGCCTCGATCCCTATCGGAACGACCACGCCACGTGGGTGCTCCAGATGTCGCGGGGCGACTTCTTCCTCTGCTCGTCGGAGGAACAGAAGACGTTCTACCTCGGCTTTCTGACCGCGCTCGGCCGGGTGAATCCCGAGCGGCTGGATATGGAAAACCTGATCGCGCCGGTCCCTTTCGGCGTGCCGGACGAGCTGCCGCCTCACCAGCCGGTTCTGCCTCCGCGAAAGAGCGGCGAGCGGCGGCTGCTCTTCGGTGGCCTCTACGACTGGTACGACCCGTGGACCCTCCTCGATGCTTTGACCGAGCTGGAGGGTGCCTGGACCCTCCTCCTCATCCGCAACCCGAACGCGGACAGCACGCCACAGCGCCTTCTCGGCGAGGTGGAGGCGCGCTGCCGGAAGCTCGGCTGGTGGGGGAGCCGCGTGCAGACATTGGATTGGGTGCCGGCCGAGCGGCGCTACGACCTGCTCCGGGACGTGGACCTCCTGGTCGCTCCCCACACGCCGAGCCTGGAGACCCGGCTCTCGCTCCGTACCCGTTTCCTCGATGCCCTGGCCGCGGGCTGCCCTGTGATCACCAGCGAGGGCGGCACCATGAGCCGTCTCCTGCGGGAGCACCGGGCCGGCTGGGTCGTTCCGCCGCGCGACCCGAAGGCCCTCGCCAACGCCCTGCGCGAGGCGCTGTCCACGGAGGGCCGCAACGAAGGGGCGCGCGAGCTGCTGCAGGCCTTCACCTGGGACCGCGCCCTCGCGCCGCTCCTCCGCTTCTGCCGGGAGCCCAGGCGCGACGAGACCAAGGACCGCTTCTCCTACAGGCCTGCGACGATCGCCCCTCCAGACCCGTTGCCCTTCCGGTTGAAGCGACGGCTTCGCCTGTGGAGGCTCGCTCGTTGAAAAAGGTTGCCATTGTCCTTCTCTCCTGGAATGGCCGCCAGCACCTGGAGACCTGCCTGCCAGCGCTCGCCGCCCAGAAAGACCCCGGAGTCGAGTGGGAGATCGTGGTCCTGGACAACGGCTCCACGGACGGCACCGCGGATTGGCTCAGGAAAACGTGGCCCAAGGTCCGCCTGATCGCCAGCCCGGTGAACCTCGGCTTCTGCGCCGGAAACAACCGCCTGGCCGCCGAGGCGTCCGATGCCGACGCCCTGGCCCTGCTCAACAACGACACGCGCCCGGAGCCCGGGTGGCTTGCTGCCCTCGTCGATGCCCTGCGCTCGGCCCCGGCTGACGTCGCCGCGGTCTCCGGCAAGATCGTGGACTGGGAGGGGGAGCGCCTCGACTTCGGCCGTGGCGTGATGACGTTCGACGGCCACGCCTTTCAGCTCGACTTCCGCCGTCCGCTCGGCCGCGCGCGGGTGCCGAAAGCGGGGGAGGAGCTGCTCTTCGCCTGCGGCGGCAACCTGCTGATCCGGCGCAGCTCGTTCCTGGAGGCCGGGGGGTTCGACGAGAGCTACTTCGCCTACCTGGAGGACGTGGACCTCGGCTGGAGGCTCTGGTCCGGAGGCGAGCGGGTGCTCTTCGCACCGGACGCGGTGGTGCGCCACCGCTCCAGCGCCACGAGCGACCTCCTCGGCCTGTTCAACCGCGGTTTCCTCTTCGAGCGCAACGCCTTTCTCACCGCCTACAAGAACTACGAGCCGGGGATGTGGGAGCGGATCATGCCCGTCTTGATGCTGACCCTGACGGCGCGCACCCACTCCCTGCTCGTGGGGAACAACCCCGGCACGGGCACGCTCCGGGTGGACCCCTACGCCGGCTGGATCGCGAATACGGCCGGCAGTGCGAATCCGCCCGCCCGCGTCCCCATCACCCCGGCCAACATCCTCCTCAAGATCCGCGAGCACGGCCCGTTGAAGTTCATCGGCAAGGTGGTGGAGCGCCTGCGTGCCGCGCCACCACCGCCTCCGGCGGATGGTCCGCGGCTGACCGACGAGCGGACGATCGCCCAGCTCCGGGCGATCCACTGGGTCCTGGGTAACCTGGACGGCGCCGCCGAGCGCCGGGCGGCGATTCAAAGCCGCCGCCGCCGCTCCGACCGCGAGATCTTCGAGCGCTTCCCCCTCTACGTCGTCCCCACCTACCCCGGGGACGAGCACCTGTTCGCCTCCCCCGGTTTCGAGGCCTGGCTTCCCGCGGACCTCCCCCTCGTGCGCAGCGAGCTGGGGAAGATCATGGAGATGGAGAGCTGAAAAGGTTTGTTTTAGGATTGTGCTGAGGAGGTATGACATGCCTGTGAAAGAGAGCCAGTTCAGCCTGAGCCAGCTCTGGCCGCCGTCCAACAACCATTGGATGGCTCCCGGGGCGGTCCAGGCCACCGCGGCGCAATTCGGCCAGGGCCTCGACCTGGGGGCGCTGCGCGTGAGCAACGGGATCTGGGAGATCCTGTACAGCCGAACGCCCACGCGGGAGAAACCGGCGAGCTCGGAGTGGATCCCCTTCGAGCCCTCGGTAGGGGCCCATCTGCTGGCGGCCAACGGGTTCCGCCGCTACGGGCCGGGCTGGAGCTACGGGCCTGGCCACAACCAGCACAGCGAGGTGATCACCTACTTCTCCGAGGTCCACGGCCGGATGCCGACCGAGATGGAGCAGCTCGATGTCGAGCACAACAAGTCCCTCTACCAGAGCCTCCTCAAGGAATACCAGGACAAGATCGGGTTCACGCCGGGGACCGGGACCGGCACGGGGACACCCGGGCCGGTCACCCAGCCGCCGGCAGGGCTGCCTCCGCTCTCGGCTCCCGAGCAGCGGGCTGCCGAGCTCATGAGCCTGCTGCCCCAGTACCTGCAGCGCTCCTGGATGACCCCCCTGGTCGTCGAAGCGGTGAAGGCTGGCCGGCGGGCGCAGGACCGCGTGGTGCAGCGCGTCATCGCGGGGCTTAAAGAGGGAAAGTAATCGCTGTCCCGCTTCGTGCAACTCGCCGCACTACTCAACAGAATCCGGCATTTACTTCCTGGCAGTCCTGGCATTGAGCTTCTGGACCGGAGTGGCGGCGCTTGCGCCCCTGCCCCGGCTTTTCATTTGTCTTTTTTTGTAAGGGAGACGCAACCATGGGACTGACCGACACCTTCAAGCTGTACTCCAACTTCATCCGCCTGCGGCTCAAGAACGGCGATCCCCGTGAGTATGACCGTCACTGGGAGAGCTTCTGGAAGACGGTCGACCGGACCGGCGCCGACGGCGAGGTGGCCTGGGATGCCGCGCCCCAGGTTGCCGTGGCCGAGGACCTGCCCCGCTTCCTCCCGTTCATGGACCGCAGCGTTCCGATCCTGGACCTCGGCTGCGGCAACGGCCGCCAGTCCCGTTACCTGGCGCAGTACTTCGACAAGGTGATCGGCGTCGACGTCGCGCCCTCGGCCGTGGAGCTGGCCCGCCTCGAGACCACGGAAGAGAAGAACGTGGAGTTCCGGGTGCTGGACGCCACGCGTCCCGATCAGGCCCAGGCGTTCCACGACGAGTTCGGCGACGTGAACGTCTACATCCGGACCGTGATGCACGTCATTCAGAAGGTGGACCGGCCGAGCTTCGTGGAGAGCTTGCGGATCCTGCTGGGGGAGCGCGGCGTGCTCTACCAGATCGAGCTGACCTCGAAGGCCCTGGGCGCCCTGCGCGCGCTGCCGATCAAGGGCAAGTTCGGCCTGCCGCCGCTGGTCGAGCGCGTCGTGGAGAACGGTGCGGTCCCGGTGGGCTTCGACGGCCGCGAGCGCGCCGAGCTCTTCCCGGATCCGCACTGGGAGCTGCTCAAGGAGGAGGAGCACGTGAACGTGAAGACCATCCCGATGGTCCACGGCAAGGAAGCCATCCTCCCCGGCACCTACCTGATCGTCCGCGGCCGTCCGGCCGTCGCGGCACGGATGGCGAGCTAGGTTGGAGAGCGGGGCGACCCTGCCCGGCCGCCCTGCTATGATGCTCGCCACGGACTCAACCTTTCGAGGGAGGTGCGCGAGATGGACATCCTGACCTGGCTGATCGTAGGACTGGTGGCCGGAGTTCTGGCCTCGTTCGTCGTCGGAGGCGGCTTCGGCCTCCTCGGCGACATCGTCATCGGCATCATCGGCGCGTTCATCGGAGGCTGGATCTTCGGCCAGATGGGCTGGAGCGCCCCGGGAGGAGGGCTGGTCGGCACGATCATCGTCGCCTTTATCGGGGCGTGCGTGTTACTGCTGATCCTGAGGCTGATCCGGCGGGCCCGGTAGGCCGGAAAAGGACGACAAGGACCTCAAGGACCTCAAGGACAAGCGTCGTCCCTGAGGTCCTTGGTGTCTTTGATGTCCTTGGTGTCCTTTGGCATTAAGCTCTTCCCATGGCCTTCGACTTTTCGGTGGTGATCCCCACCCACAACCGCCTTGAAGTGCTGGCCGAGGTCATTCAGGCCCTGGAGTTCCAGGACCGGCCGCCCTCCTTCGAGGTGGTCGTCGTGGACGACGGCTCCACCGACGGCACCGCCGACTGGCTGCGCAGCCGTACCTTCAACGTGACCCTGCGGGTCCTCACCCAGGAGAACCGCGGACCGGCGGCCGCGCGCAACACCGGCGTGGCCGTCGCCTCCGGCGAATGGGTGGCCTTTCTGGGGGACGACACCGTCCCATCCCCAGGATGGCTGGCGACCCATCGCGAGGCCCACCGCACGCGTGGCGACGACTCCCACCTGGCCGTCATCGGCTACACCGGATGGCACAAGCGGATGCGCCTCACCCCCTTCCTGAGGTACATCAACGAGTATGGGCTCCAGTTCGGATACGCCCTGATCAAGGACCGGGAGGACGTGCCGTTCAACTTCCTGTACACGTCGAATCTTTCGCTGCGCCGCGACCTGCTTCTGGCCGAGCCGTTCGATCTGCACTTCCCGTACGCCGCGTGGGAAGACATCGAGCTCGCTTACCGTTTGAAAAAGAGAGGGTTACGGCTCGTATACGAGCCCTCGGCCACCGTGGCCCACGATCACCCCACGGATTTCGACCGTTTCGCCTCGCGGCAGGAGAAGGCGGGCTACTGCGCGGTGGTCTTCTACCGCCTCCACCCCGAGCTCGGACCCTTTCTCGGGGTGGGACCGGCTGGCCCCCCACCCCTTCCCCCCGCGAGCCGCCAGAGATGGCTGGCATGGCTGGTTCATGCTTTGCAAATGGGGCCGGTCAGTCTCCCGAAACTGTGGGAAGAGGTGCTCCGGTACCACTACATTGAAGGTCTTCACCGCGCCTGGGCCGAGCTCGGCGCGGAGCTGCAAAAGGAGAATCGCGATGAGATCCCTTCGACGAGCGGCCGCATGGTTCCGTGATGCTGGCTCGATTCCCCTCCTGGCTGCGCTGCTGCTGATCGCGGCAGGCGCTCCCCTGGCCGAAGCCGGCGAGCGGAGCCGGCCGAACGACTCCTCGGACTCGGGACGGTCCGCTCAGCCCCGGGATGGAGGCGGGCGGGCTCCCTCCTCGCCTCCGCCTTCGTACTCTCCGCCGCCGTCCTCGGCGGGCGGCTCGGAGCCGCGCGTGGCCGTTCCCCGGACCGGAGGCGGCAGCGACAACTCCTCCGGCCGGCAGCGTCCGCACAATCCCTCGGGTGGCGGCCGTGACCATTGGCACGACGGCGGCGGCTACTACGGTGGCGGCTATTACGGTGGCGGCTACTACGGGTACGGTCCCCGGTACTACCCCTACTTCGGCCCGTCCTGGGGCTGGGGCTGGGGAAGCTGGTGGTGGGATGACTATTACGGGTATGGGTACGGCCCTTACTCCCGCGCTCCCTACCGGGACCGCTACTACGACGGTTACAACACCACGGGCGCCTTGGACATCGACGTCAGCCCGGGCAAGACCGAGGTCTGGATCGACGGCCGCTACACCGGCACGGCGGACGACTTCGACGGCTTCCCGCAGTATCTGTGGCTGGACCGGGGCGTCTACGACGTGGTCCTCTTCCGCGAGGGCTACAAGACGATCGCGCGGCAGGTCACCATCCGCTCCGGACAGGTGATCAGCATGGGCGACCGCATGGAGCCGGGTGATTCGGTGCGCCCCCAGGACCTCGCCACGAAGACGCACGACCGCCGCGACGAGCGCGTCCGCTCCGAGGAGGAGCGGCGCGAAGAGATCGCGCGCCGTGGGGACGACGGCATGGACGATTGGCGTGACCGCGCCCGTCGCCGGATGGAAGAGCGCGACCGTTACGAGGGCGATGACCGCAGGGATGACCGCCGGGAGGATCGGAGCGAGGAGCGGGGTGCGTCAGAAAATGGCACCGGCCGCCTGCGCCTCGACATCGAGCCGTCCGACGCCTCGGTCTACCTCGATGGCCGCTTCGTGGGCACCGCGCTCGATCTGCAGCGGTCCCGCAACGGGCTGCGGCTCGAGCCTGGCGAGCATCGGATCGCGGTGGTGCGCCCCGGCCGGCAGGCCGAGGAGCAGGAATTCACCGTGGCCGCCGGCGAGGACGTCGAGCTCGAGTTCGAATTGGATTCGCTGGAGTAGGGATTGATCCCATCCCCCCTCTCCCCGTCCCTCTCCCCCGCCTGCGCGGGGGAGAGGGGGACCGGAATCAGAAGGTCGGGGTGGGGTTGAGAGTCGTGTTGGTCTCGGTCGAGGGCTCCTCGTCCACGAGCGGCTGGCGGCCGTCATTGAACGGGTTCGTGGTCGAGACGCGGTCGGAGGCGAGGGCCGTGCCCAGGCCCGCGGTCGAGCCCTTGGTGCGGTCGACTCCCATCTTCTGGTAGACCGGGCAGTGGCCGGTCGCGCCGCGCAGGATCAGCGGCAGGCCCGCCAGCGCCGCGAGGCCGACGATGCCCTTGGAACGGCGTCCGCCCCGCAGGGCCAGCGCCGCCAGCGCCGCGCCGCCCAGCACCGAAGCCCAGCGCTCGGTCTGGCCGACATTCACACTGCCCAACTTCTCGCGGCTCACCACGCTGCTCAGCTTCTCGCGGTTGAACACCTGGCCAAACTTCTCACGATTCAAACCAGCCCACCTGTTCGTAAGCCGGGTTTCTTCAGTCGCCATGGGGCGCCTCCTTTTCGATGGGTCCACTCTGGATGGATGTGGGGAAGGATTAGGATCGGCGGCGTCCAGAGAGCACCCTCGTTTGACATCGATCGCGCCGCCGATCCGTCCACCCCTCTCTGTTTCAAGGGCCGTGCCACTCGCAAATCGCGGAGATCCCCCGGAAAAGCCGGGGAAAACGTGGAAATCCGGGTGGTTTTTGCAATACCCTGGTGAAACGCTTTACCCTCCTGAGTCCACTCTCAGACGGAAGCATGCACCCCGTAGGGAGAATCTATGAAGCCTCTCGCCCTCGTACTTGTTCTCCTTGTCGCAGCCGCCGGACCCGCGGCGGCGGAAGCGTTTCCGCCCATCACCGAGAAGGAGCGGGCGCTCACTGCCGTCGCCGGCGAGCCGAACGCGCCGGCGGTGGTCCTGTTCAAGAAAGCCGAGTTCCTGATGTGGGGCTACGACTCCCAGGGCGCCATCTCGTCGCGCCTGCTCGTCCAGGAGCGCCGCAAGATCCTCACCGAACAGGGCAAGGACCTCGCCGAGGTCGCCGTCGCGCACAACGACTTCATCCGGCTCTCCGGGTTCAAGGGGCGCACGGTCCTGCCCGACGGCAGGGAGATTCCCCTGGGGAGCGACGCCCGCTTCGAGCGCAAGGAGTCGAAGCGCTTCGGGCGCCGGGTCACGACCGTGGCTTTCCCGAGCGTCGACGTCGGCTCGATCCTCGATTACCAGTACGAGCTGCGCATGGAATCGATCTACTTCCTGGAGCCCTGGTACTTCTCGGAAGAGCTGCCGGTCGTCTACTCGGAGATGGTCTTCAAGATCCCGCGCGAGATCCAGACCCAGGGCTGGAACCGCGATCCGTTCAAGGTCGGCCTCCAGCACGAGAGCAAGAAGAGCTCCCGCGGCACCGAGCTCCGCGTCTGGGGGGAGAACCTCCCCTCCGTGCCGGACGATCCCTTCGGGCTGCCGTTCGCCGACCTCGCCACCCAGATGATGATCGTGCCGGCCGCCTACCAGGACCGCAACGTCTACGAGAAGCTCCTGGACAGCTGGCCGAGCGTCTGCACGATGCTCGACGAGTACTACGTCAAGGCCCGGCGCAAGGACGGCGGCGTGGCCAAGAAAGCCAAGGAGATCGCGGCCGCCGGCAGCCCGCGCCAGAAGGCCGAGGCCCTCTACCGCTTCGTGCGCGACGAGATCGACACGGTGAACCAGCCCGGCATCTTCCTCGTCGAGGGCTCGTCCGTGGAGAAGACCCTGAGCGGGAAGCGCGGCGACCCCGCGGAGAAGGCACTCCTTCTCCAATCCCTGCTGAACGCGGCCAAACTCGACGCCAAGCTGGTCTGGGCCGCGGACCGCATGCGCGGCCAGATCGATCCCAAGGTCCCCAACCCGCTCTGGTTCGACACCGTGCTGGTGGCTCTCGACCTGGACGGCCAGCGGGTCTATCTGGACCCGACCGACCGGGCGCTCGCCTTCGGCCACCTCCAGTACGGCTACGAAGGGACGCCGGCCCTGATCCACGATGCGAAGAAGCCGGAGGGCATCGTGCTGCCCGAGCCGCCCCACGACCAGAACGCCCGGCGTGCCGTGGTCGACCTGGACCTCGACGCCGAAGGCCGGCTGTCGGGCAAGGGCGAGGTGACCTTCACCGGCCATCACGCCTGGGAGAAGATCGACTGGAAGGATGACGAAGCCGCCACGCTGGAGGCCTGGAAGAAGTGGCTCGACGAGGAGTATCCCGGTTTCCAGATCGAGGGCGTCCGCTTCGAGGAGAAGCCGGACGAGCAGACCGCGCGGGTCTTCTGGACCATGAAGCAGCGCGAGGAGGACGTGCTCGGCGACGAGACCACGCTGGTGCCGAGCCGCCCGCTGGGACCGACCCGGCAGCCGTTCGTGCAGGATGCCTCCAAGCGGCGCTCTCCCGTTTTGTTCCTCTTCCCCGACCGCGACGAGGTGGAGCTGCGCCTGCATTGGCCCGAGGGGTGGAAGCTCGAATCGCAGCCGAAGCTCGCCAGCACCAAGAACCGGGTCGGCGCCCTGACCGTCGGGCTCGACCTGAACGACGCCGAGCGCTCGCTGGTCTACCGCCGGCAACTGGACGTGACCCAGCGCCAGCTCCCCAGCATGCAAATGTACGAAGAGGCGCGCGCCCTGTTCGGCGCCGCGGAGAAGAGCGATGCGCAAGCGTTGGTCCTGGCTCGCCGTTAGCGTCTTCCTGTGTGGGACGGCACACGCCGCCACGGTCCTCGACCGGACGGTCCAGATCGAGATCCGTCCGGACGGCTCCGTCCTCGAGCGCGAGCGGCTGCGGGTGCGGCTGGAAAACGACGGCGACTTCTCGAATTGGTCGCCCTACGTGATCTACCTGGACGAGAACCGCGAGCTCGAATCGCTCTCGGCCTCGGTGCTCCGGCCGGACGGCAAGGTGGAGAACGTGGCGCGCCGGGCGCTCGATACGCACGAAGTTGCCGGGGCCGGCGTGCTGCACAGCTCGTCCAAGTACCGCTCGGTGAGCTTCCCGGCCGCGCCCGTGGGCTCCATCCTCTCGCTGGACTATGAAGTCAAGGAGCGCCCCTACTTTCCCGCTGGGACCGTAAGCCTGGGCTGGCCCTCCAGCCCGACCGATTCGCTCCGCGTCGAAGTCAAGGGCGGCGGTGCGGGCTGGCGCTGGCGCCTGGACGGCTCGCTCCCCGGCGTGGAGGCGAAGGAGACCGCGGGCGGCGTCCAGGTTACGGGCCGCTCTCTCCCCCGGCTGTCGCCGCCGGACCTGGCGCCCTCGTCCGCCTCGTCGGGCGCCATCCTGCGCTATGCCTGGGGGGACACGGCTGGCTGGGAGAAGGTGGGCAGTTGGTACGAGCGGCTGACCGCCGAAGTACCGCGCGGCACCGAGCCGGTGCGCGCCAAGGCGCGGGAGCTGACCGCGGGCCTCGCCGGCCGGCGCGAAAAGCTGGAGGCGCTCCTCGCCTTCGCCCGCAAGCAGGTGCGCTACGTGGCGGTCGAGGTGGGCATCGGCGGCTATCGCCCCCACACGCCGCAGGAAGTCCTCGAGCGCCGCTGGGGAGATTGCAAGGACAAGGCGTTCCTCCTCGTCGACCTGCTGCGCGAGGTGGGCATCGAAGCCTGGCCGGTCCTCATCCTCTCCGGCGGGAGCGACCGGGTGGACCGCGAGTTTCCGAGCCCCCAGTTCAACCATGCGATCGTAGCGGTCTCCGCCGACGGCCTCGGGCTCAAGGAGACGGACCCGGTCGCGAGCGGCTACCTCTTCATCGACCCCACCCAGCCCATCGGGGCGCTCTCGTGGCTCTCCCCCTCGACCCAGGACCAGGAAGCCCTGGTAGTCCGCGGCGGACGGGGGGAGCTGGTGCGCACGCCGATCCTCCAGCAGTCGGAGGGGCGGAGGTTCTCCGTGGACGTATCGCTCTCGCCGGACGGCGAGGCCACGGGCGAGGCCCGGCTGGAGCTTCTCGGCGCGGCCGGATGGGCATACCTGGACCTCCTCCAGACCCGCCGTCCGGAGGAGATCGACCGCATCGTGCTGGAGAGCCTGGGGAGCCTGCTGCCCGGGGTGAAGCTGGAGCAGCCGAAGCTCGCCGCGCACGACTCGGGCGTGCCCTCCGCGACCCTGACGGCGAAAGTCCGGCTGATGTTGCCGCAAGCCTACGAGCCGGGCTCGGTGCCGCAGCTCCCCGTCCCCTCCTTTACCGACATGCCGGCTCCGGCAGTGCTCGACGGCCGCGAGCTGCCGGTGGTCGCGGACCCGTTCTCGACGCAGGTGACCTGGAGCGTGACCCTGCCCCAGGACGGCTGCCCGCCCGCCTCGGGCCAGGAGCAGACGGTGGAGAACGACCTGGGAAGCTTCCGCCAATCGTTCAAGCTCGACGGCCGCAAGCTGATCCTGGAGCGCCGCTCGGAGCTGCGCCGGCGCTGGATCGAGCCCGCGGCGTTCCCCGCGCTCAAGGAGATCTCGCTGGCCGAGCACCGCGCGAGCAAGCGGCGGCTCCGGGTGGAGTGTAAGTAGCCCGAGTCCTCAGGGAGGAGGCGGAGTGGCCTCGGGCTGCGCCGTCTCCTCAGGTATCGGCGCCAGCGGGGCGGGCGGTGTGGGCTCGGCTTCCGTTTCGGCTTCGGCGGCCGGCGTGGTCTCCACCTCCACGGGGGCGGTCTCCGGGGCAGGGCGCGGCTGCGCCGGCCGGATCTCGATGCGGCTCTCCTCGACCTCGGTCTCGTCCTCGTCCCACTCCCCGTTCGGCAGCGGGTCGTCGGTGAGCGGCTCGTCGGCGTAGGGGAGGGATCCGACCTCCGCTCCGGGGACGACGTCGGGCTGGGACTCCTGACCGTAGCCGTAGCCGTAGTTCGAGATCTCGATCCGTCCCTCCTCGTTCTGGCGGACCTGGTAGTCGTAAAGCGGCTCGCCGGTGATCGGATCGATCGGCGGCTCGCCGTAAGCCGCGTACTGGCCGATGCCCGGACGGTGACGGGCGCAGGGCTCCGTGGGCGCCTGCCATTCCGGGAAGACCTCGCTCACCTTGAACGGGCAGGCCTCGGTCGCGATCTGGCCCGTGGTCGGATCGACCGTCTGGGTCACGATCCCGCGCGGCGGAACGAAGGGCATGTAGCCCCGGGGCGGACGGACCGCGGCAGTGAAGTGGCTCCAGATCGGCAGCGCCGCCTTGGCGCCCGACATCCGGGTGCGCACGTTGTCGTCGTAACCCACCCAGACCACGGACACCCGGTCCGGCGAGTAGCCGGCAAACCAGTTGTCCCGCCGGTCGTTGGTCGTGCCGGTCTTGCCCGCCAGGCGGTCGCGGATGCCATAGCTGCGGGCGGCGCTTGCGGTGCCGCGGTCCATGGCCCCCTGCAGGATCGAGGTCACCAGGAAGGAGGCCTCGGCCGGCATCACCCGCCGCGGCGCGGGCACGTCCTCCCCGAGGACCTCCTCGCCGAACCGGTCGCGCATCGCCGCCAGACCGTGGAGCTCCGGCCGCGCCCCCTCGTTGGCGAAGGTCGCGTAGGCCTCCGCCATCTCGTACGGGGTCGCCTCGAAAGCCCCGAGCGCGAGCGAGGGCACGGTTTCGAACTTCGCCTTGAAGCCCAGCTCCTGGGCCAGGTCCACGACCCGGGTGAGCCCCACCTGGAGCGCCACGCGCACGGCCGGGATGTTCAGGCTCTGCTCCAGCGCCGTGCGCACCGTCACCATGCCGCGGAAGCCGCGGTCGTAATTCTGGGGCTTCCACGCCAGACCCTTGGCTTTCACCGTGATCGGCGAGTCCTTGATCATCGAGGCGGGGCTGACCACCGCTTCCTCGAAGGCCGCGGCGTAGACCACCGGCTTGAACGTGCTTCCCGCCTGCCGGTGCGCCCGGGCAACCCGGTCGAACTGGCTCTGCGAGTAGCTGCGGCCGCCCACGTAGGCGAGGATCGCGCCGTCGCGGGGATCGACCGAGATGAGCGCGCCCTGGAGCGGACCCTTGCTGCGGCTCCTGCGCTCAATGCCCTTTTCGAGCTCCGCCAGGCCGTTGCGCACCGCCTTCTCGGCCTGCTTCTGATCGCGCCAGCGCAGGGTCGCGAAGAGGAGGTAGCCCTGGTCGGGCAGGTCGTCGATGTCGAAGCGCGACTCGGCCTCCCTTTCCGCCAGCTCGGCGAAGTACGGGGCGTTGGGGCGGGCGCTGACGGACTCGGGATTGACCTGCAGCGGCTCGGCCTTGGCTTGGGCGACCTGCTCCCGAGTGGCCCAGCCCAGCTCCTCCATGCGCCCGAGCACCCAGTCGCGGCGCTCGACCGCCTTCCCGGGGTGCACGGTGGGCATGTAGGTGCCCGGCGCCTGGATCATGCCGGCGAGAGTGGCCGCCTCGGCGAGGGTGAGCTGCGACGGGTGCTTGCCGAAGTAGGCCCAGGAGGCGGACCCGAGGCCGAGCACCTGCGCCGGCCCGCTCTTGCCCCAGTAGATCTCGTTGAGGTAGGCCTCGAGGATCCTCTCCTTGCTGAAGCGCGCCTCGATCATCACCGCGATCCAGGCCTCCTTGGCCTTGCGCACCAGCGAGCGCTTGCTCGTCAGGTAGAGGTTCTTGACGAGCTGCTGGGTAATCGTGCTGCCCCCCTGCTGCAGCTCGCCGCCGCGCAGGTTCACCAGCAGGGCGCGCGCGATGCCGGTGACGGAGACGCCGGGATGGGTGAAGAAGTTGTCGTCCTCGGCCGCGAGCACGGCCTTGGACACGTACTCGGGCATCTGGTCCAGCGTGACCGGCCGGCGCTCGGCCAGGTCGGGGCCATAGAAAGAGGCCAGCAGAGGCGGCTCGAGGACGAGCCCCTCGGTCTTCCGGTCGTCGGCCTCCAGGCTCCGCACCTTGCCGCCGCCCAGCGTGATCTCGGCCACATGCCCGCCGGCCTCGCCCTCGGGAGTGAGGAAGCGCCGCAGGTTGACGTTCACCCGCGCTCCCTCCTGGCTGTAGAAGCCGGTCTTCGTGCTGTCTCCCTTTCGATATCCCGCGGCTTCCAATTCCGCGATCAGCTCGGCTGCCGTGAGCGGCATGCCCGTGTCCAGCCGGGTCGGCATGGCATAGAGGCGGGACGGCTGCCTGAACGGCGCTCTCGGGAACTGCCTTTGGAGACTCCAGAAGTACCCGGCGCAGGCGAACCCTGCGAGGAAGAGCAGGGCGGAAGCGGTCAACCCGGCGATCACCGCCCGGCGCTGTCCCGGAGGCATGTCCGAGAGCCGCAGGCGTGCGAAGCGCGAAGGGGCAATGTAGACGGGCGGTTGCATTGAGGCTCCTGGTCCGGGATCCCCCGCTCCTCCGTCGTCGGAGACCGGGTCGCCGGGCTGCGGAAAGAACAAGGCAAGGCGTGTGCCATCTGCCGAAACCCCTTGTCGGCACAGCGGTTGCAGCTTGCAGGGGGTGGCGGGTGAAGGAGGTGAGAGATGGAGGATCTGGCGACGAAAAAGTGCGAGCCCTGCGAGACGGGAGAGCCCGCGCTCAAGGGGCTCGAGCTGCGCAGGATCTATGGCCAGCTCGACGGCTGGACGATGATCAACGAGCACCACCTGGAGAAGGAGTACATCTTCAAGGATTTCCGGCAGGCTCTGGACTTCGTCGACCGTCTCGGCGAGGTGGCCGAGCAGGAAGGGCACCACCCCGACATCTTCCTCACCTGGGGGAAGGTGAAGGTCACCCTCTGGACCCACGCGGTCGGGGGGCTGAGCGAGAACGACTTCATCCTGGCGGCGAAGGCGGACGGTCTGCGCTGAGGCCGCTGGTATTCAAATCCGGAGCCGTGCCCCGGGCGAGCGTGGCCACGACGGTGGCGAGCTCGGTGACTTCGACCGGCTTCGGCACGTGCATCTGGAACCCGGCGAGCAGCGCCTTGCGGCGGTCCTCGCTGCGGGCGAACGCGGTCAGCGCCGCCGCGGGGATGCGGCCGCCGCGCTCGGGCGGCAGGCTCCGCACCCTTTTGATCAGCGAGTAGCCATCTTCCCCCGGCATCCCGATGTCGCTCAGCAGGACGTGGGGCTTGAACTCCTCCAGCTCGCGCATCGCCTCGGCGGCCGAGCCCACGGCGAGCACCTCGGCATCGCAGTGCTCCAGGATTTCCGTCACGGTCTCGCGCGTGTCGGGCTCGTCGTCCACGACCAGGACCCGGATGCCGCGCAGGTTCAGCGCGGGATCGTCGCGGCAGGCGGCGGTCTCCACGACGGCGCGGGGGTGCACCCTTCTCTCCGGTGCCTCGATCTGGGCGATGGAGATGGGGATTGCGACGACGAAGGTCGAGCCCTGCTCCAGCCCCGAGCTCCGGACCTCGACCGTGCCGCCGTGCAGCTCCACCAGGTGGCGCACGATCGAGAGCCCGAGCCCCAGACCGCCGTGGCTGCGGGAGGCCGAGCTGTCGAACTGGCGGAAGCGGTCGAAGACGTGCGGCAGGAACTCGGGGCTGATCCCGACCCCAGAGTCGGCCACGACGATCTCCACGTGCGAATTCACCCGCTCCAGCCGTACCTCCACGCGGCCCCCCCTGGGCGTGAACTTGACCGCGTTCGAGAGCAGGTTCCAGACCACCTGCCGCAGGCGGTCGGCGTCGCCGACGACCGGCCCGGCCATCGGATCGAGCACCCGCTGCAGGCGGATCTGCCTGGCCTCGGCCGCGGGCCGGATCGCTTCGACCGCGCCTTCGAGCACGGGCACCAGGTCGATCGTGCGCACGTCGAGCCGCATCTTGCCGGAGACGATCCGCGACAGGTCCAGGAGGTCGTCGATGAGCTGCACCTGGGCCTTGGCGTTGCGGTGGATGGCCTGGAGCCCGCGCCGTTGCTTTTCCCCGTCGTCCGGCGTGAGCTCGAGGATCTGGGCCCAGCCCAGGATCGCGTTGAGCGGCGTGCGCAGCTCGTGGGAGACGACGGCCAGGAACTCGTCCTTGCTGCGGCTTGCCGCTTCCGCCTCCTTCCAGGCCTGGCGCATCTCGTCCATGAGCAGGAGGCGCTCCTGCTCGGACCGCCGCCGGTCGTGGATGTCGATGACCGACCCGATGTAGCCCACGAGCCCGCCATCGGGGCCGAAGCGGGGGACGCCCCGGGTCAGCATCCAGCGGTACTCGCCGTCGTGGCGGCGCAGCCGGTACTCCACCGTGAACTCGCGCCGGGTCTCGTACACGGAATAGAACGCATCCCAGCAGCCGTCCAGGTCGTCGGGGTGGATCCCCTCCTCCCAGCCGTGGCCGACCTCCTCCTCCAGGGTGCGGCCCCGGAACTCGAGCCATGGCCGGTTGAACCAGTCGCACAGCCGGTCCTCTCCGGACATCCAGACGAAGACGGGCGCCGAGTCCGCCATGATGCGGAAGCGCTCCTCGCTTTCGGAGAGCTCCTGCTGGTGGAGAAGCCGCTCCTGGGCCGCGGCCTGCACCCGCCGCCGTGACCGGTGCAGCTCCTCGATCAGCAGGCTGATGAAGATCCCGATGCCCACGAACAGGCCCAGCCGGAGCCACTCGGTCCGGGAGGAGAGCCCGAACGACAAGGCCGGCGCCATGAAGAAGAACTGCGCGGCGAACCCGGACAGGCCGGTCGCGAGCAGCGCCGGGCCCAGCCCGCCGAACCAGCCGGCGACGATCACCGCCGGGAAGTAGAGGAGGAACGGCACGCTCGGCCCGAGGTGCTCCTGGAGGGGCCAGCGGGCCAGGGTCGCGGCCAGCACCGAGAACACGGCGAAGGCAAAGCGGGCGAACGCCGGGCGTTCCCGCTCGGGGAGCAGGGCCATGAGAGGGCGTTCGACGAGTCGGGTGAAGGTTGGCATGGAGCAACCCGCTGGGGGAATCATACTCTGGGGAGGGCAGGGGACCTACCCGAGCGCCTGGGGTTGAAACCCCAGGCTAGAAGGATATCGCCCCCTCCGGGGGCGATATTCCGGTGGAAGATGGTGGTGGGCGAAGCCAGCCTCCGGAGGAGGCTGTACTCTTCTAGCCTGGGG
>DATLNC010000090.1:0-22527 GCA_035536935.1 Thermoanaerobaculia bacterium
CCGGATCGGCGCCATGTGGAACACGGAGAAATCCGAGCCGCATGGATGGGACTCGGAGGAGCGGTGCACGACCATCCACCCCGGGGGGAACGGCTACGGTCCCATGCGCGAGCTCGGCCGCTTCTACGAGATGCTGCTCGCGCGCGGCGGGCAGATCCTCTCCCCGCAATCCGTGGAGGCCCTGACCGCCCGACATCGGGTGGGAATGATGGACAGCACCTTCAAGCACATGATGGATTGGGGCCTCGGCTTCATCCCCAACTCCGCGATGTACGGCGTGGAGACCGTCCCTTACGCTTACGGTCATCACGCCTCGCGCCGGGCCTTCGGCCATAGCGGCTACCGCTCCTCGGTCGCGTTCGCCGATCCCGAGCGCGGCCTCGCCGTCGCCCTGGTCTTCAACGGCACCCCCTCGGACGACAATCACGAGCGGCGGATCCGGACCGTGCTCGACGCGCTCTATGAGGATCTGGAAATCCGGGCCACCGCCTCCGGATGAGACGGCAGCCCGTTCAGGGTCGGGTTAGTTCAGGGACGCGAGGAAGCTGGCAAGGTCGTTCGGCTGGGAGCTGGTATTTCGGTTGCTGCTGGCGCTGGCACCGCCGCTACCGCACTCGCCAGTCGACTTCAGAGAGACGCCGGCCATCCGCCGGACGCAATCGTTGCTGTAGGTCTTGTTGTCACAGCCGCAGACCGGGTCGAACTGCTGGGTGCAGCCTTGCGGAATGACCACGCAGGTGCCCTGCGCGCCTGAGTTGTTCCTCGGGCAGGTACCAGCCGCGAACTCGCAGAACTCGTTGGACGCGCACTGATTGTCCTTGGTGCAGCTCGTCTGCGCTTCGGCGGGCTGAGCGAGACCGATCGACAGTGTCAGGACGAGTCCCAGGAAGAGGTGGGTGTAGGTTCTCGGATGCATGACTGACCTCCTTGGGTTGGTTTCAGGGTGGGCCGCCCACGGGGCAGCCGACTCATAGCCGAATCTGCATGATTGCAATGCCCGTGCCCCTTCACGCGAGGAAGTAGCGCAGGCCCTGCCAGATCCACCAGATCCCGACGAAACGGAACACCCAGAGCAGGTTACGGACTCCCAGGAGGAAGAAGTTGTGGACCGGGAAGGGGACCGCCGCGGGGGAGCGGCCCTGGACAAAAAGGTACCCGAGGGCTGCCAGATTGACCGTGATCCCGACCGCGAGCTTGAAGAATGCGGTGACCTCCTCGACCGGCGGTTCCACGCGGAAGGCCGCAGCGGCCAGGGTCACCAGGAGGAGCAGGAGCGGAAGGAAGATCCCGGCACGCAAGACCCAGCGCCAGGAGTCGAGGAAGGCGAAGAACTTCGCCGCGGGTTGGCGGTGGCCCGGGCAGCACCGGGCTTGGATGGAACGCAAATCCAGTGTCTCGGCTATCTCGCCGCCAGTGGCAGGCGGAACCCGGTTGCACCAAACGCACTTCACCGGCAGCACCCGCTCCATGTAAGGCCGGGCGAGGAGCCGGTGGCCCACCATCAGGACCACGCCCGCGACCAGGCTCGCCCATATCGGCTCTGGATGCCGCACGAAGAGAAACAGCACCACGGGGATGAAGAGGAAGAGCAGCACGCCCGTCGCCTGAACCTTGAGGGGTTGCACGGCGGCGGATTATGGCACGACGAGGGGGAATGACTCCCCCGCGTGTACGAGTGACTCCCCCGGCCGTACGAGCGACTCCCCCGCGTGTACCAGCGACTATTCCCGCTGTACGAGCGACTCCCCCAGGCGTACGAGTGCCCTCCCCACGTGTACCAGCGACTGCCCCGGCTGTACGAGCCTCTCCCCCGTGCGTACGAGCGTCCTCCCCACGTGTACCGCTGACTCGTACGGCCGTACCAGCCACTCGTACGGGCGTACGAGCCGCTCTCCCAGTTGTACCAGCCACTCGTACGGGCGTACGAGGCACTCTCCCGGCCGTACCAGCCACTCGTATGGGCGTACCAGCCACTCGTACGGGCGTACGAGCGTCCCGTCCCTGTGTACCGGCGTCCGGTACGGAGGTACGAGGGACTCGTACCAGGGGACGAGCACTTGCGTGACAGCGAGAAATGACATTCCAGACCCGTTTTACGTCTCTACAGGGGTGTTTACAGAAAGGCACCCTATGCGCCCATACGATCAGAGTTACCGTCTTCTCTTCTCCCAACCCAGGATGGTCGAGGATCTCGTCCGCGGCTTTGCCGGCGAGCCCTGGATCGAGCAGCTCGACTTCTCCACGCTGGAGAGGGTCAACGCCTCCTATGTATCGGACACCCTGAAGGAACGCGAGGGCGATGTCGTCTGGCGTCTCCGGCACCGGGACGGGAGCCCGATCTACGTTTACCTCCTGATCGAGTTCCAGTCCGAGGTCCAGAGGTTCATGGCGGTGCGCCTCCTGGCCTATGTGGCGCTCCTCTACCAGGACCTTCTGGCCCGCAAGGAGCTCACTCCCTCGGGCGAGCTCCCCCTGGTCCTGCCCATCGTCCTCTACAATGGAGAGGATCGGTGGTGGGCGCCGCTGGAGCTGTCGGAGCTGATCCAGGCCGTGCCCGAGGAGGCGCAGCCTTACGTTCCCCGGCTGCGCTACCGGCTGATCGACGAGGGGAGCTACTCCCCTGAGGAGTTGGAAGACCGACAGAACCTGGCTGCAGCGCTGTTCGGCCTGGAGAAGAGCCGCCGGAGAGATGACCTGGAGCGGTGGTCCGGACGCCTGGCCGGCTGGCTGCCAAGACCCGAGGATGCCGAGCTTCGCCGCGCTTTCGTCGCCCTGGTTCGGAGCCGTCTTCCTGAACAGCCGTAATCCGGAGGAGTTCCCAGAGGCCCTTGGCCTGGAGGAGTTCGAAACCATGCTGGCAAAACGAGTCGATGAATGGAGCCATGAGCTGCGCGAGGAGGGACGGCATGAAGGGCGGCAGGAAGGGGAAGCCCACCTGCTGCTCCGGCAGCTTGAGACAAGGTTCGGACCTCTCGACGAGCGGACTCGAACCCGCATCCTGTCCGCGGGAGCGGAGCGGCTGCTGGAGTGGGGTGAACGCTTCGTATTTGCTCAGCGCCTGGCCGACGTCTTCGGGGACTGAGCGCAAGAACCCACATTCAGGAACTCTTCCTGGCTCGCGGCTTGCATTTCAAGAACCGCGAACAAAGGGGTCTTTGACCTTCAGGGAGATGGCTGTTTCGCACCTGGCGGTGTTCATACGTGGGGAGACGGGAGGAGCACCGGCGGCGCCGGGCTTTGAGATGGTCTCCGCCGAGTTCCCTTCCGTGGGTTTCGAGCTGGGAGAGATTGAAAACCTTCCAGCCCTCTCGCTCACAGCCGAGGAATGGGAATCCCCGCGCTTCCCCTTTTACGAGTTCGACACCCGTGTCGAGGACATGCCGCGCCTCGATCTCGCCGCGGAGCCCGGACGCCTGCCGGGGATGACCCTGGAGGTGCTCACCCGCTGCCAACGGCTGGTCGGACGCCGCAACGCCGCCTCTTCCAACCCGCTCTTCGATGCCGTCCTGGAGCAGCACCGGTCGCTCCACGATCTCGACAAGCCCCTGGTCCGTGCCGACTGCGCCCACTCCCTGGATGTCTGGCAGTGGACGGTCCGCCTCGATCCCGAAGCGAGCCTGGCGGTCCAGCTCGCGGCACTCTTCCACGACATCGAGCGCCTGGTCTCCGAGGCCGATGTCCGGATCGAGCATCAAGCTGGCGATTATCAGAGTTTCAAGGACGAGCACGCCCGGCGCGGCGCCGAGATGGCGGACGGCGCCTTGAAGCGAGCCGGAGTCGACGCGGCGACCCGCGTGCAGGCAGCCCGCCTGATCGCGGGGCACGAACACACTTCGGACGATCCGGACCTCGCCCTGCTCAACGACGCGGACGCCCTCTCCTTCTTCTCGCTGAACAGCCCGGGGTACGTGGACTACTTCGGAGCCGAAGCCGCGCGCCGCAAGATCGCCTGGACCCTGGCCCGGCTCCGCCCTGGGGCGCGGCGACGGCTGGAGGGAATCCGCTTGCGGCCGGACGTGGCGGAGATGCTCCCATGAAGATGGTCATCTTCGGGCTCACGGTGAGCTCCTCCTGGGGCAACGGGCACGCCACCCTGTGGCGGGGGCTCTGCCGGGCGCTCGCCCGGATGGGCCATCGCGTCGTCTTCTTCGAGAAGGACGTCCCCTACTACGCCTTCCACCGCGACCTGCGCGAGCTGCCCGGGACCGACCTCGTGCTCTACCCCGAGTGGACCGACATCCTCCCCCGCGCGAAACGGGAGGTCGCGGACGCCGACGTGGCCATGGTCACCTCCTACTGTCCGGACGGCATCGCGGCGAGCGACCTGGTGCTCGAAGGCGAAACTTCAATCTTCTACGACCTGGACACGCCGATCACGCTGGAGAAGCTGGAGGCCGGCCAGGAGGTTCCCTACCTGCCGACGGCCGGGCTCGGCGGGTTCGACCTGGTGCTCAGCTATACGGGCGGCTCGGCCCTGACCGCCCTCCGCGAGCGGCTCGGAGCGCGCCGGGTCGCCCCGCTCTACGGCAGCGTCGATCCCGAGGCCCATCGCCCTGGCGAGCCGAACCCGGACTATCAGGCCGACCTTTCCTATCTGGGCACTTACGCCGCCGACCGCCAGGAAGCGCTCGACCGGCTCTTTCTGGAGCCGGCCCGGCGGCTTCCCGGCAAGCGCTTCGTGATCGCCGGAGCCCAGTATCCCGCTGAGTTCCCATGGGGGCCGAACGTCTGGTTCGTCCGCCATCTGCCGCCGGCCGACCACCCGGCGTTCTATGGCTCTTCCCCGCTGACCTTGAATGTGACCCGGGCGGCGATGGCACGAATGGGATGGTGCCCGTCGGGACGGCTCTTCGAAGCCGCCGCATGCGGCACGGCGTGCCTCTCGGACACCTGGGCTGGATTGAATGACTTCTTCGAGCCCGGGAGAGAGGTCCTCATCGCGGAGACGACCGAGGAGGCCATCGCGGCCCTGACACTCCCCAAGGAGGAGATTGCGCGGATCGGCCGGGCCGCCCGGGAGCGCGCCCTCGCGGAGCACACGGCCGAGCACCGGGCCAGACAGCTCCTGGACATGCTGGGCTCCAGGGGAGTGGAAAGGAATACCGCCGCATGAGCATCTGGGGGATCGTCCCGGCCGCGGGATTGGGGAGCCGCATCCAGCCGCTGGCCTTTTCCAAGGAGCTACTGCCGGTCGGCCGCCGGGTCGATGCAGGTATCGAGCGCCCGCGGGCGGTTTCCGAATACCTGATCGAGCGGATGCTCCTGGCCGGCGCCGAGAAGATCTGCGTCGTCATCTCCCCGGGCAAGTCGGACATCATCGAGTACTTCGGGGGAAGTATCCGTTCTGCTTCGGTTTGCTATGTGGTGCAACCGCACGCCCAAGGGCTGTGCGATGCCCTCTTCCGGGCCCTTCCCCTTCTCGCGCCGGGCGACGAGGTCCTGATCGGCCTGCCGGACACGGTCTGGTTCCCGGAGGACGGCCTGGCGAGGCTCGACCGGAGCCGGCTCTCCTTTCTTCTCTTCCCCGTGCAGCAGCCGGAGCTGTTCGACGCCGTCGTCACCGACGAGCAGGGACGGGTGCTGGAAATCCAGGTGAAGCGCAAGGACGCCTCCAGCCGCTGGGTCTGGGGCGCTTTCCGCATGCCGGCCTCGATCTTCCAGAGCCTCCATGCCCTGTGGCGGGAGCGCGGCGAGAGCGACGTCTACATGGGCACTCTGGTCAATGCGTGGCTGGCTGCCGGCGGCGAAGCGCTCGGGGTGCGAGCCGGCGAAGCCTACGTGGATGTGGGGACGCTCCACGGCTACCGCGAGGCCATTCAGCTCCTGGAATCCCGCGAGACAGCAATTGTGAGGTGAGCTTGATCGAAGCCGTCAAGATCTGGAACGAGCCGAACAACATGTCCCACTGGGACTTCGAAGTGGACCAGGGGTGGGCCATCTTCGCCCGCATGGCCACGCTCGCGGGCGATGCCATCGCCTCCGAGAGGCCCGGCCTCCCCCGAGTTCTGGGGGGGATCTCGCCCATCGATCCCGGGTTCGTCCGGAACATGAAGGAGCAGGGGGTGCTGGATCATGTGGACGCCATCGCGGTCCACGGCTTCCCCCTCGACTGGAACCATTGGCAGATCAACGAGTGGCCGGATCGCCTGGCCGAGGTGCAGGCGCTCACCAACCTTCCCGTCTGGGTGACGGAGGTGGGGGTCTCGACGTTCGGCGCCGAGGAGGTTCAGGAATTCGGGCTGAGGCGGACCGCCGAGCTCCTCCTGGGCAGGGCGCCGCGCATCCACTGGTACAGCCTGTACGACCTGCCCAAGGCCTGGCCGGCCACGACCCGGCACCGGGAAGCCGAGGGCTCTTCCTACTACCGCCACTTCTACATGGGGCTGATCAAGGAGGACGGCACCCCCAAGCTCGCCCTCAAGCACTTTGCGGACTACACGCCCGAGCTCGGGATCTGCCAATGGTTCCACTTCGAGGACCACCGCCTCGACGACGCGGTGCGCTGGATGAAGAAGCTGGGGATCCGCCATCTCCGCACCGGGCTCTCCTGGGCGGACAGCTTCCGCCCGGATGCCGATGCCTGGTTCGACCGGCAGATGAAGGCGCTCGAGGATTTCGACCTGACCCTGACCTACTGCTTCACGCCCGAGCACTGCGGCGTGCGCCCCCACCACACGAGCCCGCCCAAGTGCGTGGAGGAATTCGCCGACTTCTGCGCCCGGATGACTCGGCGGTACGCCTAATCAGCCTGGTAGTAATCCAGCCCCAGGTGGGTGATCTGCTCTTCGCCGCGCAGGTAGCGCAGCGTGTTCTTGAGCTTCATCTGCTGAATGAAGAGATCGTGCTCGGGGTAGAGCTCGGGCAGGGTCATCGGGCTCTTGAAGTAGAACGAGAGCCACTCCTGGATACCGTGCATGCCGGCGCGGCGGGCGAGGTCCAGGAACAGGGCCAGGTCGAGCACCAGCGGCGCGGCCAGGATGCTGTCCCGGCAGAGGAAGTCGATCTTGATCTGCATGGGGTAGCCGAGCCAGCCGAAGATGTCGAGGTTGTCCCAGCCTTCCTTGTTGTCCCCTCGCGGCGGGTAGTAGTTGATCCGCACCTGGTGGTGGAACCCTTCATAGAGGTCGGGGTAGAGGTGCGGCTGAAGGATGTGCTCCAGGACCGACAGCTTGCTCTGCTCCTTGGTCTTGAAGTTGTCGGGATCGTCGAGCACCTCGCCGTCCCGGTTGCCGAGGATGTTCGTGGAAAACCAGCCCGAGAGCCCGATCAGCCGCGCCTTGAGGCCGGGCGCGAGAATCGTTTTCATCAGGGTCTGCCCGGTCTTGAAATCTTTACCGCAAACGGGAACGCGGTTGCGCTCGGCGAGCTCCCTCAGGGCCGGCACGTCGAGGGTCAGGTTGGGAGCCCCGTTCGCAAAGGGGATCCCAAGAGAGAGGGCCGCGTACGCGTAGACCATGCTGGAGGGGATGTCGACGCCGTCGTTCCGCATGGCGTGCTCCAGGCTCTCCAGCGACTTGTGGCCCTCCTCGATCTTCATGTGGATCTCGGTGCTGCCGCACCAGATCATGACCATGCGGTCGACACCCTTCTCCTGCTGGAAGCTCTGGATCTCCTCGATGAGCTGCTGCGCGAGATCCCACTTGGAGGCGCCCTCCTTGACGTGAGTGCCGTGCAGGCGCTTCACGAAGCGGGGGTCGAACACTCCCTTCATGGGGCGGATGGCTTCCAGCTCGGGCCGGAGCTTCTCCAGGAGGTCGCGCTCCAGAACGCCGGCCTCCAGGGCCGCCTCGTAGGCGTTGTCGGGAAAGATGTCCCAGGCGCCGAAGACCAGGTCTTCGAGCTGAGCCAGGGGGACGAACCCGTTGATCTTCGGCACGCGGTTTTCCGTGCGCTTGCCCAGACGGATGGTGCCCATCTGGGTGAGAGACCCGATGGGCTTGCCGAGGCCGCGCTTGACTGCCTCGATCCCCGCGATCACCGTCGTGCTGACCGCGCCAAGGCCGACCAGCAACACCCCCAGCTTCCCCTTCGGCTCTTGGATCTGTACGCCTGTTCTAGCCATGATCTATAAAGCTGCAACTCACGTGCCATCAATAAGGTACACTGATTCTCGATGGACGACGAGCGGCCTGTCGTGTGCGTGGATCTGAACGGGGTCCTGGACGCTTATACCGGGTGGAAGAGCCCGGAGCATTGGGACCCGCCCGTGCCTGGGGCGGGGGATTTCCTCCGCTCTTTGAACGAGCGCGGGTTCCGGGTCGTGGTCTTCACCACCCGCTGGCAGGACGACGCCCGCGGCTGGCTGGAGGAGCACGGGCTGCTGCAGTGGGTCTCCGAGGTCACCGACCGCAAGCCGGCCGCCCACGTTTTCGTGGACGACCGGGCCGTCTGCTTCCGGGGGGATTTCGAGGATACGCTACGGCAGGTGATCGGGTTCCGGGCTCACTGGGAGTAACGAGACGCATACCAGGAGGCCCGCTTCCGCAGAGCCTCCGCTTCCTTCGCGTCCATTCCCTCGACGGCCTGAGCCGCCAGGGTGTAGTACCCGAGCTGGAACGCCAGGTAGGCCTGGGCGTAGAAGCGGAGCTGGTCCGGCGGCGTTTTTACCCGGCGGGAGCGCTCCACCTGCTCCAGGAGCCGGCCCCGTTCGTCATCCGACAGCTCCAGCTCCACGATCGCGCCGGCCAGATCCCAGGCGGGGTCCTGCGCTCCCACGAGGTCGTTGGAGGCGTGATGATCGAGGGCGTCGGTCTTCCAGATCTTCCCGTCCGGGGTCACCAGCCACTCCCAGGCGTGCATCCGGTTGTCCGTGAGGGCCGGCCGGGCCAGGGAGGAGAGCTCCGGCAGGCGCTCGCGCCAGACGCCGAGAGGCTCGGCTGCCTGTTTGCCCAGGGCCTGCTCGACGTTGAAGGCAGCCATCTCCAGCAGCTTCTCGGGAGAGGCGCCGACCGTCCCGGGAAGCTTTCGCGCCCGGAAGGAGATGTAGCGCGCCACGCGGTCGAGCAACGCCTCGCGGTCCACGTCCTTGACGAGGGGCAGCGGCCGGGCATCTTCCAGCCAGGGGCTGACGAGGAAACCGTGGCGCAGCCCGGTGACAGGAAGGGTGAAGCCCCCCTTCTCCAGCTCGGATGCCAGCTCCAGCTTCTCCCTCCCGTAGCGCCCCAGGCCGGTGAACTTGAGCAGCCAGGTCCTGCCTCCCGCCTTCAGGAGGTACTTGCGCCGCTCCTGCTGCAAGTGCGCAGGCGGCCTGCCGGTCTTCCTGGCGAAGAACCGCTCCCGCCAGCGGCCTGCCCCGATATCTTCGAGCGGACCCTCGGCCGGGCCGGTCAGGTCCTGGACCCAGCGCTCCAGCGACCAGGGGGAGCCGGAGCCGAGGAACATCTCCTCGAACTCGACCACGTACTTGCGCGCCGTCTCCCAACGCTCCCGGTGCGGAGCGCTCGCATGGGGTCCGAGCGGGCCGCGGTGGCTCGGGAGGAACACGATCTGCTCCTGCGATACGCCGTGCTCCTCCAGCCAGTCCGCCATGGCGCCGAACGAGCTGCCCGACAGCCCCGGCCCCTCGTCCACCACCGCGAACAGGGGCCGGCGCGAGCCCGTGGCCTCCGCCGCGACCAGGAGCTTGCCGGTCATCCGCTCCCCGATCGACAGCGTGCGGGCGAATGGATGCCCCCCGGGGCGCACGCTCGCCGAGGTCTCTCCCTTGCCTGCCGCCGCCACCACCGCCGCCAGGCTCGTGCCGATGCTGCGGATGCCGATCACCCGCAGCGACCCCGCCCATCCTTCCCGTAGCTGTTCGCCCGCGCGGAGATACATTTCGGGGTAGACCCCGTAGAACGCATAGCCCTCGGGCACCACCACCCCGATCTCTCCCGGCACGCGAGCTGAACCCAGCTTCCGCAACGCGCGCTGCGCGCTTCCCACCCCCACCAGCGGCGGCGCGGCCCCCTTCCTCCCCTCCCAGGCGGGAAGCTGGCCCGCGAAGCGGAACGACCAGAGGAGCGCCTCCGCGATCCCCCGCGTCAGGTCCGCGGACAACTGCCCCACCGGCGTCGGCCGCTCGCGCCCCAGCATCTCGAGCTGGTCGTCGAGCAGCCCCTGCTCCAGCTCCCCCGCTTCCACCAGCAGCTCCACGATCTCGGCGTGCCGCTCGATGCCGGGAGCCATATCTTCCAAAGCCGCCAGGCCGGAGCGGATGCGCTCCAGCTTGGCTTCCGTGTCCTCGTCTCGTTTCAGGTCCCCATAAACGATCATTTGCCTCCTGGTCAGAGCAAGAGCCGTACCCGATGAATTTGTTCTTTTCGATCACTTGACACGTCAACCATTCATGTGTACAGTAGCATCCGTGAGCGAACGAGAGAGCGCAATCCAGCGTGAGATCCGGCAGACGAGACCGTTCCGGTCCTTGAGCCAGGAGGGAGTCGTGGCCCTGCTCCGCACGGCGGACGTGGTCCGCCGATATATTGCCCGGGTCCTGGAGCCCTATGGGATCACGCCGCAGCAGTTCAACGTGCTGCGCATCCTGCGCGGAGCGGGCCCCGCTGGCACTCCGACCCTGACCATCGCCGAGCGCATGATCGAGGAGGCGCCCGGCATCACCCGGCTCCTCGACCGCCTCGAAGCGAAAGGGATGGTGCGCCGGCAGCGCTGCCCCGAGGACCGCCGCCAGGTCCTCTGCCATGCCACGGCCGACGCCCTCGAGCTGCTCGGCAGGATCGACGGCGCCATGGACGATGCCGACGATTCCGCGCTGGGAACCCTCTCCGAGCGAGACAAGAAGCAGTTGATTCACCTGCTGGACGCCGTCCGCAGCAGTCACGCATAGGCACGCGTAAAAAAATTTACCCTGGTAGTTGACAGATCAAACGTTGCAAGATCAAGGAGATGAAGCTCATGATCCGTAAAAACATCAACACCGCGCTGTTCGTCGCCGTTCTGACCACGATGCCCGTGCTGGCCGCCGAGGTGCACACCATCGACGCGAGCCATTCGGAGGTGTCGTTCCAGCTCCGCCACCTGGTGACCCAGGTCCGGGGCAACTTCAACGACTACGAGGGGACCATCAACCTCGATCCGGCCAACCTGGAGAAGTCCAGCGTCGACTTCCGGATCAAGGCCGCGAGCATCGACACCAACAACGCGGACCGCGACAAGCACCTGCGCGGCGAAGACTTCTTCTTCGTCGAGAAGTACCCGGAGATCACCTTCAAGAGCAAGAGCATCAAGAAGGCCGATAAGGACACCTACAACGTCAGCGGAACTTTGACGATGCGCGGGGTGTCCAAGGAAGTGACGCTGCCCGTGACCTACCTGGGCGCGGTGAAGGATCCCTGGGGCAACCAGAAGGCCGGCTTCGCCACCGAGGTCACCCTGAACCGCAAGGACTACGGCATCAACTGGAACGCCGGCCTCGACAACGGCGGCTTCGTCCTGAGCGACGAGGTGAAGGTGTCCATCAACCTGGAGACGCAGCAGAAGAAGGAGGCCGCGGCCAAGAAGTAAGAGATTCCGTCCGCGCTCCGA
Source organism: Thermoanaerobaculia bacterium (assembly GCA_035536935.1). Classification (GTDB taxonomy): domain Bacteria; phylum Acidobacteriota; class Thermoanaerobaculia; order Multivoradales; family UBA5704; genus DATMER01. Next base: position 11,524 of record DATLNC010000090.1, read on the forward strand.
GCGCGTGCGTTCCATATAGAGACAGGGCCGGGGCGGCCTTCCGCCCCGGCCCTGTTGTCGTCGGGATTGCCGTACAATCGGCCTACCCCCTTCGGGGTCTCTCATGGCCGAGCTCAAATACTCCGACCTCCTGCTCTCGGTGACCGTACCGGCCGCTCTCGCCGCCGCGCGCCCGGCCGGAGCCCGCCGCCAGCCCGTGGCAGCCCGGATGCTGCACGTCACCAACGGCGACATCGCCGCCGACCTGATCCGCGAGGCCCTCCGAGAGGCGGAGACTCAGGGGGACATCACCCTCTCGGCCGACGTCCTCCACGAAGGGCCGGCGCCTTCGGGGTTGCTGCCCGAGCGCTGGCGCAAGGTGCGCGCCCGCTACCTTGCCGAGTGCGGTTATGCCGACTACGACCGCTGCCTCGCCGATCTCACGGAGTGGGACCACAAGCTGGAGGGCTACCGCAACTACGACGAGGTGGTGCTCTGGTTCGAGCACGACCTGTTCGACCAGCTCCAGCTCCTGCGCCTGCTCGACTGGTTCGGTTCGCGCGACCTCACCCTCATCGGCCGCGGCCGGCTCAGCCTGATCTGCATCGATGAATTCCTCGGCCAGCTCACGCCGGAGCAGATGGCCTCCCTCCTGCCCGAGCGCAAGCCGGTCACGGACCAGCAGGTCTTCCTCGCCCGCCACGCCTGGCGGGCCTTCTGCTCGCCCGAGCCCATCGGCGTCGAGGTCGCCCTGCGGCGCGACACCTCCGCCCTCCCCTTCCTGGCCGATGCCCTGCAGCGCCACCTGGAGGAGTTCCCCTGGACCCGGGACGGCCTCTCCCGCACCGAGCGCCAGGCCCTTCTGGGCCTCGACGCCGGCTTCGAGACCTTCGAGTCGCTCTTCCGCGCGGTCCCGGCCCTGGAGAAGAGCCCCTACCAGGGGGACACCTCTTTCTTCCACTGTCTGCGCGGGCTCGCCTCCCCGCCCATGCCCCTGATCCGCCTGGAGGCGGGGCCCGGAGGCTCCATCCGCAACCAGAGGATCTCCCTGACCGCCACGGGCCGGGACGTGCTCGCCGGAAGGGAAGACTGGATCCGCCTTCACGGCATCGACCGCTGGCTCGGCGGCGTCCACCTCCACGGCCGGCAGGCACAGTGGCGATGGGACAGCGAACATACCCGGCTCGCTCCGGGATAGGGGATGAAATACGACCCCCCCGGGGGACGTTTTTCAAGATATGAACCGTCTGCCCGCCCTAGGTGTGCTCCTCGTACTGCTCGCGGCTGGTCCCGCGGTGGCTCAGCCAACCTCCATCCTGCAGGACCCCGTGTTCCAGGACGAGGCGCGGCGCGGCCTCAAGTACATGTACGACATGGACTTCGGCGCCGCGGACGAGGTTTTCGGACGGTTGACCGCGCGCTATCCCGATCATCCGGTGGGCCCCTACCTGCAGGCCATGCTCCCCTGGTGGGCGATCCAGCTCGAGCCGGACGATCCGGCCCAGGACGAGCTCGTCTTCGAGGGCATGGAGCGGGTCATCGAGCTCTCCGAGCGGCGGCTCAAGAAGAACCCCGCGGATCTGGACGCCCTGTTCTTCATGTCGGGCGCCCATGCCCTGCGCGGACGGCTCCATGCCGACCGGCGGCACTGGCTCAAGGCCGCCCGCGACGGCCAGCAGTCGCTCTCCGCCCTGAAGGAAGTCGTCAAGCGCGATCCGGACAACAACGACCTCTACTTCGGGCTCGGCCTGTTCGACTACCTGGCGGACGTGGTGCCGAAGCAGCACAAGATCCTGCGTCCGTTCTCCCGCCTCTTCCCCAAGGGGAACAAGGACCGGGGGATCACCGAGCTCGAGCGCGCCATGACGAAGGGCCAGTTCGTCGCGACCGAGGCGGCCTACTCGCTCCTCCAGGTGCACTACATCTTCGAGAAGGACTACCATGCGAGCCTGCGCTACGCCCTCTGGCTGCGCGCCCGGCATCCTGACAACTCGATCTTCCACGTGTACGAGGGCCGGATCTACGAGCGGCTGGGGCGCTTCCGCGAGGCGGCGAGGGTCTTTCAGGAGGTGCGCGCCCGCCATGCCATGGGGCAGAGCGGCTACACCGACGCCATGGCCGAGCAGTCTCTCTACCTGCTGGCCCGGGTGGAGATGTGGCAGGGCCGGCACAACGAGGCGCTGGCCTACATCGATCAGCTCGAGCGGCTCACGGCCACCCGCCCGGCCATCACGGAGTACAAGGCGCTCGGCCGCCTGCGCAAGGGCATGGCCCTCGACGCCATGGGCCGCCGGCAGGATGCGGTGCGCTGCTACCGCGACGTGCTGTCGATGAAGGGCGGCGACAGCGACATCCGCAGCCGGGCGAAGACCTTCCTCAAAAAACCTTATCGGAGTTAGCTTCACCGCGCCGGCGGATCGCGTAGAGCCCCAGGCCCACCACCACCGCGATCGCTCCGGCGATCAGGTTCCGCGCCTCTGCGCTGGCGGCAAAGGCCACGCAGAGGAGCAGGGCGGCGATCGGAATGACCGGCCCGCCCGGGGTCCTCACGATGTTCGCCGCGTCCGGGAACTTGCGGCGCAGCTTCAGCACCGCCGCTGCCGTGCCGAAGTAGGTGGCGAGCCGCGCGATGACGGAGAGCGTGGCGAGCTGCGTGAACGATCCCGACAACGCGAGCGGCAACGCGATCGCCGTCTGCGCCAGGATGGCCACCGTCGGCGTGCGGAAGGTCGGATGGATGTAGGTCAGCGCCCGGGGGCCGAAGCCGTCCGCGGCCAGGGCCCAGAGGTAGCGCGGCCCGGCCAGCACCGTGTTGCTGTTCGTCCCCAGGATCGAGAGCACCGCGCCCACGGTCAGCAGCAGCCCTCCCCACCCCCCGAGGAAGATCTGCGCGGCGTCGGCCAGCGGCGTCTTGGATTCGACCAGGTTCGGCAGCGTGCCGAGCGCCACCCACTGCACCGCCGTGTAGATCAGCGTCACGATCGTGATGTTCGCGACCAGGGCGAAAGGGATGTCCCGGCGCGGGTTCTTGAACTCGCCGGCCGGCGCGGCCGTGTTCTCGAACCCCGCGTAGGCGAAGAGCAGGAGCAGGGCCGCCTCGCCCAAGGTGCCGGTGCGCGGGGTCGGCAGCGTGGCGAGCGTCCGCGACACGTAGAAGATGCCCACGCCGACGAAGATCAGGAGCGGCACGATCTTTGTCACCGCCAGGAACACCGCCGTACGCACCCCCGACTTCACTCCGACGATGTTGATCATGGTCAGGAGGAGCAGCGGCAGCACGATCGCGAGCGTCCGCCCGGTCCCTGCCGCGGTCTGCGGCCACAAATATCCGAGAGCCTGGGCGAAGCCGACCGAGAGCGAGGCCACCGACGACACCCGCGCCAGCCACGTCATCCACCCCACCTCGAACCCCACCAGCTCGCCGAACGCCTCGCGCGTATAGAGATAGGCGCCGCCCGGACGGTCGAAGTAGCTCCCCGCCTCCGCGAAGCAGAGCACCAGCAGCGCTACCGCGAAGCCGGCCAGGACCACCGCCCACACGCTGGTCGGACCGAGGACCGCCGCCGCCGCGGCCGGCAGCAGGTACACACCGCTGCCGATCACGTCGTTGAGCGAGAAGGCGACGATCTCCCAGCGCGACACCGCGCGCCGGAATCCGGGTTGGCTCACAGTCACAGGCTCGGACATGGCTTCAGACCTCGATCCGCGCGCCCACCGTCTCGGGCAGGGTCCATACCCAGGCACCCGCAAGGACGGCGAAGCCGGCGGCCAGTGCGATGCCGCCCGCCAGGCCCCAGCGGCCCGCCACGGCGGCGATGACGAATGGCGTCGCGAACTGCACGCCGCGGGTGACGTTCATGATCACGGACATCGCCGCTCCCCGCACGCGGGTGGGGAACAGCTCCGAAAAGTAGGGACCGTAGCACGACCAGGTGCCCGTCCCGATCCCGGCCACGAGCATGGAGGCGAGCCCGAGCGCCGGACTGGAGGCCACTGCATCCGAAAGCAGCAGGGCCAGCCCCACGGCCGTCACGGCGCAATAGGCCGCGAAAGCCGGGCGGCGGCCGATCCGGTCCGAGACCCAGCCGAAGGTCAGGTACCCGGTGACGGACCCCGCCACGAAGGCGAGCGTCCACCAGCCCGAGGCGAAGATGGACAACCCCCTCTGCTCCTGCAGATACCGGGGCAGCCACACCACCGCGAACCAGTAGGCCGACATGTTGAGCGCGGTCAGCAGGAAGGCGCGGCTGAACAGCCCGGCCATGTCGCCCGCCACGAGCTGCGCCAGGATCGGTCCCCGCCGCGGCTCCTGCTCGCGCCGGCGGCGGTGCTCCAGCCAGATGTCCGACTCCGGCAGCCGGCGCCAGAGGAAGACGACCACGATCGGCAGGGCCGAGACCAGGAGGACCGTGCGCCAGCCGAGCGCCGGCGCCAGGAACGAGCCGACGATCGCGGCGAGCCCCAGCCCGGCGGGCGCTCCGCTCTGGGCCAGGGCGCCATAGCGTCCGCGCAGAGCGGGCGGGATCGTCTCCCCGAGCATCGCCTGCCCGGCCCCCCAGGTGCCGCCGATGCCCAGGCCGGTCAGGGCACGGGCCAGGATCAGCATCCCCAAATCCGAGGACAGGCCGCACAGGGCGTTGCCGGCCGAGAACGCCGCGATGGACACCGCCATCGACAGCCGCCGCCCGAGCCGGTCGCTCATCCAGCCGAAGAGCAGGCCGCCGATTCCGGTCATGCCCACGCCCACGGCGGTCAGAGGCGTCAGGTCCTCCTTCGCCAGGCCGAGCTCGTCCTGGATCGGCTTCAGCAGGAAGGAGAGCAGCATCAGGGAGTAGAAGCCGGTGCACCAGGCAGCCCAGGCAAAGGCGAGGATCCCCCGGTGCACCCGGGTGGGACGCTCGTGATCGCTGAGGCGCGCGGGGGCCGTCGTGTCGAGCAAGCGGGGCTGATCCTAGCAGCATCCAGCCTCCGCCTGGGCGGAGGTCGCCTCTCTACGTGACTGACGCCTTTCAAAATACTTGCAGCAACTGATTCGTCATGTTCCTGGGTTATCGTAAGGGAAATCAGTCAGGAGGTGGCATGGCGGACAAGACGCTGCGGGTCGGAGTGCTCACGCCGGTCAACACGCTGAATCCCCGGGAGGCGCAGGACTTCACCAGCGTCCTGGCGGTCGAACAGATCTTCGAGACGCCCTTCGCCCAGCCGCTGGCTGCCGGCGAGATGACGGAGCCGCTCCTGTTCGCCGAGCGCCTGAGCCCGGAAGGCGGCGACGTCTACTCCGCCCGGGTCCGTCCCGGAATCTTCTTCTCGGACGGCACGCCGATGACCGCGCGCCACCTGGCCGACTCGCTGTCCAGGGCGAACACGTTCCGCGAACAGGCCACGGCCGAGGCGCGGGACGAACGCGTCGTCTTCCGGCTCACGCGCCCGAACGCCCGCTTCGACCTCGCGCTCGCCCGGCGCTTCTGCGGCGTGATGCTGGAAACCGGCGGCAAGCTCCTCGGCACCGGCCCCTACATGCCCGCTCCGGACTCCACGCCCGAGCGCACGCGGCTGGTGCGCAATCCCCACTACCGCAAGCCGGCGGCGATCGGCGAGGTCGTGTTCCAGCTCTATCCGCCCGACGCCCAGGGCCGGCCCACGGCCCTGACCACGGCCCTGGAGGCAGGGGAGGCGGATTTCTCCAACATCCTCTCCCGCGAGGACATCGCGCAGCTCAAGAAGGTCCGCCGCTGGACCGAGCCGGGCAGCTCCACCGCGGTCCTCTACATGAACACCAGCCGTCCCGGGCTCGACGACCGCCGCGTCCGGCGGGCGATCGCCCTGATGATCGACCGGATGGAGATCGCCAAGATGTTCTTCGCGAACGCCCTGGCCTTCGCCGCCTCGAACCTGCTCCCCCCGATGCTCGGACGCTCTCAGGACGGCCTGGCCTACGATCCGTCCCAGGCGTCCAACCTCATGGCCTCGGCCGGATCGCGCAAGCCCGCCCGCCGCCTGTCGCTGCTGCTGATCTACGGCCCGCGTCCCTACCTCCCCGGTCCGCAAAGGGTGGGCGAGTACATCGTTGCCCAGCTCGGCCGGCTCGGTCTCGCGGTCGACCTGGTGCCCACGGCCAACCGCCAGGAGTACTTCGCCCGGGTGCAGCGCGGAGAGTACGACTTCGCGCTCGCCGGCTGGATCGCGGACACCCTCGATCCCGTGGACTTCCTCCAGGCGAGCCTGGGCTCGGAGTCGATCCCCTCGCCGCTACGCAAGACCACCGAGGCCGGCAACCTGAGCCGCCTGGCGAGCCCGGAGATGGACGAGACCCTGGCCCGCCTGCGCGAAGAGCCGCGGGACGACCTCCGCGCCGCCCTGCTCAAGAAGATCGGCGAGGAGGCGCCGCTGCTCCCCCTGCTCTACGGCGCGACCATCTTTGCCCACACCTGGAAGCTGAAGGGCTTCAAGCCTTCGCCCCTGGGCAAGGCGAGCTTCGCCGAGCTGGACCTGCAGGAATGACCCGCCCGCGGGGGCCTGTTGCTCTCCACGTGAAGAGGAAGCTCGTCCCGCTGCTGCTCGCTTATGTCTTCCTGGCCCAGCCAACGGCTTCTCAAGCCGACGTGCGCGAGGATCTGCTCCGCCTGATCAACGCGGAGCGCTCGAAGGCAGGCGCGCCGCCGCTGCGCCTGGACGACGCCCTCGCCAGGGCGGCCCAACAGCACGCCGACGAGATCTCGCGCAACGGAAACTTCCAGAGCGGCTCCTCAGACACGATGCGGAACCGGCTCCAGCAGGCCGGCTATCAAGCCTACGAGTGGACCGAGAACCTCACCCAATCCGGCGCCGATCCCGACGGTCTCCTCAGCTACTGGAAGAGGCGCAACCCGTCCACCTTTGAAGACCTGATGGACGAGCGCTACCGCGACATCGGCTTCGGGCTTGCGCGCCTGGACGGCACCCCGCTCTACAGCTTCCTCTTCGCGGTCCCGCAGTCGGACTACTTCGCCCGCGAGACCTCCGGCCTGCGCGACGCCGGCGCGGTGCGCGAGGAGATGCTGAACCGCGTCAACGCCGTCCGCAAGAAGGCGGGGCTCGATGTGCTGCGGCCGAATTCCCTCCTCGGCAAGGCCGCCCAGGGCCATGCCGAGGACATGCTGACCCGCGGCTACTTCGCCCACGAGAGCCCCTCCGGCACCACGGTCCGCGAGCGCTCCCGGAAGGCCGGCTACGACTGGACGGCCATCGGCGAGAACATCGCCTTCGGCCAGACCTCGGTCGACGAGGTCATCACAACCTGGATGGACAGCCCGGGCCACCGCAAGAACATCCTCAGCCGCAACTTCACCGAGATGGGAGTCGGCCTCGCCCTGGGCAAGGGCAAGGATGGCAAGTACCAGGTCTTCTGGGTCCAGAACTTCGGCTCGCGATAAGGACTGATCCCATCCCCTCTCCGGCGGGCGGAAACGGCTAGACTCGCGCCATGACCCGCCACAACGTCGGCATCCTGATCTTCGAAGACGTCGAGGTCCTCGACTTCGCCGGGCCGTTCGAGGTCTTCTCCCGCACCCGCACCGTCCCCGGGCCGGAGTCCCGCCGGTCGGAGGACCGCGCCCCCTTCCACGTTTTCACCGTGGCGAAGTCCAAGGCGCCGGTCACCGCGACCGGGGGGCTGGCCGTAGTCCCCCGCCACGACTTCGCCGACGCGCCCAGGATCGACCTCCTGGTCGTCCCCGGCGGGTTCGGCACCCGCCCCCTTCTCAACGACGAGGAGACGCTGGACTGGATCCGCCGCACCGCCGCCGCGTCGCGGCAGGTCACCTCGGTCTGCACCGGAGCGCTGCTCCTGGGCAAGGCCGGTCTCCTGGAAGGCAAGCGCGCCACCACCCACTGGGCGGCGCTCGACCTCCTGGAGTCGCTCGGCACTGGCGCGAAGGTCCAGCGCGAGTTGCGGGTGGTCGACGATGGCATCATCACCTCTGCCGGCGTCGCCTCGGGCATCGACATGGCCTTCTACGTGGTCGAGCGTCTCTGCGGGCGGGACGTAGCCGACGAGACGGCGCACTACATCGAGTACCGGCGGTAGGGAAGTCACTTCCGAACGCCCCGATCTCAGTTCCCCGCGCCGGGAAGTCGCTTCCCACCGTCCGGAAGTCAGGTCCGGCCCTCCGGAGCTCACTCCCGACTGCCCGGAAGTCAGTTCCAACGGTCCGGAACTGACTTCCGACCGTCCGGAGCTCAGTTCCCAGGCCCCGGAAGTCACTTCCCACCGCCCGGAAGTGACTTCCCCACCGTTCGGAAGTCACTTCCCCCGGCACCTGAGCGAGGCCCGGGCGCAGAACAGTGAGTCGCTCACACTCAAGTAGCACCCCGCGCCCCTATCCTCATCTTCCCAGAAGAGCTACTCTGAGCAACGAGAACTCAGGTTTGGAATGCCGCCTGTCCCGAGCCTGTTGGAGGATGTACGGATCGTTCAGTCCTGAATCTTCGGCTGGGCGAGAAAGGGATAAGGAAAGAAATGTCCGAGAGAATGACGCTTCCCGTGCTCCCCTTGAGGGACTTCGTGCTGTTCCCGGGCGTCACCGCGCCGATCAACGCGGGGAAGCCTGCCACGCTCCGGGCGATCGAGGCCGCGCTGGCCACGCCGGAGCGCCTGGTGTTCGCCGTGTCGCAGCGGGAAGACGTCCCGCAGGTGACGCCGGAAGCTCTCCATACCATCGGTACCGTGGCCAAGATCGGCCAGATCCAGCGGGGGCTCGGCGGCACGCAGCTCCTGCTGCAGGGCGAGCACCGCGGTATTGCCATGAGAATCATCGAGAAGGACGGCCATCTCGAAGCCACCGTGCGCGAGGCCGACGAGATGCACCCCCTGGACGCGAATGACCCGGCGTTCGTCGGCCTCTTCCGCGAAGCGCGCGAGCGCGCCGCCGAGCTGGGCACCAAGTCGGGCCTGCCCGAGGAGGTCGTCCACCAGGTGCTCGAGGGCGTGACCGACCCCGGCCGCCTCGCCGACGTGGTGGCCGCCTACACAGACGTGCCTGCCAAGCAGCGCCAGATGCTGCTCGAAACCCTCTCCGTCGAGGAGCGCCTGCGGCGCGTCCTGCTCCACGTCCAGCGCCAGCTCGAGGTGCTCGAAGCGCAGGAGGACATCAAGAGCCGCGTCCAGGAAGAGCTGGGCGACCGGCAGCGCGAGATGTTCCTGCGCGAGCAGCTCAAGGCCATCCAGAAGGAGCTGGGCGAGGGCGAGGGCGGCAACGAGATCGAGGAGCTCCGCGAGCGCCTCGACAAGATCGAGCTGCCGGCCGACGTGCGCAAGGAGGTCGACCGCGAGCTCTCCCGCCTCGGCCGCATGGGCCGCGAAGCCATGGAGACCCAGGTCATCCGCAACTACCTGGAGACCGTCGCCGAGCTGCCCTGGAACGAGCGCAGCCCCGAGCACCTCGACATCCCCGAGGCCGCACGGATCCTCGAAGAGGACCACTACGCCCTCGGCGACGTGAAGGACCGGGTGCTGGAGTTCCTGGCCGTGCGCCAGCTCCGGATGCAGGAGGCGGCGGCGGAAGTCGAGGAGACCGAGGAGACCGAGGACGGCAAGGACGTCAAAGACAGCAAGGACAGCAAGGACGGACGGAGCTCCAAAGGACCGATCCTGCTCTTCGTGGGTCCTCCGGGCGTGGGCAAGACCTCGGTCGCCAAGTCGATCGCGCGGGCCATGGGCCGCAAGTACGTGCGCATCTCCCTGGGCGGCGTGCGTGACGAGGCCGACATCCGCGGCCACCGGCGCACCTACGTCGGCGCCATGCCCGGCCGGATCATCCAGGGCATGAGGCAGGCCGGCACCAAGAACCCGGTCTTCCTGCTCGACGAGGTCGACAAGCTCGGCGTCTCCTACCAGGGCGACCCGTCGAGCGCGCTCCTCGAGGTGCTCGACCCGGCCCAGAACGACTCGTTCACCGACCACTACCTCGGCGTGCCGTTCGACCTGTCCGAGGTGCTCTTCGTCGCCACGGCGAACTTCATCCAGAACATCCCCGGGCCGCTGCTCGACCGGATGGAAGTGGTGCAGTTCTCCGGCTACACCGAGCAGGAGAAGCGGACGATCGCCCGCCGCTTCCTCGTCCCCCGTCAGCTCAAGGAGAACGGCCTGACGGCGGAGCAGATCGACATCACCGACGCGGCCATCCGCGAGACGGTCACCGGCTACACCCGGGAGTCCGGCGTGCGGCAGCTCGAGCGGGAGGTGGGCAAGCTGTCGCGCAAGGTGGCGCGCAAGATCGCGGCGCGGGAGGCCGAGAAGATCACGGTCGACCCCGCCAAGGTGCGCGAGCTCCTCGGCAGGCCGAAGATCCACCCGGAGCGGGCACAGGCCCAGGACCAGGTGGGCGTCGCCACGGGCATGTACTACACGCCGACCGGCGGGGACATCATGTTCGTGGAGGCTTCGACCATGCGCGGCAAGGGCGACCTGGTGCTCACCGGCCAGCTCGGCGACGTGATGAAGGAGTCTGCCCGCGCCGCCTGGACCTACGCCCGGGCGCACGCCGACACCCTCGGCATCCCCGAGAACTGCTTCGAGCGCGACGTGCACGTGCACGTTCCGGCCGGAGCGATCCCGAAGGACGGCCCCTCGGCGGGCGTGACCATGGCCACGGCCCTGATCTCCGCCCTTTCGAACCGTCCGGCGCGCCACGACATCGCCATGACCGGCGAGATCACGCTCTCCGGCCGGGTGCTGCCGATCGGCGGCGTCAAGGAAAAGGTCCTCGGCGCGGTGCGCGCGGGCCTGACCGAGGTTCTCCTGCCCAAGGATAACGAGGCCGACCTCGAAGACCTGCCGCAGGAGGTGGTCGACACCATCCACATCCACTTCGCGGCCGAGCTGGGCGACGTCCTCGCCCTGACCCTCCGCGGCGCCACCTACAGCGAAGGCCGCCTCTCCTTCGGAGAACCGGCGAGCCTCGCGCTGCACTGATCCCGTTCCGGGGGAGAGGGAGCAAAGCAAAAAGGCCGGTGGTTTGACCCACCGGCCTTTCTTTTTTGCTTCCG
>DATLNC010000091.1:0-2491 GCA_035536935.1 Thermoanaerobaculia bacterium
CAACCCGCACATCAGGCTGGTGCCGCACGAGGTGCGCCTGGAGTCGGCCAACGCCCTGGACCTGTTCAAGGACTACGACCTCGTCGTGGACGGCACGGACAACTTCCCGACCCGCTACCTGGTCAACGACGCCTGCGTGCTGCTCGGCAAGCCGAACGTCTACGGGTCGATCTTCCGCTTCGAGGGGCAGGTCTCGGTGTTCTGGGGGGCGCGTGGGCCCTGCTACCGCTGCCTCTTCCCGGAGCCGCCGCCGCCGGGGCTCGTACCCTCCTGCGCCGAGGGGGGCGTGCTGGGCGTGCTGCCGGGTATCATCGGCTCGCTGCAGGCGAACGAGGTCATCAAGCTGATCGTCGGCGCGGGCGACCCGCTGATCGGCCGGCTGGTGCTGTTCGACGCCCTGAAGCTGAAGTTCCGCGAGCTCAAGCTGCGCAAGAGTCCGGACTGCCCCATCTGTTCGGAGCACCCGACGCAGACGGAGCTGATCGACTACGAGCAATTCTGCGGCATCAATCCCAAGGAGGACACGGTGGAGCAAGCCTTCGAGATGTCGGTCGACGAGCTGAAGAAGTGGCGGGACGAAGGCCATGAGATCACGCTCCTGGACGTACGCAATCCACCGGAGTGGGAGATCGGCCGCATCGAGGGCGCCCGGCTCATCCCCTTGGGGGAGCTCCAGGACCGGCTCGGCGAGCTCGATCCGGCGGCCACCATCGTGGCCTACTGCCACCATGGCGCGCGTTCGGCCCGCGCCGTGAACCTCCTGCGTCAGATGGGCTTCTCGCGGGCCATCAACCTCGCCGGCGGCATCGACGCCTGGAGCGACGAGGTGGATCCGTCGGTGCCGCGGTATTAGGAGGCCGGGATCTGTAATTTTTCCCTTGGAAGGAGCCGCACCTCAATGCGCAAAAAGACCCACTGGTTTGTTCTCGCCGCCCTCCTCGCCCTCTGTCTCCGGCCCGCCGCCGCGCAGCCGCCGGACGGGATGGTGGACGACGACACGAAGAAGGACAGGCCCGAGCAGACCGAGAAGATCGATTTTCCCAAGGTGGAGGACAAGCTCGTCACGACCCAGCACCGGGCCGTGATCGGCGGCAAGGAGATCCGCTATACCGCCACGGCCGGCACCCTCGTGCTCCGCGAGGAGGAGGGCAAGCCCCGGGCCTCGATGTTCTTCGTCGCCTACACCCGCGACGGCATCACGGACCGCTCGAAGCGTCCCATCACCTACACCTACAACGGCGGCCCGGGCTCGTCCTCCGTCTGGCTGCACCTCGGCGCCTTCGGGCCCCGGCGGGTGGAGGCCCAGGAGGAGGGCATGGCGCTGCCGCCTCCCTACCGGCTGGTGGACAACGGCGAGTCGCTGCTCGACGTCACCGACCTGGTGTTCATCGATCCCGTCACCACCGGCTACAGCCGGGCCATCCCGGGCAAGGACGCCAAGAAGTTCTACGGCGTCAAGGAGGACGCGGAGGCGATGGCGGAGTTCATCCGCCTCTGGACCGTCCGCTTCGGCCGCTGGTCGAGCCCCAAGTTCATCGCCGGCGAGAGCTACGGCACCACCCGCTCCGCCCGCCTTTCGAACCTCCTCCAGAGCGAGCACGGGATGTATCTGAACGGCGTCATCCTGATCTCTTCGATCCTAAACTTCCAGACCGCCCGCTTCGCCGTCGGCAACGACCTGCCGTACCCGCTCTTCCTCCCCACCTACACGGCCACGGCCTGGTACCACAAGAAGCTGCCGCAGGACCTCCAGGCCGGCGGACTCCAGAACGCGGTGGAGGAGGCGAAGCGTTTCGCCATGGGCGAGTACACGCTGGCGCTCATGCAGGGCAACGACCTCGGCGAGCAGGGCTGGAACGACATCGCCGCCAAGGTTTCCCGCTACACGGGCCTCTCGCCGGACTTCGTCAAGCAGACCAACCTGAGGCCGGAGATCCAGGCCTTCGTCAAGGAGCTGCTGCGCGACCAGCGCACGACGGTGGGGCGGCTCGACAGCCGCTTCAAGGGGGCGGACCGCGACGCGGCGGGAGCGGAGAACGAGTTCGATCCCAGCTACGCCGCCATCCAGGGGCCTTACACCGCGACGCTCAACGACTACGTGAGCCAGGACCTCGGCTACCGGAGCGACCTGCCCTACGAGATCCTGACCGACCGCGTGCGGCCCTGGAGCTACGGCGAGTTCGCGAACCAGTACGTCAACGTCGCGGAGGATCTGCGGGTGGCGATGAGCCTGAACCCCGCCCTCAAGGTCTTCGTGGGCAACGGCTACTACGACCTGGCGACCCCCCTCTTCGCGACCGAGTACACCTTCGACCACCTGGGCTTCGAGCCCGGCTACAAGCAGCGGGTGACCATGAAGTACTACGAAGCAGGCCACATGATGTACGTCCGCAGGGTGGACCGCGAGCAGCTCAAGAAGGACGTAGCCGCGTTCATCGCGGCGGCGACGGGCGGGTAGGCGGGGGGTATACTCAGGTCATGGAAGCTGGCG
>DATLNC010000092.1:0-8367 GCA_035536935.1 Thermoanaerobaculia bacterium
GCCGCCGTCGCTCGACCAGGAGCGCTACTGGTTCATGGAGCAGCTCTACCCGGGCGGCGCCGGGCTCAACATCGCGGCCGCCAGCCGGATGCGCGGGCGTATCTCCGTCCCCCGGGTCGCGGCGGCTCTCCTGGAGATCGCCCGGCGTCATGCGGCCTGGCGCACAGGCTTTCCGAGCTCCGAAGGCAAGCCCGTGCAGAGCGTTGCCCCATCCGGCGGGCCGCGGCTCGCGCTGGTGGATCTCTCGGGCCTGCCCGAAGACCGCCGCGAGGCCGAGGCCCTGCATCTGGTCGGCATGGACTCCGCCGCTCCCTTCGACCTGGAGCGGGCACCGCTCGTGCGGGCGAGCCTCTTGCGCCTGAGGCCGGAGGACCATCTCTGCCTGCTCACCATCCACCACCTGGTGACGGACTGGATTTCCTTCCAGATCGTCTGGAGCGAGCTGGCCGCGCTCTATGCCGGCGTGACCGGCCTGCCCGTGCCGCCGGTGCAATACCCCGACTTCGCGATCTGGCAGCGCGAGTGGCTCCAGGGCGAGGCGCTGGAGGGGCTGGTCTCCTGGTGGCGCGGGCGGCTGGCGGACACCCCTCTCGTGCTGGAGCTGCCCACGGACCGGCCGCGCCCGGCCGTGGCGCGCATGCGCGGCGACCAGCGCCTCGTCTACCTGCCGCGCCCGCTGTCCGAGGGGCTCCGGGCGCTCGCGCAGCGGGAGGGCGCGACGCTCTTCATGGCCGTGCTGGCAAGCACGGCGGCGCTGCTCAGCCGCCACTCCGGCCAGGAGCGGCTGATCCTCGGCGCCAACAACGCCAACCGCAACCGGCCCGAGATCGAGCCCGTGCTCGGCTGCTTCCTGACCCAGGTGCCGTTCCCGATCGACCTCACGGGCGACCCCGGGTTCCGCGAGCTGCTGGCGCGGGCGCGGCAGTCGGCGCTCGGCGCCCTGGCCCACCAGGACCTCCCGTTCGGCAAGCTGGTCGAGGCGTTGCACCTGGAGCGCGACACGAGCCGCCAGCCCGTGGTCCAGGCCCTGGTCCAGGTGCTCGAGGCCCATCCCTCCAAGGCGAGCCTCGCCGGGGTCGAATTCGAGCCGGTGGACGCCTACGACGGCAACGCGCGCTACGACCTGATGCTCACCCTGTTCGACTCCCCGGCCGGGCTCGCGGGCTCGCTGGAGTTCGACGTCGACCTGTTCGAGGGCGCCACGATCGAGCGCCTGCTGGAACGGTTCCAGGCGCTCATCGCCTCCGTGGTGGCCGACCCGGGTTTGCGGCTCGACTCGATCCCGCTGCTCACCCCGGCCGAGCGGGACCAGATCGCTCGCGCCGAGCAGGCACCGCCAGGAGAGCATGCCGAAGCCTGCATGCACGAGCTGATCGGGGGGGCTCCCGAGGCTCTCGCCGTGGTTTGCGGCTCCGAGCGGCTGATCTACCGCGAGCTGGAGGAGCGCGCCGCGGCCCTGGCCGCCCACCTGCGGGCACTGGGCGTCGGCCCCGAGGTGCCGGTGGCCGTCTGCGCCGAGCGCTCGGCTCGCCTGGTGGTCGCATTGCTAGCCGTCTTGAAAGCGGGCGGCGTCTACCTCCCCGTCGATCCCGAGGACTCGCCCTCGCGGATCGCCTTCGTGCTCCAGGACTCCGGCGCCGCGGCGCTGGTGACGCAGCAGGCCCTCGCGGCGCGGCTGCCCGCGGCGGGGATCCCGGTGGTCGATCTGGACGCGCCGCTGCCCGCGGCCACGGGCCTGCACTCAGGAGTGCTGCCGGAGAACCTGGCGTACGTCATCTACACCTCGGGATCGACCGGGCTGCCAAAGGGGGTCGGCGTGAGCCACGCCGCCATGGCCGAGCACGCCCGCACCTGGGCGCGCCTGCATGGGATCGGCGAGGCGGACCGCTTCCTCCAGTTCAACTCGGCCAGCTTCGACCCCGCTCTGGAGCAGTGCTTCGCCACGTTGACCTCCGGCGCCGCGCTGGTGATGCGCGGGCCCGAGCTGTGGGACCCGGACGAGCTGACGGCGCAGATCGCCCGGCACGGAGTGACGATCGTGGACCTGCCCACCTCCTACTGGTCGCGCTGGATGGCCGAAATCCGTGAGGTTCCGCCGAGCCTACGCCGCGTGCTCGTCGGCGGCGAGGAGCTGCGCGCCGAAAGCGTGCGCCAGTGGAGCCGCAGCCCTCTGGCCCGCGTGCCGCTGCTCAACAGCTACGGCCCTACCGAGGCGGTGGTCACTCCCACCATTCACCCGGTTCAGCCCGGGGACGGGGATGCCGGACCGGTGTCGATCGGCCGCCCCCTTCCCGGTCGCGTGGCCCGGGTCCTGGGACCGGGCGGAAGCCGCCAGCCGGTCGGCGTTCCCGGCGAGCTCTGCCTGGGCGGCGTCCTCGCCCGCGGCTACCTGGGCCGGCCTGCCCTGACGGCCGAGCGGTTCGTCCCGGATCCGTATGCGGATGTGCCGGGAGCCCGCCTCTACCGGACCGGCGACCTGGTGCGGCGCCGGGCGACCGGCGACCTGGAGTTCCTCGGCCGCATCGACGACCAGGTCAAGATCCGCGGCTTCCGTGTCGAGCCCGGCGAGGTCGAGGCGGCTCTGCTCGCCCATCCCGGCGTGCGCGAGGCGGCGGTGCTCGCTCGTCAGGGGCGGCTCGTCGCCTGGTACGCGGGAGACGCGGATGACCTCGGGGCTTTTCTCCGCAAGAGGTTGCCCGAGCACATGGTCCCCTCGGCCTTCGTGGCCGTTCCCCGCCTGCCGCTCACCTCGCACGGCAAGGTGGACCGCAAGGCCCTGCCCGAGCCGGCGCCGGCGGCGCCGGCCGTCCCCGCTCCCCCCAGGAACGGCCGCGAGGAGCTGCTGGCCGGGATCTGGCGCGAGGTGCTCGGAAGGGAGGAGGTGGGGGTCCACGACAACTTCTTCCAGATCGGCGGCGACTCGATCCTGAGCATCCAGGTCGTGGCGCGGGCGCGCCGGGCGGGCCTCCTCCTCACTGCCAAACAGCTCTTCGAGAACCAGACGATCGCCGGGCTGTCGGCTGTCGCCGGGAGCGCGGCGGACGCGGACATCGAAGGGCCGGTGGAAGGCGAGGCGCCGCTCACGCCCATCCAGCGCCGATTCTTCGCCGAGGGACGGCGGGAGCCCTGGCGCTACACCCAGGCGGTTCTCCTCGCCTCCCGCGAGCGCCTGGAAGCGGCATCCCTCGCCACTGCCCTGGCGCGGCTCGCCAGCCACCACGACGCGCTGCGCTTGCGCTTCATTCAGGAGGAGGACGGCTGGAATCAGGTCCATGCTCCGAGCGCCTCCGTGCCGCTCTACGAGATCGATCTTCGAGAGTCTCATGGGGCTCTGGAAGCCGCGGCGGAACAGCTCCAATCCGGCCTCGATCTCGCCAACGGGCCGCTCTTCACCGCCGCCCTGTTCCGCCTGCCGGACGGCGACCGCCTGCTCCTCACGGCCCATCACCTGATCGTGGACGGCGTCTCCTGGCGCGTGCTGCTCGAGGATCTCTCGGCCGTGGAGCTGCCGCCGAAGACCACGTCCTGGAAGCGCTGGGCCGAGCTTCTGGCGGCTCATTCGAGCGCGGCGGAGATCCCCTACTGGAGCGCGATCCCTGCGGTGCCGCCGCTGCCGGTCGATTCAGAGGGCGACGGGGGGATGACGACCGTCTCCGCCGAGTGGGGGCACGAAGAGACGCGGGCGCTCCTCCAGCGGGCTCCGGAGGTCTACCGCACCCAGGTCAACGACCTGCTGCTGGCGGCGCTCGCCCGCGCTTTTTCTGCCTGGACGGGGGAGCGCACGCTGCTGGTGGACCTGGAGGGGCACGGCCGCGAGGAGATCTTCCCCGGTGTGGACCTCTCGCGCACCGTGGGCTGGTTCACCACGCTCTTTCCGGTCGCCCTGACGCTGCCGCCCGGCGCCGGGCCGCGGGAGTCGATCCAGGCCGTCAAGGAGACCCTCCGCGCCGTCCCCGGGCGCGGGCTCGGCTATGGCCTCCTGCGGGAACGCCTGTCCATCCTGGAGCCCCAGGTCTCGTTCAACTACCTCGGCCGCTTCGACACGCCGGGGGAGGACGGGCACTTCACCTTCGCGCCCGAGACCATTCGAGGGACGGCGGGCGAGGCCGTGCCCGGCCGCCATCTGTTCGCGGTCGACCTGCTGGTGTTGGAGGACCACCTGCGCGTCACCTGGACCTACGATCCGGGCCGCCATCTCCCGGCCACGGTCGAGCGCCTGGCCCGCGGCTTCCTGGACGAGCTGGGCACCCTGGTCGAGCACTGCCTGTCGCCTGAAGCCGGCGGCTACACGCCGTCCGACTTCCCGCTCGCCGGGTTGGATCAGGCCGCTCTCGACAGGCTCGACCGGGGGATCGAGGACCTCTACCCACTGGCGCCGCTTCAGGAGGGTCTCCTCTTCCACAGCCTCTACGGCCAGGGCGGCGACCCCTATTTCGAGCAGCTCACCGCCGGGCTCGAAGGGCCGCTCGACGCGCCCGCCTTCGCCGCCGCCTGGCAGCGGGCGATCGACCGCCACACGGCTCTCCGCACTGGATTTCTCTGGCAGGACGTCGGCCGGCCGCTGCAGCTCGTCCGGCGCCAGGCCGATCTCCCTTGGAGCGTCCAGGACTGGCGCGGAGAAGCCTGGTGGCAGGACCTCCTCGCCGCCGACCGCGCCCGTGGCTTCGACCTCGCAGTCCCGCCGCTGATGCGGCTCACCCTGGTGCGCGTGGGCGAGGACCGCCACCGGCTGGTCTGGAGCTCCCACCACCTGGTCTTCGACGGCTGGTGCCTCTCGCTGATCCTGGCCGAGGTCTTCGCGATCTATCAGGACCCCGGGGTCCAACTTCCGCCCGCCCGGCCCTATCGCGACTACATCGCGTGGCTCGCCCAGCGTGACGAGTCGGAGGCCGAGCGCCACTGGCGAGAGGCGCTCCGTGGCTTCACCGAGCCAACCTCCATCCCTTTCGATCATGCAGCCGTAGGGGGAGACGATTTCGAGCGGAACGCCGCCTGGGCGGCAGGGGAGCTGGAGGCGCTCGCCCAGCGGCTCCAGGTCACACTGAACACCCTGGTGCAGGGCGCCTGGGCGCTGCTCCTGTCGCGCTACGCCCAGGCCTCGGACGTGGTCTTCGGCGCCGTGGTCTCCGGCCGCCCGGCGGAGCTGCCCGGCGTGGAGTCGATCGTGGGCCTCTTCATCAACACCGTGCCCGTGCGGGCCCTCATCCCCGAAGATGAGCCCGCATCCGCCTGGCTGGCGCGCCTCCAGGCGGACCAGATCGGGTTGCGCCAGTACCAGTGGACGCCGCTCACCCGCGTGCAGGCGCTCTCGGAAGTCCCCGCCGGCGAGCCGCTCTTCGCGAGCCTCCTCGCCTTCGAGAACTACCCGGTTGATCCGTCCGTCTCCGCCCAGATGGCCGAGCTGAGGATCGTGGACGTGGCGCTCAGCGAGCGCACCAACTACCCGCTCACCCTGACCGTCGTGGCGCGCGGCGACCTCTCTGTGCGCATGACCGCCGATCCCCGCTTCGAGCCGGCCACGGTGGAGCGCCTGCTGGGCCACCTCGGAAACCTTTTGAAGGCCCTCGCCGCCGATCCGGACGCTGGTCCCGGAAGACCGCCACGCGAGCTGCCCATGCTCTCCGAAGGCGAACGCCGGCAGCTGCTCGTGGACTGGAACGACACCGCCTCCCCCTTCCCGAGCCTCTCGATCCCCGAGCTGTTCGCCGAGCAGGCGGCTCTGCGGCCCGACGCGATCGCGGTAGAGCAGGGGGACGAGCGGATGACCTACCGCGAGCTTCAGGAACGGGCCGGGCGTGTCGCCCGCAGGCTGCGTATCGAGCCGGAGCAGAGGGTCGCGGTGCTGGCGGAGCGCTCTCCGGACCTGATCGTCAACCTCCTGGGCATCCTCCAGGCCGGAGGCGCCTACCTGCCGCTCGATCCGACCCACCCGCCGGAGCGCCGGGAGTGGATGGTGGAAGACGCCGCGGCCACGATGCTGACCCTGGAGGAGACGGAGGAGGACCCTCCGCACGTCCCGCCCGACTCCCTCGCCTACGTCATGTATACCTCGGGATCGACGGGGACGCCCAAGGGCGTGGCGGTCACCCATCGCAACGTGGTGAGGCTGGTGCGCGGGGCCGACTATGCCGAGATGGACCACACCTGGCTCCAGTACGCCCCGGTCGCCTTCGACGCCTCGACTCTGGAGATCTGGGGGCCGCTCCTCAATGGCGGACGGCTGGTGCTCTTCCCTGGACGGATCGGCTCGCTGAGCGAGATCGCGCAGGTGATCGAGGGTCACGGCGTCACGTCAGCCTGGCTCACCGCGGGGCTTTTCCACGAGATGGTGGACGGCCGGCTGGATGGCTTGCGTCCGCTCCGGCAGCTCCTGGCCGGCGGCGACGTGATCTCGCCGGATCACGCTCGCCGTGTCCTGGCGGCCCACCCCGGACTCGCGCTGATCAACGGCTACGGACCCACCGAGGGCACTACCTTCACCTGCTGCCATCGGATAACCCAGGCAGGAGAAACCGTGCCCATCGGGCGGCCGATCGCCAACGCCCGGGTCTACGTGCTGGACGAGCGGCTCGATCCGATGCCCGTGGGCGCCTGGGGCGAGCTGTACGCGGGCGGCGACGGTCTGGCCCGCGGCTATCTCGGCCGGCCCGACCTGACCGCGGAGCGCTTCGTCCCCGATCCGTTTGGACACGGACGCCTATATAGGACCGGCGACCGTGTCCGCTGGCGGGCGTACGGTGCCCTGGAGTTCCAGGGCCGGCTGGACGGCCAGATCAAGATCCGCGGCTTCCGCGTCGAGCCCGGCGAGGTCGAGGCGGCGCTGCTGGCAAGCCCCGGAGTGTCGCGCGGCGCTGTGGCGGTGATCGACAAGAATCTGGCGGCCTTCTGGGTGGGCGAGGCGCAGGCGGACGACCTGCGCGCCTGGCTCCGCGAGCGCCTGCCCGAGCCCATGGTGCCCTCCCTCTTCGTGCCCGTCCCGGATCTGCCGCTCACTCCCAACGGCAAGGTGGACCGCCGCGCGTTGGCCGCCCTGGCTGCCACGACCCTCCGACCGACAAAGGAGCGCGTGCCCCCGGGCACGCCGCTGGAAGAAGACCTGGTGGAGGCGTGGGCAGAGGTGCTGGAGCGCGATCCCGGCCAGATCGGCATCCTCGACAACTTCTTCGACCTCGGCGGCCACTCCCTGCTCGCCACCCGGCTCGTGTCGCTGCTCCACTCGCGCCACGGGATCGAGGTGCCCATCCACTGGATCTTCGACACGGGCAATCTCGGGGAGCTGGCCGACCGCATCCTCGAGCGCGAGCTTGGCGAGGCCGACGACGAGCTGCTGGCGAGCCTGATCGATGAGCTGGACACGTCCGCCATACCGCGCCGGCCGGCCAGCGTCGATCCGCCGGCCTCCTACGCCCAGGAACGCCTCTGGTTCCTAGACCGCCTCATGCCGGGCAGCCCGGCCTACAACATCCCGGTCGCCTTGCGGGTGTCCGGCGACCTGGACGTGCCCGCGCTCGAGCGGGCTTTCGGCGAGGTGGTTCGCCGGCACGAGGCCCTGCGTACCACCTTTGAGGACCGGGGCGGCTTCCCGGTGCAGAGGATCGCGGAGCCCACGGGCTGGACGATCCCGGTGGCCGATCTCTCCACCTTCTCGAACACACTCGACGAAGTGTGGCGCCTCGCGGAGGAAGAGGCCCTGACGCCCTTCGACCTCGCCCGGGGGCCGCTGCTCCGCACCCGGCTGCTGCGCCTCGCCCCGCGCGAGCACGTGCTCCTCCTGTGCCTCCACCATATCGTGGCCGACCTCTGGGCTGTCGAGGTCCTGGTGCAGGAGGTCGGGGCGATCTATGCGGGAAGGCCGCTGCCCGCGCTGCCCATCCAGTACGCCGACTTCGCTGTCTGGCAGCGGGAGCGGTTGGCCGGCGGCATCCTGGAGGCTGGGATCGCCTTCTGGCGGGAGGAGCTGGCCGGCGCGCCCCCGGCCTTGGAGCTGCCCACGGACCGCGAACGGCCGCGGATCCCGACCCACCGCGGGTCGAGCCTGCCGGTGGCCCTGGGGCCTGAGCTGTCGGCGGCGGTCACCCGGCTGGGCCGCGAGCACGGCGCCACTCCCTTCATGGTCCTCCTTGCCGCTCTCGGCGCCGTCGCCTCCCGCTGGTCTGGGCAGGACGACCTCGTGCTGGGCGTGCCCATCGCCAACCGCCAGCGGCCCGAGCTGGAAGGGTTGATCGGCATGTTCGTCAACACCTTGCCGCTGCGGGTGCGCACGGCGGAGGCCCGGTCCTTCGCCGATCTCCTGGCCGCGGTCCGGCGCACGGCCCTGGCCGCGTACGAGCACCAGGACATCCCTTTCGAGAAGATCGTGGAGGAGCT
>DATLNC010000093.1:0-9198 GCA_035536935.1 Thermoanaerobaculia bacterium
ACGTTGGAGACGAAGGGGATGCGCGGCGCCTGCATCCTCACCTTGCGCGCGATCTCCGTGAAGGGGGCCACGGCCGGCTCCATCATGGAGGAGTGGAAGGCGTGCGTGGTGCGCAGGCGGATGCAGCTCACCCCGAGCTTCCGCTCCAGCGCGTCCAACGCTTCCGAAGGCCCGCCCACCACGCAGAAGTGGGGTCCATTGGTGGCCGAAAGGGAAAGGCCGTCGAGCAGCGGCCGGACCTCCTCCTCGGGGAGCGGTACGGCGAGCATGGCGCCGCCGGGGAGGTCCTGGATCAGCTTCGCCCGCCGCTCTACCAACCCCAAGGCGTCGTCGAGCGATAGGGAGCCGGACAAACAGGCGGCCACGTACTCGCCCAGGCTGTAGCCGATCATGGCCTGCGGCTCGATGCCCCAGCTCATCAGGAGGCGGCCGAGGGCGTACTCGATCACGAAGCAGGCTGGCTGCGCGTAGACGGTCTCGTGCAGCGGGGTGGTCTCGGAGGAGCGGCGGAGCATGGAGCGCAGGTCCGGCGCCTTTCTTTCGGACCGCGGTCCCGGCGAGAAAAGAATGGAGAGCAAATCGAAGCTCAACTTGCCCGCGCAGAGGTCCACCTGCTCGCGGAAGAGCGGCTCGGTCTCGTACAGCTCGCGGGCCATGTCCACGTGCTGGTCGCCCAGGCCGGGGAAGAGGAACACTACCGCGGGCTTGCTCTCGCGCTTGCCGGCAATCCAACCACCGCCCACCCGGATCTGCCGGTGGTCGAACGCCTTGCGCCCCACCTGGAGAGTCCAGGCCACATCCGCCAAGGCAAGCTCCGGATGAGCGTCCAGATGCCCATCCAGCCGGGCCGCGGCGGCCTCCAGGGCTGACGGAGTGCGAGCGGAGAGCACCAGGAGCTGCGCGGGCCGCGACGGCTCGTCCGCCGGCTCCGGCGCGGGCGCCTCTTCGAGCACCACGTGGGCGTTGGTCCCGCCGAGGCCAAACGAGCTGACACCGGCCCGGCGCGGAGAACCCTTCCAGGGACGAGCCTCGTTGCAGACGTAGAAGGGGCTTCCGGCAAAGCCGATCTGCGGGTTGGGGCTCTCGAAGTGCAGGCTGGGCGGCAGCGTCTCGTGCTTCAGCGCCAGCGCCGCCTTGATCAGCCCCGCGACCCCCGCGGCCGTGTTGCAGTGGCCGAAGTTGGTCTTGATCGAGCCGATGCCGCAGAAGCCCTCGCCCTTGGCCCCGGCCGCGCGGAACGCCTGGGTGAGCGCCGCCACCTCGATGGGATCGCCGAGCGGCGTGCCGCTGCCGTGGGCCTCGACGTAGCCGATCGTCTCCGGCTCCACGCCCGCCATCATCAGCGCCTCGGAGATGACCTCGGCCTGCCCCTCGACGCTCGGCGCCGTGAACCCGATCTTGGCCGAGCCGTCGTTGTTGACCGCCGAGCCGCGGATCACCCCGTAGATCCGGTCGCCGTCCGCGACCGCGTCGGCCAGGCGCTTCAGGGCCACGACGCCGCAGCCGTTGCCCTCCACCGCGCCGCCGGCCGAAGCGTCGAAGGCGCGGCAGCAGCCGTCCGGGGACATGACGCTCCCTTCCTGGTAGAGGTAGCCCGTGCGCAGCGGCGCGCTGATCGAGACGCCGCCCGCGAGCGCCAGGTCGCACTCCCCGCCGAGCAGGCTCTGACTGGCCATGTGGACCGCCACCAGCGAGGTCGAGCAGGCGGTCTGGACTGAGACGCTGGGACCCTTGAGATCCAGCTCGTAGGAGGCGCGCGTGGCGAGGAAATCGCGGTCGTTCAGGAGCAGCACCTGGAGCCCGCCGAAGCTCGCCAGCCGCTCCTGATTGGGCAGCAGGTTCGACATCAGGTAGCTGCTGAAGCCCGAGCCGGTCCAGACGCCAATGCGGCCGGAGGGGCGGTCGGGATCGCAGGACGCGTCTTCCAGGGCCTCCCAGGCGCACTCCAGGAAGACCCGGTGCTGCGGGTCCATGGCCTCGGCCTCCCGAGGCGTGAAACCGAAGAAGGCGGCGTCGAAAAGGTCCGCGTCGGCCAGCGCTCCCTTGGCGCGCACGTAGCGCGGGTCGGCCAGCAGCGCTGGGTCCACCCCGGCCGCGGCCAGCTCCTCTTCGGTGAAGAAGGCGACGGACTCGATCCCGTCGCGCAGGTTGCGCCACAGCTCTTCGGCGTCGCGGGCGCCCGGGAAGCGGGCGGCGATGCCCACGATGGCGATTCCTTCCAGATTGCTCATCTCCTGCTCCGCCGTTTCTCGTGCAACTGCCGCATCGATTCGCGGCGGGTCTCGGTGCGGGCGCGCGCCTGCTCCGCTTTGTCCTCCGGCTTTGGCGCCTCACCTTCGAGGCTCCGGGCCAGGCTCTCGATCGTCGGGTGCCGGAACAGCTCCACGAAGGGGATCTCCCGGCCGATCGCCTGCCGCAGCCGGCTCTGCAGGCGGGCCAGCAGCAGCGAGCTGCCGCCCACCTCGAAGAAGCTCTCCTGGACGCCCACCCGGTCGAGATGGAGCACCTCGCGCCAGACCTCCGCGATGGCCCGCTCCAGGTCGTTGCGCGGCGCTGTGAAAGCCGTGGTCTCGGCTCTCACCTCACGGGGCGCCGGCAGCGCCGCCCGGTCGAGCTTGCCGTTGCTGGTGACCGGCAGCGCCGGGAGCTCCACGAAGCTCCAGGGAACCATGTACTCCGGCAGGGTCTCCTGCAGGAAGGCGCGCAGCTCCGACGTAGGCGGCAGTTGGGACGGCACGATGTATCCCACCAGGCGCTTCTCGCCGGGGACGTCCTCCCGCGCCAGCACGACCGCCTCGCGCACGCCGGGGTGACGGAGGAGGGCGATCTCGATCTCCCCCAGCTCGATGCGGTAGCCCCGGATCTTCACCTGCTGGTCGATCCGGCCCAGGAACTCCAGGTTGCCATCGGCGAGATAGCGCGCCCGGTCGCCCGTGCGGTACAGGCGCCCGCCTTCCCCACCGAACGGGTCCGGCACGAACTGCGCCGCGGTCAGCTCGGGCTGGTAGACGTAGCCGGCGGAGAGCACATCCCCGCCGATGTAAAGATCCCCCGGGATACCCATGGGGCAGGGGCTCAGCGCCTCGTCGAGCACATGGTAGCGGGCGTTCGCGATGGGCCGGCCGTAGGGGATGCTCGGCCAGCGCGGCTCGACCTCGCCGATCGGATACCAGTTGGACCACACCGTGGCCTCGGTGGCGCCGCCCAGGCTGATCACCCGCGCGCCGGGGAAGGCGGCCCGCGCCTGGGCGGGCAGGCGCACCGGGATCCAGTCGCCCGAAAGCAGCACCAGTCGCAGCCTCTCCTGCCGTTCCGGGAAGAGCGGTGCGAGCTGCTGGAGCGCGGCCGGCGCCGAGTCCCAGATGGTGACGGGCTCGTCGCGCAGCAGCGCCATCAGCCGCTCCGGATCGCGCAACGCCTCCTCGGGAGCCACGTGGATCACACCCCCGGCCGCCAGCGTGCCGAAGATGTCGTAGACCGACAGGTCGAAGCCCAGCGAGGTCACAAAGAGCAGCCGGTCTTCCGGTCCCACCCCCATCGTCCGGTTGACCCAACCGATCAGATTTACGGCTGGCCGGTGCTGCACTCCGATCCCCTTGGGGAGGCCGGTCGAGCCCGAGGTGTGGATGACGTAGGCGAAGTCGTCCGGAGAGGCTGCCGCGGGCAGGCGCTCCGAGGACTGACGATCAAGATGCCAGCCGGTCCAGACGCGCTTTCGGCGCTCCCCTCCTCGCCTCAGCAGCACGTCGTAGCGGAAGCGTAGCTCGTTGGCGAAGCCCTGTTCGCGGTGGAGGACGGACGCCTCTCCGAGGTTGCGGAAGAGATCCTCGTCGAGCCACATCTCGCGCCCAGGCGTCGCACCCGAGCGCCGGAATTCTTCCCGCCGTCGAGCGTCCGGCACGTCGGCCACGAGGAGGGCGCCGCCGGGAGCGAGACGCGCCAAGGCCTGTTCCACAACGCGCTCCAGATAGACCGGCCCGGGGAAGAACTGCACCGTGCTCGCCATCACGATCAGATCGAACGGCCCCTCGGGCATCTCATGCGCGAAGCCGGTGAGCAGCTCGACATTCGCCGCCGCCCGCGCCCGGTTGCGCTCCTGGGTGAGCTCCGAGGGATCGAGGCCCACGGCGTGGGCCACCCGCGGCGCCATCTCCCAGAAGAGCAGGCCGGAGCCACAGCCGATCTCCAGCACGCGGGCCTCCGGCCGCAGCCAGGGCGCGGCGAGCGCGAGCACGCGGTCGCGGTACTCGTCCACCTCGTCCTCGGAGAACGGCTGGCCGGTGTAGCTGCTCACGAACCCTCCGGCCGTCACCCGGTCGGTGGCACGCTCGGCCACGAAATCCCAGAGGGCGCGGACCCCCTCGGGATCGATGGGTTCGGCAGGAGGAGCTGGCGCGTGCACGTCGAGGCATACGGCGTCGCCGAGCGGGAGCCGCCACCAGACGTCCTGGACGGAGCGGAGCAGCGCCGAGCGGGTGACCACGACCGGGGTCCGCGACCCGGCCAGGATGGCCTCCGCCCGCTCTGCCGGCCAGGAGGGGTCCAGTGGCAGGTAGTGCCCGCCGGCCTTGAGGATGCCGAGCACGGCCACGATCATGTCGAGCGACCGCTCCATCCAGACGCCCACGGGCACACCCGGGCGGACCCCGCGCTCGCGCAGCAGCCGGGCCAGGCGATTGGCCCGCTCGTCCAGGCCGGCATAGGTCAGAGACTCACCTTCCCACACCGCGGCCAGCGCGTCCGGCTGGCGCTCCACGCGCTCCTCGAACAGGCCGTGGATCGTGGCCTCGGGGAAGGGTGCGGCCGTGTCGTTCCACTCGTGGACGATCTGCCGCCGCTCCTCTGCCGTGAGCAACGACGCCTCGGAGAGCCGGGCGCGGGGCCGGGCCGTGAGGTCGTCGAGCAGGACCGCGAAGTGCCGGGCGTAGCGCGCCGCCGTCGAGGCCTCGAACAGGTCGGTGGCGTACTGGAGCAAGCCGGCGAACCGTCCCTCATCCTCGACAAAAACGAAAGACAGATCGAACTTGGCCACGCCCGTGGGGATCTCCTCGCCGCTCAGGCGTACATCTCCTAAATCGGCTGCGGGCAGCGGCGCGTTCTGGAGCGCCAGCGCCACCTGGAAGAGCGGCGAGCGCGAGAGGTCGCGGTCCGGGTGCAGCTCGTCCACGAGCTTCTCGAACGGCACGTCCTGGTGGGCGTAGGCCCCCAGGCTCGCCTCCCGCACCTGGCGCAGCAGGTCGCGGAAGCTCTCCCCGCGCGCCAGGTCGACCCGCAGAACGAGGGTGTTCACGAAGAACCCGATCAGATCCTCGATCTCGATGCGGTTCCGGTTCGCGATGGGCGAGCCGATGGGCACGTCCGTCTGGCCCGTGAGGCGGGAGAGCAGCGCGAACAGGCCGCCGGCCAGGACCATGAAGGGGGTCACACCCTCCTCCCGCGCCAGCTCCAGGACACGCCGGAACAGGGCCGGGGCCAGCTCGAAGCGATGCTCGGCGCCGCGCTGGGTCTGGACCGGCGGACGCGGATGATCGGCCGGCAGCTCCAGGGCCGCGGGCGCGCCGCGCAGCCGCTCGCGCCACCAGGCGATCTGCCGCTCCAGCACCTCGCCCGAGAGCCACTGCCGCTGCCAGACCGCGAAGTCGGCGTACTGGACGGCTGGTTCGGACAACGTCCGTCCGGCGTAGAGAGCGTTGACTTCCCGCACCAGCACGCCCATGGACCAGCCGTCCGTGACGATGTGATGGAGGTTCAGGAGCACCAGGCTCCGCTCCGGGGCCAGCTCCACCACCACGGCCCGCAGCAGCGGTCCGGCGGCGAGGTCGAACGGCTGCAAGGCAACTTGTTCCGCGAGACGCAGATCCAGAACGGGGACCGGCACCGGCGCGGCGGGGAGCACCACCTGGACCGGCGAGCCGTCGCGCTCGGCAAAGACGGTGCGCAGGACCTCGTGGCGGCGGACGACCTCCGTGAGAGCCGCGGCCAGGCGATCGGGGTCCAGCTGTCCTTCGGCGGTGAGGACCAGGGGCACGTTGTAGGCGGAGCCGCCCGGCTGCAGGCGGTCGAGAAACCAGAGGCGCTCCTGGGCGAAGGAGAGCGGGAGGTCACCCGTTCTCGGCACTCGCCGGATCGGCGGCGCGGACGGGGCCCCCTCCACGTCCAGGATCGCGGCGGCCATGGCCGAGAGGGTCGAAGCCTCGAAGATCCGCCGCAGCGGCAGGTCCACCCCGAACGCCTCGCGGATGCGCGACGCCACCTGGGTGGCGAGGAGCGAGTGGCCGCCGAGCTGGAAGAAGTCGTCCAGGGCGCCCACCCGGGGTGCGCCCAGCACCTCGGTCCAGACCGTGGCGAGCAGCTCTTCGGCCGGGGTGCGCGGCCCCACAAAGGGCTCGCCTTCGCCGGTCGTCCCCTCTTGATGCTCGATGCGGGCGAGGGCGCGGCGGTCGAGCTTGCCCGTGGGGGTGAGCGGGAGCGTGTCTAGGAGCGCCCAGGCCGTGGGGACCATGGGGTCGGGCAGGCTCTCCGAGAGGAACGCCCGCAGCTCGCCGAAGGCGGGAGACTTCACCCCGTCGCGGAGGACCACGTAGCCCACCAGACGGCGCCCACCTGAGGTCTCGCCGCGGACCGCTGCGGCCGCCTGCTGCACGGCGGGATGGCGGGCCAGGACCGTCTCCACCTCGAACAGCTCGACGCGGTGGCCGCGGATCTTGACCTGGGAGTCGCGGCGGCCGAGGAACTCGAAGATCCCGTCCGGCCGGCGCCGCGCCAGATCGCCCGTGCGGTAAAGACGACCGCCCGGCTTCCACCCCCCGGCCCAGTGGAACGGGTCGGGGAGGAAGCGCTCGGCCGTAAGGCGCGGCCGGCCCAGGTAGCCCCGCGCCAGGCCCGCGCCGCCCACCCAGACCTCGCCCGCGACCCCCACGGGGACAGGCTGGAGGTTGACGTCCAGGAGGAAGACCCGGGCATGGTCCAGGGGCACGCCGATGGGCGGGCGCTCCGGCCAGCGCGCCGGGTCACCCTGAAGATCGAGCCAGGTCACAGCGTGGGTCTCGGAAGGGCCGTAGTGGTTGTGCAGCTCGGCCCCGGGCAGCCGGGAGAACAGCTCCTCCACCTGCGGGGTCACGTAGAGCTGCTCGCCCGCGCTCATCACCTCCCGCAGGCTCGAAGGCAAGGGCCCCGCCATCGCCAGTTGCTGCAGGGCCACGAACGGCAGGAAGAGGCGCTCGATGCGCTGCTCGGCCAGCAGGCGGGCGAGGGCCGGAGGGTCGCGCCGCACGTCCTCGGAGACCAGCACCAGGGTGCCGCCGGCCCACCAGGTCGAGAAGATCTCCTGGAAGGAGACGTCGAAGGAGAGCGAAGTGAACTGGAGCGTGCGCCCGGCCTTCGCGGAGGAGGTGCGCTGCTGCCACAGGAGCATGGCCGTGATGGCCGCGTGAGTCATGGCCACGCCCTTGGGCCGGCCGGTGGAGCCCGAGGTGTAGACGACGTAGCAAAGGTTGTCGGGGATGGTTCCAGAGGATGGCAGCGGCCCGTCCAGCGTGACCTCGTCAGCCAGGACGACGGCAGCCGTGCCCTCCGGCACCTTCCCGGCCAACGGACCATGCGTGACCAGCACCGGCGCGTGGGCGTCCTCCAGCATGAGGCGCAGGCGCTCCTCCGGCCAGGTGGGGTCCAGGGGCAGATAGGCGCCGCCGGCCTCCAGCACGCCGAGGACCGCCACCATCATGCCCAGCGAGCGCTCCAGGAAAAGGCCCACGGGCACGTCCGGCCCTACTCCCAGACGGCGCAGCGTCATCGCCAGGGCCCGGGCGCGGTCCAGCAGCTCGGCGTAGGTCAGGCTCTGATCGCCATTGATCACCGCCACCTCGTCCGGTGTCCGCGCCGCCTGGGACGACACCCCCTCGTGCACCAGGAGCTTCGGCGGCTCGGGCGTCAGAGGCCGGCTCCATACCACCAGCTCCGCCTGCTCGGCCGCGGTGAGCAGCGGCAGGTCGGAGAGCCTCCGGCTGGGATCTGCCACGGCGCCCTCGAGCAGCGTCCGCAGGTGGCCGAGCATCCGGTCCACGGTTTCGGCGTCGAACAGATCGCGGGCGTACTCCATGTCACCTACCGCGCCACCGCCATCCTCGACGAGCATGAGGGTGAGGTCGAACTTCGCGGTGCCCGTGTCAACGTCCAGCAGCTCGGTTTCGACACCCGGGAGGACCGGGCCGGCTGCCGCCTTCTGCAGGACGAGCATGGTCGCGAACAGCGGGTTGCGCCCCAGGTGCCGGTCCGGGTGCAGCTCCTCCACGAGCCTCTCGAAGGGGACGTCCTGGTGCGCGTAGGCGTCCAGGGCCGCGGCGCGCACCCGGCGCCCCAGCTCCCAGAAGGACGGGTCGCCCGACAGGTCGAGCCGCAGCGCCAGGGTGTTGGTGAAGAAGCCGATCAGCCCCTCCAGCTCCAGGCGGGTGCGGTTTGCCACGGGCGAGCCCACCACTACGTCCTCCTGCCCGCTGTAGCGCGAGAGGAGGGCCTGCCAGCCCGCGAGCAAGGCCATGAACGGGGTCCAGCCGTCCCGCCGCGCCAGCTCCGTCAGCCGGCCGAAGAGGTCGGCGGACAGCTCACAGGGCCGCCGCCCGCCGCGGGTGTCCATCGCCGGCGACGGCGGACGGTCGTAGGGCAGCTCCAGCGGATCGGCCGACCCCGCCAGGGCGCGCCGCCAGTGCGCCACCTCCCGCTCCAGGACCTCGCCCGCGAGCCACTGCCGCTGCCATCGGGCGTAGTCCGGATACTGCACCGGCAGCTCCGGCAGCGGCGAAGCCTCGCCGGCCGCGAAGGCTGCGTAGATCGTCCCCAGCTCCCGCAGCAGCACGCCCAGCGACCAGGCGTCGGAGACGATGTGGTGCATCACCACCGCCAGGAGCCGCTCCTTCTCACCGACCCGCAGGAGGAGGGCGCGGACCAGAGGTCCGGTCTGCAGATCGAACGGCCGGCTCGCCTCCTGTTCCAGCAGGCGCCAGGCCTCGGCCTCGCCGGGCAGGTCCACCACGGGCAGCTCAAAGCTCGACGGTGGCAGCACCACCTGGACCGCGTTCCGGAAGACGGTGCGCAGCGCCTCGTGCCGGCGGACGAGCTCGCCCAGGGTGCGCTCCAGCACCTCCTCCCGCACGGGCCCACGCAGCCGCAGCGCGCCCGGCACGTGGTAGGCGTCCTCGGGGT
>DATLNC010000094.1:0-9214 GCA_035536935.1 Thermoanaerobaculia bacterium
ATGTAGTCCTCGGTCTGCTTCTTCATCGGGTTGATGAAGATCTTCTCGGTGGCGCCGTACTCGATCAACTCTCCCAGGTAGAGGAAGGCCGTGTAGTCGGACACTCGGGAGGCCTGCTGCATGTTGTGGGTGACGATGACCTGCGTGTACTGGGTCTTCAAGTCCTGCATCAGCTCCTCGATGCGCGCCGTGGCGATGGGGTCGAGGGCCGAACAGGGCTCGTCGAGCAGGATCACCTCGGGCTCCACCGCGATCGCGCGGGCGATGCACAGGCGCTGCTGCTGGCCTCCGGACATGCCGAGGGCGCTGTCTTCAAGGCGGTCCTTGACCTCGTCCCAGAGCGCGGCGCCGCGCAGGCTTTTCTCCACGATCTCGTCCAGGTCGCGCTTGCGCTTGATCCCCTGGAGGCGCGGCCCGTACGCCACGTTTTCGTAGATCGACTTCGGGAAGGGATTCGACTTCTGGAAAACCATTCCAATCCGCTTGCGCAGCGCGTTGATCTCCAGCCGCGGATCGAAGATGCTGCCGCCCTGGAACTTGATGTCCCCATCGATCCTGACGTTGTCGATCAGGTCGTTCAGGCGGTTGATGCAGCGCAGCAGAGTCGACTTGCCGCATCCCGAGGGGCCGATGAAGGCCGTGATCTTCTTCTCCGGGATCTTGAGCGAGACTTCGCGCAGCGCCTGCTTCTCGCCGTACCAGAGCGACAGCGACTCGACGTCGAGGACCGGATCCTTGATCCCGGGGTCGAGCGCCGGATTGATCGTCTGAGTCATCACACTGCGCTCCCTGCATATTTTCTCCGCAGGTGGTTGCGGAGCATGATTGCAACGATGTTCATCAGGGTCACCACCACGATCAGGAGCAGCGCGGTGGCGAACACCAGCGGCGTCGTGGCTTCGACGTTGGGGCTCTGGAAGCCGACGTCGAAGATGTGGAAGCCGAGGTGCATGAACTTCCTCTCGAAGTGGACGAACGGCGGCCTGCCGTCGATGGGCAGCGATGGCGCCAGCTTTACCATGCCCACGATCATCAACGGGGCGACCTCGCCGGCGGCCCGCGCCATGGCCAGGATCATCCCGGTGAGGATGCCCGGGGCCGCGGCCGGGATCACCACGCGCCAGATGGTTTCGAACTTGGTGGCGCCCAGGGCCAGCGATCCTTCGCGCACGATGCGCGGCACTGCCGCCAAGCCTTCCTCGGTAGCCACGATCACTACCGGCACGGTCAGCAGCGCGAGCGTCAGGCTCGCCCAGAGGATGCCGCCCGTGCCGAAGGTCGGCGTGGGCAGCGATTCGGGGTAGAAGAGCCGGTCGATCGAGCCGCCGACCAGGTAGACAAAAAAGCCGAGCCCGAACATGCCGAACACGATGGAGGGGACGCCGGCCAGGTTGTTGACCGCGATCCGCACCATCCGCACCAGCAGTCCCTGCTTGGCATACTCGCGCAGGTAGAGCGCGGCGAGCACGCCGAGCGGCGCCACGGCGAAGGACATGATGAAGACCATCATGACCGTGCCGAAGATCGCCGGGAAGATGCCCCCTTCGGTGTTGGATTCCCGCGGGTCGGCCGTGATGAATTCCCAACCACGCGAGAGATAGAGCCCTGTCTTTCCGAGGACGCCCATGCCGTTGGGGCGGATGGCGCGGACCACCATGGCGACCGGCATCTCCTTGGTCTGGCCATCCACGGACTTCATGACGAGCGTGCCCTTGTCGAGCTCCTCGCGCAGCTTGAACAGGCGGTCGGCGAGCTGCTGGTACTCGGCTTCGCGCTTGGCGAGCCCGGCGGTGCGGCCTTCCAGCCGGAGCTTTTCGATCTCATAGTTGACGTCGCCGATCTCTCCCTTTTCCAGTTCCTCGACCTGCTCGCGCTGTCTCGCTTTCTTTTCGTGCAGCTCGTGGAAGGCCTTCCAGGTCGCTTCCGGGCCGCGCGCGAGGACCTTGTCGCCGTCGCGCAGCTCTTCCATGTAGCCGTGGAAGTTGCCCCACTCCAGGCGCTCCAGGAGAACCGCTCCGGTGGGCCGGGTCCGGGAGGCGACGTCGACTTCCTTGATCCAGGCGAAGTCGAGCCCGCCCACGTCGCGGTTGGCGGTCTTGATGCGGAAGCGATCCATCGCGGGCTCGGCTTCCCAGATTTCGCCGAGGAGGCTGGTGCCGTCCTTCAAGGTGAGCTGGACGAGCTCTTTCTGCCAGAAGTAGCCGAGGCCGTGCCAAGCCAGCAGGCCCATGATGCCGATCACCAGCAGCAGGTTGAAGGCGAGCGCG
This sequence comes from Thermoanaerobaculia bacterium, assembly GCA_035536935.1. Classification (GTDB taxonomy): domain Bacteria; phylum Acidobacteriota; class Thermoanaerobaculia; order Multivoradales; family UBA5704; genus DATMER01. The sequence goes on from DATLNC010000094.1 coordinate 2,268, forward strand.
CCGCCGCAGAGCCAGGTCATCGCCTGCCCGAAGAGCTCGGAGCGTTGCGCTCGTTTCATAGTTGTGAATACCGCTCGCGCAGCCGCTGGCGGACCAGCTCCGCGACGGTATTGATCACAAAGGTCACGACGAACAGCAGCAGGCCGGCCAGGAAGAGCGTCCGATAGAGCGTGCTGCCGTGCGGCGCTTCCGGGATTTCCACGGCGATGTTGGCCGACAGCGTCCGGAAGCCGTTGAATGGGTTCCAATCCATGATCGGCGTGTTGCCTGTGGCCATGAGCACGATCATGGTCTCGCCCACGGCGCGGCCGAAGCCGATCATGATGGCCGAGAAGATGCCCGGCGAGGCCGTGGGCAGGACCACGCGCGTCACGGTCTGCCAGCGGTCCGCGCCCAGCGCGAGGGAGCCGGCCACCAGGTTGGCCGGCACGTTGGAAAATGCATCCTCGGCGATGGCAAAGATGATCGGGATCACGGCGAAGCCCATGGCGAGGCCGACCACGATGGCGTTGCGCTGGTCGTAGTGGAGGCCGGTGCTCTGGCCGAGCCAGCCTTGGAAGCTGCCGCCGAAAGCAAGCTTTTCAAAGGGACCGGAGAGCTGGAAACAGAGCCACATCCCGAAGGCGAGAACGAAGACGAACAGGATCGCTTCGGTGCCGGTGCGGAAGGCGCGCGACGTTGATCTGTTCCAAAGCAATCCCGCGGCCAGGATCAGGACCGGAAGGATCACGGGCATCAGGATCAGCGCCGGCATCGCCTCCTCGATCCGCGGGGCCAGCCAGAGCCCGGCGAGGAAGCCGAGGACCACGCTGGGCAGCGAGGCCATGATTTCCACCATCGGCTTGAGGACCCGCTTGTAGGACGGGTGCATGAACTGCGACGTGTACATCGCGCCGAGCACACCGAGCGGGATCGCCAGCAGCAGGGAATAGAAGGTCCCCTTGAGCGTGCCTGCCAGGAGCGGCGTGAGCGAGAGCTTGGGCTCGAAGTCGTCGCTGCCGCTGCTCGACTGCCAGACGTGCGCGGGCTCGTCGTACCCCTCGTACCAGACCTTGCCGAACAGGGTCTTCCAGGTCACCTCGGGGTGCGGGTTGAAAACGTCGAGCTCGGCCAGCTTGCCCTCGCCCGCCAGATACACGCCGTCGGTCTTGGGGGTGTAGAACAGGCCGGCGCCCCGTTTGATGGGAGCGTCGCCCGTCCACAGGGTGCGGTGCGAGGTGGAGTAGTAGAGGCCGAGCTTTCCGCCGTCCCCCATGGCCAGGAAGCCCTTGCCGCGCTCGGACGGCGCGATCTGGCGGATGGCCGTTGCGCTGCGGGGGAAGTCGCGCACCCGGGTCAGGCGGAAGACGTCACCCCCCTGGCTCTCGCGGGTCTGCAGCCAGATGCTCAGGGCGCCGTTCTTTTGGCCGACCACCAGGGAGCGCCCGCCGATCAGCAGGTCGAGGGCGGTGATTGAAGAGGGGCCGGCGGAGGCGGCCCGGACCCGGCCGGGCTGGCCCTCGGCGAGCGGCCACCAGAGGATCTCGCCGCGGGCCGTGCCGCCGTAGAGAGAGGTTTGGCCGTCGTCGATCACGAGGGCGGTGAGCCGGCCCGGGGCCTGGGCCTCGAAGCGCTGCACGGACTCGGTCATTTCCCCCGTCATCGTGTTTTCCTGGCTGGAGCGGCGCACCACGGCGATGGTTCCATCGGCGAGCTGGGCCGCGGATGTGGCGCCTCCCTCCTCGTCGACCTGGGCGGCAAAGGCGCCGAGCGGGCGCCGCTGCGGATCGAGCTCCAGCAGGATCGGATCCTTGACCGCGGGGGTGATGACCTGGGTCTGGCCCTCGAAGGTGACTTCGAAGGAGACCGGCGCCAGGACGACGCGGCCGTCGCGGGTGGCGCCGGTGAGCACGATCTGTCCCGCGGGCACCTTCATGCCGGTCAGAGGTCCGGTGCCCAGGTCCACGTCGCCGGCCAGCTTTCCATCCTTCAGGCGGACCATCCGGACGTGGCCGTCCGCGGCCAGGGCGGCGACGTAGGTGCGGTGCTCGTCCGAGACCAGGGCCCCGGCCGGAGGGCCTGGCAGGGGGATCTCGCGCACGGTGCGCACGCGGGCCTTGGACATGAGGGGCCAGACCTCGGCCAGGATGAAGACGAGGATGCCCAGGATGCTGACGATGATCGCAAGTCCGCCCGCCGAGACGACCCAGCGGGCGGCGCGATCGGCGATCAGCCTTTTGCGAGCGGTCTGAGGGTGCACCGGGCTCACTTTATTTTTGCGGTCTCTTCCTGCGCCACCTTGGCCGGGATGGGAAGGTAGCCGTCCTTGACCACGGTCTCCTGGCCTTCCTTGGAGAGGGCGAACTTCAGGAACTCGCGGACCAGCGGGTCGAGCGGCTTGTTGGGCGCCTTGTTGACGTAGACGTAGAGATAGCGCGACAGCGGGTAGTTGCCCGCGTAGACGTCGGCGGGGTCGGTGCCGAAGTACTGGCCGCCCTTCTTGGCGGCGAGCTTGAGCGGCTTGACGCCCGAGGTGCGGTAGCCGATGCCGGAGTAGCCGACGGCGAACTTGTCCTCGGAGACGCCCTGCACCACGGAGGCGGAGCCGGGCTGTTCCTTGACCGTGTCCTTGTAGTCGCCCTTGCAGAGCGCGTGCTCCTTGAAGAAGCCGTAGGTGCCGGAGGCGGAGTTGCGGCCGTAGAGGCTGATCGGCTTGCTTGCCCAGTTGCCGTCCTTGAGGCCGGTCTGGCCCCAATTGGCGATTCCCTTGCCGCCGCAGGCGCGGCCCTTGGAGAAGATCGCGTCGACCTCCTGCAAAGTGAGCTGCTGGAGCGGATTGTCCTTGTTCACGTAGACCGCGAGGGCGTCGACCGCGACGCGGATCGGCGTCGGCTTGTAGCCGTACTTCTTCTCGAAGCCGTCGATCTCGTCAGCCTTCATCAAGCGGCTCATGGGGCCGAGCTGGGCGGTGCCCTGGATCAAGGACGGGGGCGCCGTGGAGGAGCCCTTGCCCTCGATCTGGATGCGGATGTTCGGGTACTGCTTGCGGAAGCTCTCGGCCCACAGCGTCATCAGGTTGTTGAGCGTGTCGGAGCCGACCGAGCTCATGTTGCCCGAGACGCCGCTCGTCTTGCTGTAGCCCGGGATGCCAGCATCGACCTTGACCGCCTGCGCGGAAAGGGAGCTCGCCGCCAGCACGAGGATCAAGGGAGCTACCTTCAGATTGTTTTTCATCGTTCTCTCCTCTCGAACGAGAGGATCGCAGAGGGGTTTGGCAGCGAGCCTACCGCTGTGTGACAGCGGGGTGACAAAGGCAGGCCCGTGTGAGCTGTCGCAAGCCTGTCACAGGGCCGTCGCAGGGACGTACGGGCCGGCTTCCTATCCTCTCCTCGAACTCGAAAGGAGAGCAAAGGAATGCCCAAAGCAACTCGATTCGCGGCCGGTCTGCTGATGCTGTTGGCGCTGTTGGCCACCTCGATGGCATCGGCGCAGGTGGTGGGTCTGTATTACAGGGAAGTCGAGAAGGACGGCCGGATTTATCTATTCAACACCCCCGAGCGCTACAAGTCGTGGTCGGAGTCGGGGGACATGGGGCAGTCCGTGACGCTGCCTGGGGCCGGCCCGGGAGGCGAGACGATCGTGGCCGAGAATGAGACGGCCGTCGATCTCTACCTCTTCAAGCACAACCTGCCCGCCTATGAGCGGCCGACTCCCAAGGCGGCTGCTCCCGCGGAGTTTCCCAACAACAAGTTCGGCATCCGCGTCTATGCCGACGTCAGCAACAAGTCCAACAAGGACGAGGCCACAGGCATCGAGAGCAACGACAGCGGCGTGGGCATTGACGTCAAGCGCACCTACTTCACCTTCACCCACAACTTCGACAAGGTGTGGTCTGCACAGTTCCAGTCCGACATCGGCGACCAGGGCGCCCGCCGGTATGACGTGTTCGTGAAGAAGGCCTACGTGCAGGCCCAGATCAGCCCCATGGCGGTCTTCCGGCTCGGCTCGGCCGATACGCCCTGGATCCCCTACGTCGAGGGCCTGTACGGCCTGCGCTACATCGATACGACGATCACCGACCACCTGAGCTTCGGCTCCTCGGCCGAGTGGGGCTTCCACTTCACCGGCGCCAAGCCCCTCTTCGGCTACTACTTCACGGTGGGCAACGGCCGCGGCTTCAGCAATCCGACGCGCAGCAAGACCGTGGACTTCGAGGGCCGGGTCTCCTTCACACCGGTCAAGGGGCTGAACCTCGCGGTCGGCGGCTACAGCGGCAAGCGCGGCCAGGAGACCGATGCGGCTCCGGCCAGGCATACGGCGACCCGCGGCGACGCCCTGATCGCCTACAACACCGACCGCTTCCGGATCGGCGGCGAGTACTTCCAGGCCAAGAACTGGAGCAGCGTCACCACGGCCGCCACCGACAAGTCCGACGGCTTCTCGGGCTGGGCCCTGTTCAACATCGATCCCAAGTGGGCCGTCTTCGGCCGCTACGACCAGGCCGATCCCAGCAAGGACCTCAAACCGAACCTCCAGTTCACCTACTACAACGCCGGCCTGCAATGGACGCTCAACAAAGCCTTCGCGGGCTCGCTGGTTTACAAGAACGCCGAAGTCGAGGGCGGCACGCTGGGCACGAGCAACGGCACCATCGGCTCGACGAACGCGAACAAGAAGGGTACGTACCAGGAGATTGGTGTCTTTACCGTCTACAACTTCTAAGCCGTACGCGTCTCGCGGAAGGTTGCCAAGCGGTCGTGGAGGAGGCGGGCCGTCTCTTCGAAGGCGCGGAGCTTCTCCGCTTCCGTCCCCTCGACGGCCGCGGGATCTTCCAGGTCCCAGTGGGACATGACCGCCTTGCCGGGCCAGATGGGGCAGCTCTGGCGGGCGTTGTCGCAGACCGTGATCACGTGATCGAAGTCAATCTCCCGGAGCACTTCCCACGACTTGCTGCGGGCATCGCCCGCGTCGATCCCGTAGACCTCCCTCAGGACCTGAATGGCGAGCGGGTGGACCTCGCCCTTGGGATGGGAGCCGGCGCTATAGGTCTCGAAGCGCGGGTCCAGGCTGCGCAGCAGGTATTCCGCGAGGATGCTGCGCGCCGAGTTGCCGGTGCAGAGGAAGAGGACCCTGGGCATCAGGCAGTTTGCTGGTGTTGGCTCATGGAGTGCCGGATGTCGCGGCCCTCGACGTAATAGATCACGTCCTCGGCGATGTTCGTGGCATGGTCCGCGATGCGCTCCAGGTTGCGCGAGACGAGGAGCAGGTGGAGCGCCCGGCTCACGGTCTGCGGGTCCTCGATCATGAAGGTCAGCAGCTCGCGAAAAATCTGTTTATAAAGGCCGTCAACCGCGTCGTCCGAGCGGCAAACCTCGTTGGCCAGGGCCGCGTCGCGGTTGACGAAGGCATCCAGGCTCTTGCGCACCATGGCCTGTACGAGCTGCGAGAGGTGGGGCAGGTCGATGTATGGCTTGAGCGGCGGCTGCTCGTTGAGCTGCTCCACCGACTGGGCAATGTTCACAGCCGAGTCGCCGATGCGCTCGAGGTCGTTGTTGATCTTCATCACGGCGACGATGAAGCGCAGGTCCACCGCCGTGGGCTGCCGGCGCACCAGGATGCTGTGGCAGACCTCGTCGATCTCGATCTCCAGGTGATCGACGTCGCTGTCGCTTTGTATGACCTCGGCGCTCAGATCGGACTTGCGCTCCAGGAGGGCCTGCGTGGCCCGCGAGACCATGCCTTCCACCATGCCGCCCATCCTGAGCAGCATCTGCCGCGCGCGGTCCAGCTCCTGATCGAGATGTCGTTCCATGGCTTCACCATCTTACCTGCAAAAGGTTTCTACCGTGTGACAAGTCTGCGTCACCCCAGCGGCAGCCGCACCCGGAACGTGCTGCCCTTGCCGATGCGGCTCTCCACCTCGACATGGCCGCCGTGGGTCTGGGCCACATGCTTCACGATCGCCAAACCGAGGCCGGTGCCCCCTTCGTCGCGGGAGCGCCCCTTGTCCACGCGATAGAAGCGTTCGAAGATGCGGGAGAGGGCGTCCTGCGGGATGCCGATGCCCGTGTCGCTCACTTCCAGGAGGGCGTGGCCGTCGGCCTGCGAGAGGCGGAGGCGCACGGTCCCCTCGGGCCGGTTGTACTTGACCGCATTGTCTAGCAGGTTGACCACGAGGCGCTCGATCCCTTCCGGGTCTCCGGAGAAGGCCGGGACCTCCTCGTCCACGTCCAGCTCGATCCGGACATGGCGCTCGCTGGCGGCGTCGGAGAGCACCTCGGCGGCGCGGTGGATCACCGCCGGCAGCTCGACCGGCTCGCGCTCGGAGGGCTGCGGCGTCACGCTCTCCAGGCGCGAGAGGGTGAGGAGATCGTCCAAAAGCGCCTGGAGGCGCCGGCACTGCACCAGGATGCGCTCGTTGAAGCGGCTGGCGGTGGCCGGCTCGTCCAAGGCGCCGTCGCGCAGGGTCTCGGCATAGCCGCGGATCGCGGCGAGCGGGGTCTTCAGCTCGTGCGAGACGTTGGCCACGAAGTCGCGGCGCATGTCGGCCACGCGGGTGAGCTCGGTGGTGTCGCGGGCCACCACGACCGCGCCGCGCTCGCCGCCGGCCAGGGCGGCGCTCGCCAGGAGCAGCGTCCGCCGATCCGGAGCGGGGATCTCGATCTGGCCGCTCTGCCCCTTGCCAAGGCGGAGCGTGTCGTCTACCAGACTGGCCAGTCCGGGCTGGCGGATGATCTCGAGGATCGGCCTGCCGGTCACCTCGGCGGCTTCCTCGATATCGAAAAGCCGGCGGAAGGCGGGGTTGACCAGGCGGGCGCGGCCGTCGGCGGCGACTACCAGAACCCCTTCGGACATGCTGGAGAGGATGGCCTTGAGATGGTCGCGCTCGTCGCGCACGGCGTCGAACTGGGCCTCGGCGGTTTCGGCCAGGCGGTTGAGCGCGAGGGCCACGGGCGCGAGCTCGTCCT
>DATLNC010000095.1:0-50680 GCA_035536935.1 Thermoanaerobaculia bacterium
CTCCTCTGCTGCAAGGTGCGCAAGGTCGAGCCGGTCCGCCGCGCGCTCGAAGGTCTGGATGCCTGGATCACCGGCCTGCGCCGCGAGCAGTGGGCGAGCCGGGCCAACATCCGCAAGGTCGAGATCGATCACGAGCACGGCGGCCTCGCCAAGATCAACCCGCTTGCCGACTGGACCGTGGAGGAGGTCTGGGATTACGTCCGCGAGCACGACGTGCCCATGCACCCGCTCTATGAGAAGGGTTTCACGAGCATCGGCTGCGCCCCCTGCACGCGGCCGACGGCCAAGGGGGAAGACCCCCGGGCCGGGCGCTGGTGGTGGGAGACGAACGCGCCCAAGGAGTGCGGCATCCACTGCCCGCTGGAGACCGGGGGGTTCGAGCACGAGATCGAGGCCATCCTGCACCGCGGAGCGCTCCATGCCGTCCAGCGTTGACATCGATCCGGCGCAGCGCGAGATCCTGCTTGCCGAGATCGACGGCGTGCTCGAAACGGTCCGCGAGCCGGGGGCGCGTGCCCGGTACGAGGATCTGGCCGGCGCCGTGGCCGCCGGCAACGTTGAGGAGCCCCTCCTCGGGTCGCTGGAGGCGCTGACCGAGATGTCCCTCCAGACCGGCCGCGCCCGCAAGCTGCACGGGGCCGAGAGCGAGCAGGCTTTGCTCCGCCTCTTTCACCGGACCCCGCGCGGAGCGGCGGCGCGGCAGGCGACCGAGTCGGTCAACCGCGCGCTGCGCGAGCTGGCCGGGCAGGTCGTCGAGGAGATGCTTTTCACGGTCCAGGCCCCGGGCGTCTACCGGCTGGGCCTGCGCACCGACCGCGTCCGGCTGGCTCTGGAGATCGATCGCCACGGGGTCACGGTTCAGAGCCTGGAGGTCTGATGTACCCAGTCGTTCTGGACCTGCGCGGACGCTCCTGCCTGGTGATCGGAACGGGCCCCCTCGCCGAGGAGAAGGTCCACGGCCTGCTCGCGGCCGGGGCCGTCGTGACCCATCGGACCTCCTACGAGGAGAGCGACCTCGACGGAATGGTTCTGGCCATCGTCTGCGGACAGCCTCCCGAAATCGCCGAGGCAGTCTGGCGGGAGGCGCAGCGCCGCAACATCCTCATCAACACGGTGGACGATCCTCCCCGCTGCGGGTTCATCGCTCCGGCCATCGTGCGGCGGGGTGACCTGGCCATCGCGATTTCGACGAACGGCAAGGCGCCGGCCCTCGCCGTCCGCCTGCGCCAGCGGCTGGAGAGCGAGCTGGGGGAGGAGTACGGCCGCTTCCTCTCTCTCGCCGGGGCGGTTCGGGCACCCCTCCTGGCAAGCCGGCCCGACTTTGGGGAGCGGCGCGAGCTCTGGTATCAGCTGGTGGATTCCGACGTGCTCGACCTGCTCCGCCAGGGGGACGAGGGGGCCGCTCGCAGCCGCTTCGCCGAGATCCTCGGTGTGGCTCCATGATCTATCTGGTAGGAGCCGGACCCGGCGATCCGGACCTGATGACCATCCGCGGCATGCGCCTCCTGCGCCGGGCTGAAGTGGTGGTCTACGACCGGCTGGTCAGCCCCGAGCTGCTGGCCGAGGTTCCCGAGGACGCGGAGCTGATCTATGCCGGCAAGGAGCCGGGCCGGCATTCCTGCCCGCAGGAGGAGATCCACGACATCCTCATCCGCCATGCCCTGGAGGGGAAGGTCGTGGTCCGCCTCAAGGGCGGGGACCCGTTCCTCTTCGGCCGGGGCGCCGAGGAGGTGCTCGCCTGCGCCGAGGCGGGAGTCCCCTGCGAGGTGGTGCCCGGAGTGACCAGCGCTCTCGGCGTCCCGGCCCTGGCCGGAATCCCGGTGACCCACCGGGGGGTCGCGGCGAGCTTCATGGTGGTGACCGGCCACTGCGACGGCCGGGACCGGGTCGACTGGCAGGCCGCCGCCCGGGTGGATACGCTGGTCATCCTCATGGGGCACAGTCGTCTAGCCGAGATCGCGGAGCGGCTCGTCGAGAGCGGCCGGGCGCCCTCCACCTCGGCGGCGGCGATCTCGCGGGGCAGCCTGCCGGGGGAGCGGGTGGTGGTCTCTCCGCTGTCGGACATCGCAGAGAAGGCGGCGGGTCTCGCCTCCCCCGTGCTGGTGGTGGTCGGGGAGGTGGTGCGGCTGCGGCAGAGAGTGTGCCAGGATACAGGGTCTGTGCCTTGGAGGGACTCGACCGAAAGGAGACCCCATGCGTATCCACCTTCTCTGCCTGGCCGGGCTCGCGCTCGCCGCCTGCGCCGGACCGGCTGACGATCCGGCCGCGGCGAAAACGGATCAGCCCAAGGGCCGGGCTCCGGAGATCCAGATCGTGTCTGACATCGAGCAGAGGCTCGCCAAGTTCTCGCCCACTCCGCTGGAGGCGGACCTCTCCGCCCTCTCCCTCGAAGACCGCCGCGTCCTCGACCTGCTCGTCAAGGCCGCCCGCCAGATGGACGAGATCTTCCTGCGTCAGGTCTGGGTCGGCAACCCCGAGATGCGGGACAAGGTCGCAGCCTGGACCGACAAGGACGGCAAGGCGTCGGTGGCCGCCCGCGAGTTCTTCGAGCTCAATGCCGGCCCCTGGGACCGTCTCGACGAGTTCAAGCCCTTCCTCGGCGACAAGCCGCACCCGGAAGGCGCCGGCTACTACCCCGAGGACATGACCAAGCAGGAGTTCGAGTCCTGGGTCGGGAAGAACGCCGCGGACAAGGAGCGGTTCACCTCGGGCACGACCGTGATCCGGCGCAACGGCTCCGGCCTGCAAGCCGTGCCCTACTCCCAGGAGTACCGCCAATGGCTCCAGCCCGCGGCGAAGCTCCTGCGCGAGGCTGCCGCGGCGACCTCGAACGCCTCGCTCAAGCGCTTCCTGGAGCTGCGCGCGACCGCCTTCGAGACCGACGACTATTATGAAAGCGACATGGCCTGGATGGACCTGGACGCCCCCGTCGAGGTCACCATCGGCCCCTATGAGACCTACGAGGACCTCCTCTTCGGGTACAAGACCGCGTTCGAGGCGTTCGTCACGGTCAACCTGCCGAAAGAGTCGGCTGCCCTCACCCGCTACAAGGAGCGGCTCCCCTGGCTGGAGGGCAACCTCCCCATCCCCGACGAGCACAAGAACCCGAACCGCGGCACCGAGAGCCCGATCCGGGTCGTGGACACGGTCTTCACCGCGGGCGACACCAAGGCCGGCGTGCAGACCCTGGCCTTCAACCTCCCCAACGACGAGCGGGTGCGCGAGGTCAAGGGCTCCAAAAAGGTCCTGCTGCGCAACACCATGCGCGCCAAGTACGACAAGATCCTGATGCCCATCGCCGAACGGGTGATCTCCCAGGATCAGATCAAGGACGTCGCCTTCGACGCCTACTTCAACGAGGTGCTGCACCACGAGCTGTCCCACGGCCTGGGACCGGGGACGATCACGAAGAACGGCAAGAAGACCGAGGTGCGCCTGGAGCTGAAGGAGCTCTTCGGCACGCTGGAAGAGGCCAAGGCCGACGTGATGGGCGTCTACAACATCCTGGCCCTGATGCAGCGCGGGGACATGCCCGCCGAGCTGCGGCGCACCTTGGAGCCGACCTACGTGGCCGGCCTGTTCCGCTCCGCCCGCTTCGGGGTTCACGAGGCGCACGGCCAGGGGGTCGTGGCGCAGTTCAGCTACCTGATGGAGAAGGGCGCGCTCCAGGTGGACGAGGCCGGCCGTTTCCGTGCCGTCTCGGAGAAGTTCCCTGGCGCCATCCGCGACCTCCTGCACGACATGCTGATGCTGCAGGCCGCGGGCGACTACGAGGGGACGAAGAGCTTCCTGGACAAGTACGGCAAGCCGCAGAAGAGCCTGCTCGACGCCATCGAGCGCCTCAACGACGTACCGGTGGACATCCGGCCTGTCTATAAGGGTTGATCCCGTCCCCCTCTCCCCCGTGCCGGGGGAGAGGGAGCTCTTCCGGACCCTACTTGACCCCTAGCAGCTCGACTTCGAACATCAGCGTGGCGTTCGGCGGGATCACCCCGCCGGCGCCGCGCGCTCCGTAGCCCAGCTCCGAGGGAATGGTCAGCCGGCGCTTTCCCCCTACCTTCATGCCGGCGACCCCTTCGTCCCAGCCCCGGATCACGTGCCCGGCGCCGAGCGGGAAGCGGAACGGCTGATTGCGGTCCTTGCTGGAGTCGAACTTCGTGCCGTCATCCAGCCAGCCGGTGTAGTGGACCTCGACGGTCTTGCCGGTGCGGGCCTCGTCCCCGGTCCCCTCCTGGAGGTCCGTGTACTTGAGCCCGGATGCGGTGACTTTCTCTTGCGTTTCCATGGGCGACCCTCCTTTTCCTACCGAACTCCGACCAACTCGACCTCGAAAACCAGCGTAGCGTTGGGCGGCACAACCCTGCCCATCCCCTGCTTGCCGTACCCCAGCTCCGGCGGGACGACGAGCCGCCGCTTGCCGCCGACCTTCATCCCCGTAATCCCCTGGTGCCAGCCCTGGATGACGTCATCGATGCCGATGCGGAAGGTGAACGGATGGCTGGGATCCTGGCTGGCGTCGAACTTCGTGTTGTCCTCGAGCCAGCCGGTGTAGTGGACTTCCACGATGTTGCCCTTCGCCGCCTCCGCCCCTTCGCCGACCTGAAGGTCCCTGTAGCGCAGCCCGGAGGGAGTGACGACCTCCTGCGGGGTGGGCGTGGGCGCAGGCGTCGGCTCCGTCTGGCGGAGCTTGGTGATCTGCCCCGGCAGCGCGGACAGCGATCCCGCGGCGAGCAGGGCCGCGAAGAGCGCGCAAGGGACGGTTTTTTGAATCATGGGACCCCGATTGTACGTCATCCCGCCCGCCGCACCACCCGGCCCCCCTTGACCACGGCCGCCACGGGGTTGATCCCGAAATGGTACGCCAGGTGGAGGAGGTTGGGCGCGTCGAGCAGCACGAGGTCCGCCCGCTTGCCCGGCTCGACCGAGCCGACCTCGGCGCCCAGGCCCAGGCAGCAGGCAGAGTTCAGGGTGGCGGCGGTCAGGCTCTCCTCGATGGTCAGCCCCAGCTCGAACACGGCCAGCACGAAGACCGCCGGCATCGACTCCGTGTGGCAGGAGCCGGGATTGCAGTCGGTCGCCAGGGCAACGGGCACGCCCGCCTCGATCATGCGGCGGGCCGGTGCGTACTTGTGCTTCATGAGGAAGAAGCTCGTGCCCGGGAGGAGAACTGCCGTCACCCCGGAGCGCGCCAGGGCGTCGACCCCGGCCGGCGATACGGCGATCAGGTGGTCTGCGGAGAGCGCGCCGAGCTCCGCGGCCAGCTCCGCCCCGCCCGAATCCACGAACTCGTCCGCGTGAAGCCGGGGCGCGAGCCCGTACCGCACCCCGGCCTCCAGCACCCGGCGCGACTCCTCCGCGGTGAACACCCCCTCCTCGCAGAAGACGTCGCAGAACCTTGCCAGCCCCTGCTCCGCCGTGGACGGGATGATCTCCTCGCAGATCAGGTCCAGATAGCGTCCGCGATCGGACCGATGCTCAGGGGGTATCTCGTGGGCGGCCATCAGGGTCGGGACGAGGTCCACGGGATGGGAGGAAGACGCGGCGCGGATCGCCCGGAGCTGCTTGAGCTCGTCCTCGCGCGACAGGCCGTAGCCGCTCTTCGCCTCGGCGGTCGTGGTGCCCCAGGCGAGCATCTGATCCAGCCGGCGGCGGACGTTCGCGGCCAGATCCTCCTCGGAAGCCCTGCGGGTCGCCGCCACGGTCGAGAGGATGCCGCCGCCGGCTGCCGCGATCTCCTGGTAGGTCCTGCCCGCGAGGCGGGCGGCGAACTCCTCCTCCCGGCTGCCAGCCCAGGGCAGATGCGTGTGCGGATCGACGAACCCGGGGATCAGCGTGCCTCCCCGGCCGTCCAGGCGCTCGGCGCCGGGCAGCTCGCCGAACGAGCGCAGGCGCTCCCCGGGGCTGCCCACGAAGACGATCCGGCCGTCGCGGCAGAGCACCTCGGCCCCCGGGATGCGGCGGATGCGCCGCTGATCGGCCCCACGGAGGGGAACTGTCCCCTCCGCCGTGGCTACCTCGGAGAGGTTGTGGATCAGGAGGTTCGTCATGGCGGGAGATTGTAGCGCCCCGCCATGACAGCGCCTCACCTCGGAGCCAGATGCCCGGAGGATGCCGGCGTCCCGACCGGCAGGAACTCGTTGACGTAGTGGTGCGCGTGATAGACCGTCACGAGCTTCTCGATCGCGAGCAGCGCGGCAAAGATCGGGACCGTGGCCCACGCTTCCGGATCGCTTTCGTTCATGCCCCCGAAGATGCCGAAGACGAGGACGAGGAGCAGGAGCGATTCCGCGACAGCGTCCAGGATCCCGAGGACCGGATGGCCGGTATAGAAGTAGCCGCCGCCCGGGGCGAGGAGCGACCAGAACCGGGCCCGGCTCTGGGTCTTGAACTCCTGGCCGCAGGCAGAGCACTGATAGATCCCTGCCTGCAGAGGACGGGCGCAACCCGGACACAGGAAGCGGCGGCCTGTGTGCCCCGAAGGCGTCGCGCCCCGGCTGACCTGGGGCAGGAGCGCGGCGAGCTTCGCGCCTCCCTTCCCCATGAGGGTGAACGCCTCTTTCTTGCCGTCGCGGTAGCAGACGAAGAGCTTCTTGCCGAGAGCACCCTTCACCTCGAGGCTCTCGACGTCGCCATACCGGATCTCCGAGAACGAGCCCCGCGGGTGCGCGTTCGGTTTCGTCGCCGTGTGGAGGATCCGGTAATTGGTGACGACCAGCAGGCACCGCTTGAGAGTCGTGATCAGCCATCCCGTGGTCAGGTACTCCAGGATCGAGAAGGGAGACACCCCCTCCGCGACATAGAGGATCTCCTCGCCGGACTCCAGGATCGGCTGCAGCGCCGGCATGACGAAGCCGAGGAGCTTGGTCTGCTTCTTCTCGATCGACTTCTGGTACTCGCCCTTGGCGTCGGAAAAACAGACGGTGTCGTTCACGCGCGCCGGTTCGGCCGTGCTTCGCAGGCTCGGAATCATGGTCCCCTCCTAATTGGATCTAGGAGGGGATTGTACTCCAAGCCCGGAGGCCCGTCACTCGCCGCGGGGGTTCGGCTCCTCGTTGCCATCGGGGTAGAGGCCGACCAGGGTCACGACCTTGCCGCTCGCATCGCGCTCGAAGCGGATGCGGAAATCGTCGAGATCGCCCACCAGGAAGCGGTCCTGGCCGACCGGCTGGAGCCGCATCCTGCGTCCCTTCCCGCGCTGATACCAGAGAGCGCCATCCTCCACGCTGATCGTGCGCGGGCCATAGGTGCCGGCGAAAGCCTGCAGCTCGGCTGCGGAGAGGGAGGCAGGCTTGCGCCGGTCCTCCAGCACGCCGCGCACGAACTCCAGCTCCGATTTCTGCACGGGGTCGGTGGTCTTCTCCGCCACGGCAGCCAGGGCGCGCGCGTGCGCTACCTCGAGCGCCTCCGCCATCGGCACCTTGACGTCGGGCTCGACGCCGGTCCCCTCCCAGTTCGTGCCGCTGATCGGATTGATCGCCCGGCCGAACGGGAGGCTCACGGCGACCGGGTAGCCCTTGACCTCGTGGATGTCGACCGGATGGGCGCCGCCGCCGGTCGTCTCTCCGACGATCGTCCCACGCTTCAGGTTCTTCAGGTTGTAGGTGAACTCCTCGGCGGCCGAGAAGGTGCGCCCGCTGGTGAGGACGAAGACCGGCACCTTGGGCATCCGTGTGCCGGGCACCCACGCGTTCGTCCAGAACTGCTCCGTGCGGTCTCCCTTGCGGATGTAGAAGCTGTTGAGGTGGGTGGGCTCGCCCTCCAGCAGGTAGCTGATGAGGAGCTGGATCATGCTGGGGCTGCCGCCGCCGTTGTCGCGCAGGTCGAAGATCAGCGCGTCGCTGCCGGACAGGAAATTCATCGCCGCGATCGCGGTCGCGCCACCGAGATCGGCCTGCGCGAAGCAGTCGAGCTTGAGGTACCCGACGTTGCCGGGCAGCCGCTCGACCTTGCGGAAGCAGTAGTTGTCACGCCGGAGCTGAGCCTCGTAGCGCGCCTGCTGCTCGGGGGTCGGTCCCGTATCCCCGCTGGGCGGGTCGGGGTTCCAACCCACGCGCAGGTGGAGGTCGTGGCTGACCGACTGCAGGTCCTCGGTCAGCTTCTGCGTGAACGTGTCCATGGTGCCTAGGCGGTCGTAGGCGCCGCTCTCGAGCTGGCGCCGCACGTGCTCTTCCATCTTCTTCGCGGTCTCGGGGAAGACGTAGATCTCGTTCAGCGCGGCAGCGATGTCGTCGATGATCGCGGCGCGGTCCTGCGCGTTGACGGCAGGCGGAGCCGGCGGGGCAGCCAGCGCCGGCATGGCGGCCAAGGCGGCCATAGCGAGCACGAAGAGGTATTGGAGGAGCGGCTTTCTCACGGCAGGGTCTCCTTTAAATGATCGGATTGCTTGACGATTCGGGCGCGCAGGCGGTCGTCCATCGAGCGGACGGAGAGCCGCTCTTCGACCGCGACGATGGCGGCGAGGAGGTCGTGACCCGATTCGGCGACCAGCTCGGCGGTGGCGGCGCGGACCTCCTCCCAGAGTGGCTGCAGCCGCGCGATCGTCGCCTCCCCCTCCGCGGTCAGGGCGAGCAGCCGGCGCCGGCCGTCCCGGGGATCCTGCTGCGACCCGAGCAACCCCTGCTCCTCCATCTCCTGCGCGATCTGCGCGATGGCGGTATGGGTGAGGCCGAGAGTCCCGGCGAGCTGCACGATGGAGAGAGGCGAAGTGCGGTAGAGCGCGATGAGCACCGGGAACCAGCGCGCCCGGAAGCTCTCGGCCTGCTCGGCGTAGACCTCGGAAACCTGGGACTGGAGGAGCTCGCCGAGGCGCTTCAGGCGGGAGGCGAGGGCAAGGTGTCCGAGCTCACCGAAGAGGTCCATGAGGAGGACGTACGGGAAAATAGGAAAGAGGTTTCAGATCTCGGGCTAACCACAGGGTAGCTGTCTCCAACGAGCGGGTAGGCAGCCCCGGAGCTACTTGATCTTCTTCACATCCATATCTATGCCGACCTGGCGCAGGATCAGGTGCGTCACTCTTCCGTTCGCGTCTTTGACAAACATGAGTTGTATGTCCGCCTCCTTGAGGAAGAACGACGTCTCCGATTCGGCAAAGAGCTCAGCGCGCCGTTGACCCGTCGCCTGCATCCAGAGCTTGTCCCCCTCGCGGGATAAGGTGAGCACGAAACCGGGCCTGACCTCGTACTCGCCGAGGTAGGGATCAAAGGTCTTCGGATCCACGGGAATGGCGGTGTGTTCGACGGCCGCAAGCTCGGGATGGTACAGGCTCACGACGCCGTTCGCGATCGTATCCACGGGCGCCCCGGCAAGGTTCGCCAGCACGATGACCGTCAGCTTCTTGTCGACCCAGCGTGCGATGTGCGTGGAGAAGCCCTGCCATCCCCCGCCATGCCGGATGACGCGGTGTCCGCGCATCTCGCCGAACCTCCAGCCGAACCCATACTGCACGGTCTTTCCGTTGTTGAGCGTGGCCGGCGTCCACATCAGATCGAGCGAATCCCGCTTGAGCAGCTTGTCCGAGTAGAGCGCCGCGTCCCACTTCGCCATGTCGAGCACGGTCAGATAGAGAGAGCCATCGGCGGTCGTGTTGAGCTTCGGCGCAACCCATTCCTGATTCTTCAACTCGCCTTGCACGAGGCGATAGCCGGCGGCGCGGTTCGGGATGATGTCGGCTTCGTCGATGACGCGCGCCGTCGTCATGCCGAGCGGCCCGAAGATCTTCTCGCGGAGCAGGTCGCCGTAGAACTTCCCGGAAACCTTGTGAATGAGGATGCCGAGCGTCATATAGCCGGGATTGCTGTAGTTCCATTGTTCGCCGGGTTGAAAGTCGAGCGGGAGCGCGGCGATCTGCTGCAACAGTTCATCCTCGGTATAATCCTGGCGCATGTTCATTTTTTCATAGAGGCTGTCCGAGATTCCCGACGTGTGTGTCAGCAGGTGGCGCACGGTGATGTCCCGCCAGCTTGCCGGCGCCTCGTGAATGTGCTTCGCGATGCGGTCGTCCAGGCTCAGCTTGCCCTCCTCGACCAGCATCATCGCGAGCGTCGCGGTGAACTGCTTGCCGATCGAGCCGGATTGATAGATGGTCTCCGGGGTGGCGGCGACGTTCAACTCGACATTCGACAGCCCGTAGCCCTTCGCCTGGAGGATCTCTCCATCGCGGACGACGGCAAGGGAGAGGCCGGGGATCTTGTGCCGCTCCATCTCAGTCTTGATGTAGTCGTCAACCTTGTCGGCTGAAGCCGAAGACGCGATGAAGAAGGCGAGCCCTATCAGAACAATGGCAGCCGATGCGCGGCGGTGATTCATGGAGCGTTCCTTTCCGGTGAAGATCTCTTGAGTCTACCGGATCTCACCCGGGCTTGTAACGCTCCATGTTCCGCCAGTCCACGTTGCTGCCCGGACGCGGGTCGTACATGGGATTGTTGGAGAGGATGACCTGGCCCTGGGGATTCACCCACTGCTGCTGGTAGCCCGCGGGCACCTCGACCGTGTGCGAGTCGAACGGGTTCTTGAACGTCTCGATCCCGCCGAGGACCTCGCGCAGGGCGAAGCTCTGGCGATCCTGGGCGGCCTGCCGCTCCGCCCAGACCTGCCTGTGCGCCTGGCTCAGCTCCTCCCGGTACTGGCGCACGAGGTGGCCCCACTGTGCGGTGCGGATGATCGTATCGTTCACATTCTTCCGGAAGAGGTCCCTTACATAGTCGCGGGTCGCCTCCCAGTCGAGGCTGAACCGCACCGACCGCACAGGCACCGAGAGGATCGGCCGCATCCGGTCCAGCTCGCCGGCCGGAGCGCGCATCGCATACCCTTCGCCCCACCACATCGTGATGGCGCCCGGCGGGTCGCACACGAGAGTGACGTACACGTCCTCCTCCCACGCGCGGCCGCCCCATTCATAGGCATGGCGCAGCCGCGTCACCCGCACGCCCCGCCGGTCGCCGAGGGTGCGCCAGACCGCTTCGGCGTACTTCGGCAGATCCTCCACCTGGACGACCCGCGCGTGCGCCAGGTGCTGCAGCGGGCCGGGCAGGTAGAACAGCCGCACGAACTCGAAAGCGTCGCGCGGAGGGGGGTACAGCACCGATCCCAGCCAGTTCGTGCCCGGCGCCATCGGAACCGCCTGCTGCATCGCCCAGACGAACTGCTGCACCGGCAGCATGAAGACCGACGCGCCCGTGACCGGATCGGTCACCTGCGCGAGGAAGTTGACCTGGAGCGCGAACGTCGGCATCCAGTAGAACCCGCCCGTGAGGGTCCAGCCCTCCGGCACCAGGAGAGAAGCGCCCTCGATGTTGTCGACTTGCGGGTCGCGCACCCCGACCCTGTTGAAGATCATCTCCCGCTGTGAGTCCATGGCTGTCACCTCCGCTTCATGTGTGACCGAGCGGGCGTTGCATTTGCCCTCGGGCCAGAGAGCATGACGCATCTCGCGCCAGAGTCGAGCGTCGTCGGGCCGGGCTGCGCGGATCGAAACCACGTCCCGACTCTACCCGACGGCGCCCTGACAGCGATAAGCTCCACCGGGTTTCAACGAGAGGAGGGCCCGCCATGCGTCTCAAGACGCTTCCCAGCAATCTGACCGCGGCCTTGCTGGCCGCCGCGTTTCCCTTCCTGATCTCCGCCTGCGCCGACCGGAACGGCAAGGCGGATCATCAGTCCGACGCCACAGAGGTCGCCACCCGCACGGGCATCAAGTACGTCGACCTCGAGGTCGGCAAGGGCCCGGAGGCCACGCCGGGCAAGACCGTCGAGGTCCACTACACCGGCTGGCTCGAGGACGGCACCAAATTCGATTCGAGCCTCGACCGCCAGGAGCCGTTCACCTTCCGGCTCGGCGCCGGAGAGGTCATCGAGGGCTGGGACCAGGGAGTCGCCGGCATGAAGGTGGGCGGCAAGCGCAAGCTGACCATTCCCCCCGAGCTCGGCTACGGAGATGAGGGAAGCGGCGGAGTGATCCCTCCCGGGGCCACTCTGATCTTCGAGGTCAAGCTGCTCGGCGTACAGTGAGCCGGCTGGTGAGATAGCAGAGCTCTTCGCGGCGACTTCGCGGCCTTCAGCCTGACGCGGAAGAGGCTCTGGTAAATGATCCCGGATCTCCGCCGGGAGGCCGCGCCTCCTGGCGGAGTATCCTTCCCGCCATGGAACTCCGTGAGCAACTGGGCGACATCGACATCTACCTGCTCGACCAACTGTTGAAGGGGCGGCTCACGCCGGACATGAGCATCCTGGATGCGGGCTGCGGCGGCGGACGGAACCTCGTGTACTTCCTCCGCGAGGGCTACCCGGTCTTCGCCGTTGACGAAAACCCCCGGGCCGTGGCCCAGGTCCGTGCCCTCGCGACTCAGCTCGCACCGGAGCTTCCGCCGGAGAGCTTCAAGGTCTCCGACCTGTCGGAGATCCCCTTTCCGGACGAGCGCTTCGACGCGGTGATCTGCAGCGCGGTGCTCCATTTCGCCCGGGACGAGGCGCAGTTCGGCCGAATGCTCGGCGAGATGTGGCGTGTCCTCAGACCCGGCGGCCTCTTCTTTGCCCGCCTGGCTTCGACGATCGGGATCGAGCCGCTCGTCCGGCCCCTCCAAGGGAGACGCTACCACCTCCCGGACGGCTCGGAGCGCTTCCTCGTGGACGAGGCGATGCTTGTTCGCTTGGCTGAACAGCTCGGTGGAAGCTGGATCGAGCCGCTGAAGACCACTGTGGTCCAGAACCAGAGATCCATGAGCACGTGGGTGCTGCGGAAGGGCGGCGTGCCGCGCACGGGCTGAACGAACTGGCCCCATCCGAGAGACTTGCAAGCTCCTCTACGGCCCGTGAAGAGCTGAGCTCAAGGCCAGATAGTGTCGAGCAGCAGGGCGAGGTTCCGCGAAGCGCTCTCGATACGTTTCCGAATGAGAGGCGCGTTCCGGGCGTCGTAAGCGGCCTTGCCCTCCCAGTCCACACGGAACTTCCCACCGTTCAACTGGCTCGCGATCGCTATGGATTCATACGCACTGCGAGCCGCCATGAGCGACTCGCCAGCCCAACTCGTGGCGAGGGAGAGCGGGTCGGGATTGGTATCCGGGGGATCAGCCAGGACCAATGCCGTAGAAAGGACCGTTTCACGCACCCGCGCGACGTAACGGGAGCGGGTGCCCGCGTCCGCCACGAACCGCGGGGTCTCGAAGTTGTCGGTCTCCGCGGGTTGCGAGGCAAGGGCGTGCGCCTCGTCATGATGATGCTCGGACTCCCCTAAAGCGCTGTCCCAGTAACTGTGCAGGGATGGGTTCCCCGGCAGCGGCAGCACCAGCCGGTTGCCGCCCTGGTCGTTCCTGAGATTTCCCTTGGCCGCCTCGTCGGGATCGCGCACGAGCCGGGCGCCGGTGGGTCCGGGGATCTCTTTCAGATAGCAGCAGCCGACGTGGATGGGTTGATGGAGGTCTCCAACCAAGTGCGTCAGGAGGCGCAGGGCATTGGCTTCCGAGAAGCGGTCCGGCTGGCCGAGCAACGCACTGATGCAATGGTTGGTCATCTGCACTACGTCCTCCGGACCGGTGAACTGCGGGTAGCGCTCCCGGCTGTAGCTGTCGGCGTCAAGCGGCAGGTTCACGAAGTGCCAGGAAGCGTTGTTGCGGTTCCGCTTATCGCTCAGGAAGGCAAAGGTCTCCGGATCGTCGCTGCTGCTCGGCTCCCGGCGCTTGACCCTGTCGGCCCAGCCCGCGATGTCACCCAGGGAACCGGCCTTCAAGAGGTCCAGGATGCGCCGCACCTGCTTCTTCGCGTGTTGCGAGGTGAGAAGGGTGCCAGCCACCTCGGCGATCAATTCATGGCGCTCGATGCCAAAAAATTCGCGATCGAACAGGCTGGCGGTCGGACTGACCTCCGGCTGAATTGCGGAAGGAGTGTCAGGAACGGACATGGAGATCCTCCTTGTGGAGCCGTTGAGCGGATTCCAGGATCTGGCGATGGTACTCTTCGATACGCTCCGGGTTGCGGCCTGTACGGTAATCCAGCAGGTCGAGCGAGGTGAGGATGCAGGTCACATGTTTTTGCGACCCAGCCAGCATCTCCAGCTCCCAGAGCGGCTCAGGCGGCGTGGCGTGATAGATCCACGCCAGCGTGCGCCCGGCGTCCCCGACTGCGGAGCGGGAAACCTGATAGTTTGACTTTTCATCCCTGGCAAGGCGCGTGGGCACGACCTTGACGGTCCTTGGCCGCAGCTTGCTCCAAGGGCCGGGGACATTGGTCGCAGAAGGAAACAGGGCGTCGAAAGGCGGGTTTTTATACAGCAGCGGCTCGCCATCCGTATCGGTGACAGCGAACAGGGCCGCGCGGCGCGCGAGGCGATTCAGGGCAGCCAGGAGGTCGGCCTGGGCGGTGGCCGTCCAGGTTTCGTCCTTGCCGGCGAGTTGGCGCTTGGCCGCTCCCATCTGCTGGACGAGGGAGTCCAGGGTCGCCGCCGCATCCAGGGGATCGGAAGCCAGACGATGCTTCAGGATGTCGATGACGACCTGTTCATCGGGCGTCAGCGATCCCATGGGCCGGCCCAGCAGCTCAGCGATGAGCTCGGCGCCCTTGCTCCGTAGCCGTTCCACGAGTTGCAACGCCCGGGCACGGGGCAGACCATAAGTCTTGCAAAGAGTTTCGGCATCCAAATCCCCCGCGAGAGCCGTCAGCACCTCTGGCGTGTTGCCGGCCGGCGCTCCTGCAGGCGCATCCCGTTCCTGACCGCGCGCCGTCCAGGCAGCCAATGCCACTGTGAGCGCGTCAAAAGAATTCAGGCTTGTGGAGACGGGTTGAAGCCGGACGCGGTGGAGCGCGACGATCGCTAGCGTGTCTGCCACGGAAGTAGAGATCGGGGCCGTCGAAGCAACGCTTGCGGCGCGTTTGACCAGGCGGCGGGCACCCTTTCCCTTCAGTGAATCGAACGCCTCAATCTCCGCGCCGCTGTCATCCGCAAACATGCCTGCTCCGCTGGCCACGCCCGCCGGTTCAGTGACCTCGGCCAAGGAGCGCGGGACGCGGAGCAGGGCCGCCCAGCCCGTCCAGACGCTGTTGGTATACAAACGGTCCAGAATGCAGTCGGTCAAGCTACCGGCCGGAATGAGATCAGCGCCGAAACTGGACTCGGACTGGCGGGTCAGGGAGAGGCTAGCCTGAAGGAGAGGGGGAAAGGGGAACGGTCGGAGGCCGCCAGCCGCATCCTGGGACAGAGGTAGGCGTAGCGCACGTACATCGGGATGATCCCCCAGCAACTCGGCTACCCGGTCCACGACCAGCTTGTAGAGGCCGGCATCTCCCTCCTCATACGTGGGGGCTTCGGCAGGGTCTCGAACAACTCCGTATTCGCTTGTGACATCGGGCCGCGGCAGGCGCATGGCGTGCGCAGCCAGCACGCCTAGCCAGGGCCTTTCCAACTTGTCCTCCAACAGGATCCTCATCTGGTTTCCGGTGGCCAGGTTGAGCCCGCGCCTCAACCCTGCGATCACCGCCTCAGCGGCCTTGTCTTGGGCATCGTCCGGGATGAAACCCTCGCCCTGCTTCGCATAGATCACCGAAAGCCGGCGCAGCGACGGTTGCCGGCCTGAGGGCACGAAGACCTGGGTCTCCCAGCCGGAGCACAGATAGAGGGGTTGATACCGCGCCCGGATTCCTCGGCTCGGCCGGCGGTGCAGGAGATAAGGGCCGGCCGGCAGGTCGGCGCAGAACGCCATCCAACCGGAGTCCTCCTTCACCTGGACGGCTGTACCCGCCAGCCTGGTGAGCAGGCGCCCGTCGCAATCCAGGAGATCCAATCCCTCGGCGAAGTACTTCTGATGCTTCTCAGGGTCGAGCGTGCGGACGAAGAAGAAGAGCCTGCTGTTCACCTGGGCCGCGGCCCCGGAGGAAATCCAGGTCGGCCGCCGGCTCCATTCCACCGCCGGATCGCTCTGCCATTCGTGGGTGGTGGAGGTCCCGGTGAGCGGCGCCGCCGACGAGAACTCAACCTTTTTCGAGTCCCAGTCTTCCTTGGAAACCGAGACCTCTCCCCCCGGCTCCAGCTTGACCATGTGGTAGGCCGTGGCGCCGCCCACGTTCGCCTGCACGTCGTACAGCCCCGGTGGCAGCGTCAACAGCTCCATCGCGCCCACTCCCTTACCGACGGGCTCGAGACGATGATTGAATACCACCAGCTCGGCGGCGATATGGGGACCGATGACGGACAGTTGACTCTGGACCTGCGAAGACGGATCAGATGGCGGCCTCATGGGTTTCCTCCTTGATGTCGGCAGGCCGGATGGAAAGCATCCGTCCACTGGCCGGGTGCTCGATCAGGTAGAGGTCGGTGCGGGGTCCCATGAAGATCCAGGGCGAGACGTTGGGGTCGTGCTCTTCGGTCTGATCCGGCGCGCTGCCGCGCGTCAGCCGCAAGGGGCCGGCCAGGCCGGGGGGAATCACGATACTGAAGGTGATCAGCGGCACACCCTGGGCAGCCGGTGCTTGGACGGGCGGAGCTACGGCAGATGGCGGCACCACCACCATGTTCTCCGGCGGATCGGGAACCTTCGCCTGCTGTTCCACATTTTTAACCGTTGCCAGCTCCGGGACGCGCCGCTTCAGCCAGGCCGCCAGGGACACGGCTGTTATCGCCCCTGTGCTGTCGGCAGCCTGCTTGTGCTCCAGGCCTTCCATCAAAGCTTGCGTCAAGAGTCCCCGCCGGCGTGCCGCCGCAGCGGCGCTCACCGCTGCTTCGACTCCCTCGAACGCTTCGTCCCCGTCCAGGGTCGCCAACATAGTCAAGGGCTTGACTTTCCGGAAGCGCTGCTCATCCAGGAAATGAGGAAACACGGGACGGAGAGTCTGGGCCATGTTTGCCCGGTTGCGGCAGCAATCCAGGATGAAGATCAACTCGTCGAAGGGAGCCGCATCGTGGAACCAGTCGCGGTAGCCGGTGAGTCCGATATGACAGGTTTCCATTCGTTCTTCGGCGGCATTGGCCAACAGCATCGCCACATCGTTGGGACCCACTCCCGCGCCATGTCCGGAGAAGTAGAAATACAACCGGCGCCCTATTCGCTTCTTTTGATCCACATGCATGGCCTGGAGCTCGTCGTCCACCGTGAACTTGTGAGGTTGAAACCTGAGCGGGCCTCCTCTCAAATTGTCCTCGGTGAACTTCTTGCCGGTCAGAAGATGAATGTTTGAAGGATCCAGGCCGCCGCCGTCGGGATCGGCGAGCCAGTCCGCGAAGCGGAGAGCGTCGTCCTCCGCCGCCTGGAGCATCGGCTGGATCTGCGGATAGTGATTGATCCCAATTACGATCGCGAAATCTTCCGGATTCTTGGCTTCAGGCATCGTTCCTCGGTCGACCTCATTCCCCCTGAGGGGTCTTGGCGTCCGGCTGATACAGGAACATCTCCACGACGATCGGCGGTGGTTCCTTACCGCTGGCGGTGCGCTCCAGCGGCGCCGGGTAGCTCTGTTGAGAGACTAGATCTCCGGGACTTATCCGGCCGTCGCCGTCGACATCCACATGGGCCGAGACGCTGGTATTGCGGGCTTCGGGCGGCGGCGGCGGACCCTCGAGGGCGAACGGCAGTTCCTCGGAGGCTCTTCGATCGTGTCGGACGCCGTCGAGGAACTGCTCGGCTAGCAGCCTGGCCGGAGCATCGGCATAGGTCGTGTCTTGCAGCCTCACGGTCGCTCGCGCCTCCTGGAACGGCGGGGCCATGGGATCCAGCCGCAACACGCCTCGCGCCAGTACCCGATCCTCCGTCCCGCCCATCGTCTTCCAACTAGACAGGGAACTGCGACCAGTCGAGATCGGGGTAGATCGATTTGATCCCCCTGACGTCTCCCTTGCTGAGCCCGTTCCGCTGACCGATCTCCTTGGTCGGGTCCTTGGGCACGATGGTCGGCTGGCCATTGATGCTGAAGGCCTTGGCCGGGTAATGCATGATTGAGCCATGGTCGTATTCCTCGACCATGGTGCCGTCGATGACGTGCTTGTCGAAGTTGTGCTTGAAATCTTGGTTCATGTTTTCGAACCGGATCGTGATGAACTGATCCCTGTCTCCGCGGCTTTGCTCGTGCCACAGGCCCAGCGCGTGTCCGATCTCGTGAATGGCCGATCCGACGCTACACCCGGGACCGAGGGAGAGGACCTGCCTTTTACCCACGCGGCCCACAGCGGAAAAACAACCGCCCTCGTCCACGAACGCGACGAAGTCAGCTTCGTTCGTGCGCTTCTTGAAGCTGATGGGGGTGCGGCTTTCCCAGTGCTGGATGGCGAGGTCCACTCGCTCCTGTACCGCCGGGTCCTCCACCGTGTAGACCAGCACGCCTCCCGGCCAGCGAAACTCCTCTCCCGTCCGGACCAGTGATCTAGAAATTGGCTTGTCCGCCTCATCGGAGGCTACGATGTCTCCCTCGACCAAGGCGAAGTTCTTGTGCGCGGTGTAGGACATCGGTTCGACAAAAGAAATCCCGTTGCGCTGGATCTTGACCCCGATCTCCCCCGCTTTCGGGCCGGCGATGAACATCTTGTCGGGAAGCTCCAGCCGCGGGTCCTCTTCAGCAAGAGGCGTCGGGCCGGCGTTGTCACTCTGAGGAGAAGTCGTCTCGTCCGCCATAGCTTTACTCCCTTCCAGACCTTATCGGTCCAGGGCCACCTGGGTTTTTGTGTACTCAAGTCGAGCTCATCGCGAACCTGAGCACCACATACCTTTAATGACGGACAAGATCGCCAATTTCGGAGGTCCCCGGTATCCGGGGGTATGGAAGCTAGGGAGTTGCCTCAAATCAGGTAGCAGAAGCAAACCGCGCCGTCGGGAGCCCCGGAGCACACCTCCACCCTCCGGAGCTCCCGCCAACGCAACCCCGCCTTCTCTTGACGGCGGGGCGGGACGGCGGCGTCCTTGGACTCGGCGGCCGCCGTCCCTTCCGAATTTTCAAAGAGCTCCCGGACAGGGTCACGTCTTCACGATCCTCTTCAGCCGCTGGAGCAGCAGCCGGGTGTCGTAGACGTTGTCCGTGGCCAGGAAGATTGTGTCGTCCTCGGCCAGGATGCCCCTCGCCTCGGGCCAGGAGGCTCCCTTGATGCCCGAGGCCACCGCCTTCGCCGTCCCCTGGGTCGTGCCGATCACGATCATGTAGGGGCCGGCCGTCCACGCCCGCCGGATGAACGACTCCATCTTGTTGATCTCGCTCTCGTCCCCCCTCGCGGCCGGCAGACGGTAAAAGCCTTCCTTGCGGACGATGCCGAGATCCCGCAGGTCCCGGCTGATGCTCGACTGCGTCACTTTGAACCCGAGTTTGCGCAAGGCGCGCACAAGTTCGATCTGCTTCTTCACCGGCGTGGTCGCCAGAATCTCGACCACCACCTTGCGCCGCCGGTCCTGCTGCTCACGGTCGATAGGCATCTCGACCCTCCATGGATATGCGAGTAGTCTGGTAGAGCGGAGGGGCGTTGTCAAGCTGCAGGCTGCAAATTCGTCCGGAAGTGTGACTTCTATGCGCACTGCTGGAGACGGTTCCCCTCGGCACGGGCGCCGTTTGCCCCGATCCGGCAGTCTCTCGCCCCTGCCTGCGGGCCTGCCCCCCGGATTGCAGGACGATCCGCCCGCATGCGGGGAGGGACGCCCCTTTCGGGGGAGCCGTCCGGCGGCTGGGGGGAGACTCTCCCGGCAGCAGGGGAGCTTCCCGCCCTTCGAGGGGCATCATCCAGCCGCCGGGGGGAAACCCTCGCGGATCGAGGGGAGGACCCTCGGTTCAGGGGGGAGTCTTCCGCCCGTCCGGGGGAACCCTCGCCCTCCCGGGGCGGATGGCCCGTGGGGCTGCCGATGCGCAAAAGGGGGGTTGACAAGGGTTCGCAGCCCTTTACTATGCGCATCGTTGTCACGGCAGCAAGTAGTTTCCAGAGGGGAACGCACCCCTCGGCGTGAGAAAGGAGGTTCCTCGATGGATATATCGTGAGGAAGTCGCCGTGTCGTGCGCCCCGGCCCGGGATGGCTGGGGATGTCGTGAAGCAGAAGAAGAGAACCAACGGACAAAACCATGAAAGGAGAAAGACCATGCCCAACAAGAGCTCGTATGCCGATCTCGTCGTCGACCAGGAGAAGCTGCTCCGGGCCTACGAGGACAACCTCCAAGTCCTGACCCCGGCGGAGCCGCAGCGCAACGCCGTGGCATCCAACCTGGGTCAGCTCCACGATGTGAAGGCGCGCCAGGAGTCGTTCAGGGCCCAGAGCCAGGGGGCGACGCAGAACCTGGAGCTCCTGATGCGTCAGGCCCGCGAGGACGCCCGTCGTCTGCGCGCGCTCGTCAAGGGCCTGCTCGGGACGCGGAACGAGCGCCTGGTGCAGTTCCAGGTGGCTCCGAACCGCAGCCGCGTGCGGTCCAAGCCGGCTCCGCCGCCGCCGCCGGTCGAGTAGAGGTGCCCGCGGGGGGCGTGTGGTTGGCGCCCCCCGCTGTTTTTTGACAATTTGATTGCTAGGTTACTTCCACCCACTCCAGCGGGAGGTCCGCTTCTCCCAGGATGCGGGAGGCGAGGCGGCGGAAGCCCTCTCCGGCGTCGGTCACGCAGAGATGGCTCGTGGGCGGCTGATCTCCCGCTTCGAGGCCGCGCTCGGCCAGGCCCTCGGCCACCACTTCGGCCACGGCTTCGGCCGAGTCCACCAGGACCACGTCCGGGCCCGCGACCCGCTGGAGCACCGTCTTGAGCAGCGGGTAGTGCGTGCAGCCGAGGACCAGGGTGTCGATCCCGGCTGCGAGCAGCGGCGCGAGATAGCGCTGCGCCACCTCTTCCGTCACCGGATCGTCGTGCCAGCCCTCTTCGACCAGGGGCACGAGGAGCGGGCAGGCCTGGCTCAGGATCTCCAGGTCGGGACGCAGCCGGCGCAGCTCCCGGGCATAGGCGTCCGAGCGCACGGTCGCTTCCGTGGCGATGATCCCCACCTTGCCGCGGCTCACCTCGGCGGCCTTGTGGGCTCCCGGCCCGATCACTCCCCAGGTGGGGACGTTGAGGAAGTCGGGCTCCAGGTCCGGCAGGGCCAGCGCCGAGGCCGTGTTGCAGGCCACCACCACCGCCTTGACCCCGCGCTCGGTCAGGAACTCGATGTTGCGCCGGGTGTAGCGGGTGACCGTGTCCGGCGACTTGCTGCCGTAGGGAAGGCGCGCCGTGTCACCCAGGTAGAGGATCGACTCGCGCGGCATCCGGCGGCGGAGCGCGGTGACCACCGTCAGCCCTCCGACCCCGGAATCGAACACTCCGATCGCATCGATCACGGGGCCAGGAGGCTCCGGTCCGGACGCATCGGCTGGCTCAGGTCGAGATGGCCGAAGGTGACGCGCTGGAAGCCGTTCCAGAGCAGCGCGACCCGCTGCACCTCGGGGACGTTGAGGCAGATCGAGTCGACGACGCTGTAGATCCGCTGGATCTCCTCGGTCGCCCCCGAGGAGGGCGGCTCGGGGTGGCCGTCCCAGACGAGGTCGAGGTAGATGACGTCGTCCACGAGCAGCACCGAGCCCAGCCTTACCCCCTGGGGAAACGGCTTGTAGAGGTTCTGCGCCTTGGGGCCGGCGAGGAGACCCTGGACGATCTTGCGCGCGCGGTCGCGGGGGGACTCGGTGACCTGCAGCTCGCGGCGCTCGCCGGCGATCCGGCCGCCATCCGCCGGGAAGTAGAGGATGAACTGGGCCGGGGCGACCGGCCCGCCGGTCTCCTCGACGCTCCCCCTCTGCGTCCCGGGCTGCCCGCTCCGCCCCGCCAGCAGCCACCAGGTGAGGCCGCCGACGAGGAGGAGGAGCGCTGCGCCGAGGACGAGCCCCGCCGCGCGCCGGCTCATGGCGTTCCGGGTCCTCCGGGCTGCGGAGAGGGAGAGGGTGTTGCGGGAGGCTGGCCCGGCGCGGCTCCGGGCGCCGCGCCTCCGGAGGGAGGTACCGCCGGGAGCGTCGGATCGGGCCGGTGTTCCACCAGGGCCTTGTAGCGCTGGACGGCCCGGGCCAGGGCGCCGACCAGGTTGGCGCGGTACTCGGGGTCCTGCAGCTTCTTCTCCTCGTCCGGGTTGCTCAGGAACCCGAGCTCGACGAGGATGGCCGGCATGGCCGCGCCCTTGAGCACGCGGAACGGCGCCTGCTTGACGCCGCGGTCGCGGAGCTGGAGGGTCTGGTTGAGCTCCCCCTGCACGAGCTTGGCGAAGCGCTGGCTCTCGGCCATGTGATGGCTCTGCGCCAGGTCCCAGAGGATGAGCTCGAGGTCTTCCATCGCCTGCGGGTCCGCCGGGGCCCCGCCGGGAGCCGGCGCCGGGTCGGTGTTCTCGGCCGCAGCAGCCTTGGCGGCGGTCGCATCCGTGGCCTCGGCGCTCAGGAAGTAGGTCTCGGTGCCGTAGGCGCCCGCGCCGAGCGACGAGTTCAGATGAATGGAGATGAACAGGTCGGCCTTGTTCTGGTTGGCGATGGCCGTCCGGTTGTCGTGCGGGACGTTGCCGTCCTCGTTGCGCGTGAGGATGACGCGGATTCCGGACTGCTCCAGGCGGGCTTCCAGGTCGCGGGCGAGGGTGAGCGTCAGCTCCTTTTCCTGGATGCCGCTGGGTCCGATGGCGCCGGTCTCGGTGCCGCCGTGGCCGGGATCGATGACGACGGTGCGCAGGCCCGGCGCCTCCCGGGGCCGTTCCATCGTCGGCGTCGGGACGTCCACGGAGGACGGCTGGTGGACGTCGAGCACGATCCGGAACGGGTTTTCGAGGACGTAGCTCTGGACTTCCGCCCCGGGCATGAGCAGGACGCGCACCTGCTCCGGCGTGATGGCGACCTCGCGCACCAGCGGATCGACGATCAGGGGGCGCTGGAACGGCACGGCCAGACGGTCGGCGATCATCTGCACGTGGACTTCGCCGGTCTGCCTCTCGATCCGGTAGCGCGGCACCTCGGCGAACTGGAGCACCACCGTGGTGATCCCCTGCTGGTGGACCACGTCGGTGAGCACCGACAGCTCGCGGGCGCCGCGGCGGGTGATGAGGAGGCGCGAGGCCTCGGGCCGCCACTCGAAGGAGAAGCCGAGGAGGTCGCCCCAGGTCTTGCGCAGGAAGTCGAGCGGGACCAGGATGGCGCCTTCGCCGCGCACCGGCGGCTGGGTGAGCGAGACCAGCGTCTCGCCGACCGTGATGATGGCGCTGCCGAGGCCGAGCACCACGTCGGTCTGTTCGATGCGCAGCGTGATGCTCTCGCCGGACTCCTCCGCGATGACCTCGCCGCCGAGGCGCTGGGCCAGGGGCTCCAGGGCGACGAGCGGCCCGGACGGGTTGATGGTCACCGGGACCGGGATGTCCTGGCCGTCGAGGGCGACGGTCGGGGTGCGGTTCGGTTCCCCGCCGAGCGGCGCCGGCGGGCCCGGGGGCACCGGCAGCTGGAATGCGGCGACGAGCACGAAGACGAGCAGGAGGCCGGCGAGCGCCGGGACACCACGGAGACGACTCTGTTTCACGCCGCAGAGGATACCACCCCCCTCGGACTTTGAAAGTCCCTCTCCGAATGTGCTCCGAATGTCTCCGGATGCAATAATGCGGTGCCTTACCAAGGGGGGAGATACCGAGATGGAGATCCGGCAGTTTCGAGTAGTGATCCGCACGCGGTCCTTCGAACGCGCCCTGCGTTTCTACGGGGATTCCCTGTCCCTGCCGCGCCTCCAGAACTGGGACCGCGAGGACGGCCGGGGCGCGCTCTTCCAGGCCGGCTCCGGCGTGATCGAGGTGCTCGGCCGCCCGGCCGGCGAAGAGGAAGGCCGCCAGGACGAGACCTTCGAGTACCAGGGGCCGCAGCACAAGATGTCGCTGGTGATGGTGGTCGGCTCGGCCGAGCAGGCGTACGCGGAGTGCCACTTCCGCGACAAGAACATCCCCGGCGGCCTGCGCAAGGACGACGAGGGCAACCTGATCTTCGAGACCCACGACCCGGACGGGGTGCGGGTCATCTTCCTGCAGAAGGACTGAGCCTCTCTACTGGGACAGGACGCCGGCGCCCTGCCAGTTGACGCGGTAGACGGCGACGGCGTTGGCCTTGCCCTTGAGGGGGAGCGGCTCGAGGTTCTCGCCGGGCGGCGGGGTGGCGAGCTCGCGGAAGAGCGGCTCGGCGATGAGGATCTCGCCGGGGCCGGCCTCGGAGCAGAGGCGGTCCGCCGTGTTGACCGCGTCCCCGATCACCGTGTACTCCAGCCGCCGCTCGCTGCCGATGTTGCCCGCGAACACGTCGCCGAGGCTGATCCCGATCCCCACCGAGAGCTGCGGCCGGCCCTTGCGGCTCCATTCGTCGTTGAGGCGCTGGAGCGCGAGCTGCATGGCGACCGCGGCGCGGGTGGCGCGGTCCGGGTCGTCGTCGTGCGCGATCGGCGCTCCCCAGAGCGCCATCAGCGCGTCGCCGATGAACTTGTCGAGCGTGCCGCCGTTCTCGAAGACGATCTCCACCATGACGGTGAAGAACTCGGTCAGGAGCGTCGCGATCTCGTCCGGGTTCATGGCTTCGGAGAGCGAGGTGAAGCCGCGGATGTCGGCGAAGAGCACGGTCACCCGGCGCCTGGAGCCGCCGAGCTGCACCGAGCCCTCCTGGGCGGCGATCTGCTCGGCCAGGTCGGGGGCGAAGTAGCGCTGAAAGTTGGAGAGGACGACCGCCTCCCGCCGCGCGCGCTCGATCAGGCGGCTGTTCTCCAGGGAGACCGCGGCCATGCCGGAGAAGGCGGCGAGGAACTCGAGGTCCTCCTCCCCGAAGGAGTGGGTGGCGCCGAGGTTGTCGAGATAGATCAGGCCGAGCATCGTCCCCTGGCTTCCCAGGAGCGGCGCGCAGAGGGCGCTCTTCACCTCGTGGTGGAGGATGGTGCCGTCGCCGGCCAGGTCGACCGGCACGTTTTCCAGGAGCAGTCCGACGCGCTCCTTGACCACCTTGCGGGCGATGGCGCTGGGCACGCGCCAGGGCTCGGGCTTCTCTCCCTGATGCTCCCCCTGATGCTCGCGGTGGCGGGAGATCCGCGGCAGCAGCTCGCCTTCGTCGCCGGAGAGCAGGATGGCGACGCGGTCCACGCTCATCACCTGGAACGTGAGGCCCACGATCCGCTCGAGCAGGCGGTCGATGTCGGACTGGCCCGACAGCTCCTTGGCGATGTCGATGAGGAGCTCGAGCTTGCGCTCCTGCCGGTCGGCGGGGGACTGGCCGGCGATGCGCAGCCGGGAGGTGCCCTGGGCGGTTTCGGAGAGCTTTTCCGAGATGTTGGCCGTGCCGCGGATGGGCATCAGGCGCAGGATCGTAGCGTCGAGGGGGAGGTCCTCGCCCGTGCCGGTCGCACCGAACAGTCCCGGGGTGACGATGGCGGTGGGCTCTTCCTCGCGGACCTCGAAGGCGACCTTCCCGAAAGCCAGACGGGAGCCGGGGGGCGCGACGCCGTCCCAGACCCGCTGGCCGTTCAAGAAGGTGCCGTTGGTGGAGGCGAGGTCGCGCACCCGGACCCCCTCGCTGCCCGGGGCCACGTCGATCTCGGCGTGCTGGCGCGAGACAGTGGGATCGTTGAGCGAGAGGTCGCAGGCCACCGACCGCCCCACGATCATGGGACGGCCGCTTGCAATCGGGACCGACAGCTGTCCCTCGATGGCGACCAGCTTCCAGGGCATCCGAGACCTCGCGCGGAGAGTTCCGCAAAGGGTACGGTACTACATTGAAAGGCGCGGCGGACCGGAATAAAGCCGGGTTGAACCCCCGTTTGGAGGTGTGCTACCCTAC
This sequence comes from Thermoanaerobaculia bacterium, assembly GCA_035536935.1. Lineage (GTDB taxonomy): Bacteria > Acidobacteriota > Thermoanaerobaculia > Multivoradales > UBA5704 > DATMER01. The sequence goes on from DATLNC010000095.1 coordinate 25,714, forward strand.
GCCCGTTCGTTGGGCTGGGTTGCCGACGGACATGTGGCGCATTCGTCTAGGGGTCCAGGACGCCGGCCTCTCACGCCGGTAACACGGGTTCGAATCCCGTATGCGCTACCAACCTCCTGCTCCCACGTTTCAAAGCCCCTCGTACTTTCCTCCGATGCAGTAGAATCGTGATGTGGAAATCCGTTTTTACGTCGACCCGGAAACTGGGGAGCCTCACATCTATGGCCACAACGTGAGTGAGGAGGAGGTGGCGGACGTGCTTCGTCGGCCGGGGGAGGACCGCCCCGGAGACGACGGTGCTCGGATTGCAGTAGGGCAGACAGAGACCGGGCGGCACTTGAGGGTTGTCTATGTTCCCGACCCGGTTCCCCAGAGCGTATTCGTCATAACGGCGTATGATCTAGTAGGCAAGCCGCTGGCAGCCTACCGCCGCCGGAGGAGACGAAAGTGAAGCACAACAAATTTCCCCCAGGCTGGGACGAGGAGCGAGTCAGTGGGGTCCTCGCTCACTACGAAGAGCAGACCGAGGCCGAGGCGGTTGCGGAGGACGAAGCCGCCCTCGAAGACCGGACCCAGACGGTCATGGAGATTCCCACGGAGCTGGTGCCGGCTGTCCGGGAGCTCATCGCCCGTCTCGGACGCTAGTGACTGTCTGCCCCGGCTGGCTGGCCCCAGGCCCGGGCCTCCCGCAGCCAAGCTAGGACGGAGTTCCGATTTACACGCAGTTGGTCTACCAACCCGCCTTGCAAGTCCCTCTTTCAGTTCTCGACCTCTCGCCGATCCTCGAAGGCGGTGACGCCGCTCAGGCTTTCCGCAACACGCTCAGCCTCGCGCAACACGCGGAGCAGTGGGGTTACAACCGCTACTGGCTGGCCGAGCACCACAACATGCCGGGCATCGCCAGCGCGGCCACGTCGGTGGTGATCGGGCATGTGGCTGGCGGCACTTCGACGATCCGGGTCGGCGCGGGCGGCATCATGCTGCCGAATCACTCGCCGCTGGTGATCGCCGAGCAGTTCGGCACGCTCGCGTCGCTCTTCCCGGGACGCATCGATCTCGGCCTGGGGCGCGCCCCGGGCACGGACCCGGTCACCACACGGGCGCTCCGGCGGCTCGATGCCGACACCTTCCCCCAGGACGTGCTCGAGCTCATGGCTTACTTCCGGACCCCCCAGCCGGGCCAGATGGTGCAGGCCGTTCCCGGAGCCGGCCTGGACGTGCCGGTCTGGATCCTGGGCTCCAGCCTTTTCGGCGCGCAGCTCGCCGCGGCGCTCGGCCTCCCCTACGCCTTCGCCTCGCACTTCGCGCCGGCCCAGATGATGGAAGCCGTCGAGGTCTACCGCCGCTCGTTCCGCCCTTCGGAGCAGCTCGAACGGCCGTACGTCATGCTCGGAGTCAACGTCTTCGCGGCGGACACCGAGGAGGAGGCCCGGCGGCTCATGACCTCGGTGCAGCAGGCCTGGGTGCAACTGCGCCGCGGCCGTCCAACCCCCCTGCCGCCGCCGATCGAAGGCTACGAGAGCCGGCTGACCGTGCCGGAGCGGGCGACTCTCGAGCAGGCGCTTGCCTGCTCGGTCATCGGTACGCCGGAGATGGTCCGCCAGGGGCTGGAAGCCTTCGCGGAGCGCACCGGCGCCGACGAGCTCATGGTCGTGTCCCAGATCTACGACCACGCCGCGCGGCTGCGTTCCTACGAGATCGCGGCGGAGGCCGGCCGCCCGCGCGGGCCGGTGGGGGCGAGCCGCGATTTCAGGTAGGATGGAGGCCGGTGGTCGCGGCCGATCCGGCGTGAGCCTCGCTACCTGACACTGTCACCATGCACCGATATCGGCTCCCCCAGCTCACCTTGCAGGACATGGCGCTCTGCTGCGGTCACCTGCGCCGGGCGGGGGACGGCGCCGCCAGCCTGGAGGAGGCCGCGGGGCGCATCACGCGCTTCCTATACGACGAGCTCGCGGACGGCGAGGGGCAGCAGCGCGCGTCCATGCTCGTCCGCTTCTACAAGACCCATCCGCTGCAGGCACTGGAACCCGGGTTGCAGGTCTTCGCGCGGGAGCTCGCGCAGGAGCGGGCGGAGCTGCCCGGCACGACGCGGTGCCTCACGCTCATCTCCACCGTCGGGGACGAGCCCGACTGGTGCTACCGCAACCGGTCCAAGGGGCACAGCGCGATCCCCTTGCCGAGTCGCGAGGCCGTCGAGCGGCTGCCGATGATCGCCCAGCTCGTAGGACAGCTCGGGATCAGCATCGCTGCCATCGTCCGGCCCGACCCCGCCATCTTCGTGGACAGCTTGCAGCACACGTTCAACGTGTTCCACGTGCCGGAGGCCGCGGGTTGCCCCCACATCCCCGCGCAAGAGAGCTTCGTCCTCCGCTACGGCGTGCGCTCCGTGGTGGGCTTCGGGGGCCTGCTCCCCACGGGCGATCTCTTCGCCGTCATCCTCTTCGCCCGTGTCGCAGTTTCCCGGGAGGCGGCGGAGCTGTTCAAGCCGCTCGCTCTCGCCGCGAAGCTGGCGGTTCTCCCCTTCGCAAACGGACCTCTTTTCGATGAGTGAGAGGGCTGAGCTCGAAGCCCGCATCGCCGCGCTCGAGCAACTCCTGGACGTGCAGGAGCGGACCGTGATCGAGCAGGGCGAGCGCCTGGAGCTACAGGCGCGGGAGCTGAAGCGCTCCAACGAGGAGCTGGAGCGCTTCGCCTACGTCATCTCCCACGACCTGCAGGAGCCTCTGCGCATGGTGTCGAGCTACACTCAGCTCCTCGGCGACCGCTACCGTGGCCGGCTCGACGACAAGGCCGACAAGTACATCGAGTACGCGGTGGGCGGCGCCAAGCGCATGCAGCAGCTCATCAACGACCTGCTGGCCTACTCGCGCGTGACGGCCCGCGGCCGGAACTTCGCCCGGGCACCGCTCGACGAGGTCGTGGACGACGTGCTCGCGGACCTCGAGGTGCTGGTCCGCGAAACCGGTGCCTCGGTGCAGCGCGGACGGCTGCCGGTGGTCCTCGGCGATCGCTCGCAGCTGCGCCAGGTGTTCCAGAACCTGGTGTCCAACGCCCTCCACTACCGGCGCGACGGCGAGGCCCCCGAGGTCGCGATCTCCGCCGCCCGCGAGGGCGACCGCTGGCGTCTGGAAGTGCACGACAACGGCACCGGCATCGACCCCCGCTTCCACGAGCGGATCTTCGTCATCTTCCAGCGCCTCGACCGCCGGCGCAGCCAGGGCACCGGCATCGGACTCGCCATGTGCAAGAGGATCGTCGAGCACCACGGCGGGCGCATCTGGGTCGACTCGGCTCCCGGCGCCGGGTCGGCGTTTCATTTCACCCTGCCGGCGGCCGAGGGCGTCGAATGACGGATTCCGCGCTGCACCCGATCGAGATCCTGCTGGTGGAGGACAACGAAGGCGACGTCGACCTGACCCGCGAGGCGCTGGCGGAGGCAAAGGTCAGCAACCACCTGCACGTCGCGGAGGACGGGCTCGCGGCACTGCGCTTCCTGCGCCGCGAGGAGCCGCACGGCTCCGCGCCCCGGCCGGACCTGATCCTGCTCGATCTGAACCTGCCGCTCATGGACGGGCGCGAGGTGCTCGCCGAGATCAAGTCCGACCCGCACCTGCGCCAGATACCCGTCGTGGTCCTCACCACCTCCCAGGCCGAGGAGGACATCGTGCGCTCCTACGACCTGCACGCCAACTGCTACATCACCAAGCCGGTCGACTTCGAACAGTTCATGAAGGTCGTGCGGTCGGTGCGCGACTTCTGGGTGACGGTCGTCAAGCTGCCGCCGTCGGGAGTCTAGGTGCAGACCATCCGCGTTCTGATCATCGAGGACAACGCCGGGGATGCGGACCTGGTCCGCGAGATGCTGGATGGTGACGGGGGGGCGCGCTACGAGATCGAGCACGCGGAGGACCTGCAGGCCGGTACCCTCTGCTACGCCGACCGGGGAGCGGACGTGGCGCTGCTCGACCTCGGCCTTCCTGACTCGGTGGGGCTCGAGACGGTAAGCGAGGCGCGCCGGCGGTGTCCCGATCTCGCCCTCGTCGTGCTCACCGGGCAGGACGATCCGGACCTGGCCCTCGCCGCCCTGCGCGCCGGAGCCGACGACTACCTGGTCAAGGGCGGCTTCGCCGGCGAGCTCCTGCGGCGCACGCTACGCCATGCGATCGAGCGCAAGCACGGCGAGGTCGCACTGCGCCAGGAAGCCGACTTGGTGGAGACGCTGCACCGGGTCGGCGCCATCCTGGCCTCGGAGCTGCGCCTGGAGAACCTGGTGCAGGCCGTGACCGACGCCGCCACCCGGCTCGCCGATGCCGAGTTCGGTGCCTTCTTCTACAGCGTGACCGGCTCCGGCCTGGAAAAGTACATGCTCTATTCGCTCTCCGGCGCCCCGCGCGAGGCGTTCGCACGCTTCCCCATGCCGCGCGACACGCCGCTCTTCGGACCCACCTTCCGCGGCGAGGCGACCGTGCGGATCGCGGACGTGCACGCGGATCCGCGCTACGGCCGGGTGCCGCCGCACCACGGCATGCCGGAGGGGCATCTGCCGGTGAGGAGCTATCTCGCCGTGCCGGTCGTCTCGCGCTCCGGCGAGGTCCTGGGCGGTCTTTTCTTTGGCCATTCCAGGCCCGGCGTGTTCACCGGGCGCCACGAGCGGCTGGTGGAGGGGGTCGCCGGCTGGGCCGCGATCAGCCTCGACAACGCCCGGCTCCTGGAAGAGGCGCAACGAGCCTCGCGGATCCGCGACGACGTGCTCGGCGTCGTCTCCCACGACCTGCGCAACCTGCTCTCCACGGTGACCATGGCCACCCACATGCTCATGACCGCCGAGCTTCCTGCCGAGAGGCGGGCTCGGCACCTGGCGGCCATCGACAGTGCCGGGAGGGCCATGCGGCGCCTGATGGACGACCTGCTCGATGCGACCGGCCTCGAACGGGGCACCCTCTCTCTCGATCGCGGGTCGCAGCCGGTGGAGGCGCTGCTCGCCGAGGCGCACCGCACGTTCGACCTGCAGGCACGGGAGAAGGGGATCGAGCTCTCCTGGACGGCCGACGAGGGCCTGCCGCCGATCTGGGGCGACCGCGAGCGCCTGCTGCAGGTGCTCGGCAACCTGGCCGGAAACGCCTTCAAGTTCACTCCGCCGGGCGGCCGCGTCACGCTCTCCGCCCTTCTCGGGGACGGCGTCGTCTTCACCGTCTCCGACACGGGAGAAGGGATCGACGCCGCCGATCTGCCGCGGCTGTTCGACCGCTTCTACCGCGGACGCAACCAGGCTGCGCAGGGTGTCGGCCTGGGCCTCGCCATCTGCAAGGGGATCGTCGATGCGCACGGCGGCCGCATCTGGGTCGACAGCCGCAAAGGGGAGGGGGCGAGCTTCCGCTTCACCGTGCCGCTGGCGGTGGCGATGCAGGGCGCCGGCGGCGGCTCCTGAGGCGATCGTCTAATTCACCCAGGGTCCTTTTCGGACGCCCTTTTCCCCTGGGATGACGCGGAAGCCGCGCTTCTTCTTGGCCCGGTTCAGCTTCTTCTGGATCCACCAGCGCTCCAGCCGTAGCCGGTACTCCCGAAAATCCTTCCGCCGCAGGCCGATCCGGCCGCTCTGGTCCACGTAGAACCAGCCCAGGCCGATGCACGTGCAGATTCCCACGAAGCCGGGAACGTCCCGCGTGACCAGCAGGCCGAGGAACGCGCCCAGCAGCTCGAGCGCCACGTAGTACCCGGCCTCGATGGGCAGGATGAACATGAAGAGGACCGTGGCCCCCCGGTGGGCGCGCGCCCAGGCCGCGAGCAGGATGGCCATCAGGGTCCAGCCCTGCATCAACACGAAAGGATTCGGAGCGGTCCACCCGGACAGGGAGAGCGTCAGGTCCGCCAGGGTGGCCAGGATGCCCCCGCCGATGCCGGCGAAGAGCAGCATGCGCCAGAAATGGCGTCGGCCCAGCCCCGAGAGGACGTCCCGCCCCCAAAGGAAAAGCAGGATCAGGTTGATGATGAACCAGAAGCTCGGTCCTGCCGTGTTCACGAAGGGGTAGGTGACGAGCTGCCAGAGGAAGCCCCGCTGCCAGACCAGGGGCGTGATCGTCAGCAGGAGGGGAACGATGCGGGTGGAGTCGAAGGCGCCCAGTGTGACCGAGAGCAGCATCGCGCCGGCGATGAAGAGGAGGTCGCGCGGGATCGGCCCGCTGAGACCCCCTCCGCCGAAGCTCTGCCGGGTGGTGGGGCGGGTGTACACGGGGCTAGTGTGTCATGAGTATCTGACCCAGCGCAGCAGCTCCGGGATCGTCGGCTTCTTGCCGTACATGAGGATGCCGATGCGGTAGATGCGGCCGCAGAGCCAGACCATCAGCACCAGGAACCCGAACGTCAGGACGTAGGCGGCCGCGATCTGCCAGACCGGCGGCATCTCGGTGACCATGCGGAGCGGCATCAGCACGGGTGAGAACAGGGGGATCAGCGACGTCACGGTCGAGAGCGTCGAGCTCGGGGCGTTGATGATCATCGGCATCAGCATGGCCGGGATGGCGAAGAGAATGCTCATGGTGCCGGCCACCTGCTGGGCCTCCTGGAGGCTGTTGAAGGCCGCTCCGAGAGCCGCGTAGAAGCTCGCGTAGACGAAGAAGCCCAGCACGAAGAAGAGGAGAAACTGCAGCGCGGCGAGCGGGGAGAGCGTCGGGATCTGAAAGTCGTCGGGCATCTTGCCCAGGGAGCCCACCACCCCCGGCGCGCTGATCACGACCATGGTCGTCAGCCAGATCGCGAACTGTGTCAGGCCGACCAGGCAGATGCCGGTGAGCTTGCCCATCATCAGCTGAAAGGGCTTGACCGTCGAGATGATCACTTCCACGGCGCGGCTCCCCTTTTCTTCGAGGATGCCGTTCATGACCTGCTGGCCCCAGATGAGCAGCGAGAGGAAGAGCATGAAGAACAGGATGTAGGCGAAGAGGAAGCCGCCCGCTCCGCCCTCGGCGCGGCTCCCCTCCTTGGACACGCGGATCGTGCGCAGGTCCACGTCCGCGGAGAGCGCGCCGACCTTGTCCGGATCGTACCCGGCATCGGCCAGGCGTACCCGCCGGACTGCCGCGGTGAGCCGGTTCTCGAGCACCCCCTGGGTCATGAAGTTGGAGGTGCTCCGGCCGTGGTACTCGACCGGATCGCCGGTGAGCGCTCCGGGCGTGATCCGGATCCAGGCATCGATCTCCTTGTCGACGACGCGGCGGTTCAGGGCGTCTTCCTGAGCCTTGCGGTCCGGCTGCACTGCCTCGCGGAGGAACTCGACCTTGGCCCCCTGCATCTGCCCGCCCGGATCGAGAGGCGCGGTCTTCGGCCGCTCGGCGCTGAGCTGGGCGGCGACGCGGCCGGTGTCGTCGAGGACCACGATCGACTGCGTGGTCTTGGAGCGCATCATGAGGAGCGAGGGGAGGACGCTCATGGCCACCGCGAACAGGGGGAAGATCACCGTGCCGATCCAGAACCCCTTGCTCCGGATGCGCTGGAGGTATTCGCGCCTGGCGACGATCCGGATGTTGTCAAGCTGCATCGCGCACCGCCTTCAGGAAGATCTGCTCCAGCTCCGGCTCTTCGGAGCGGAACTCGTGAACGCGCAGGAACTCGACCATGCGCCGCAGGGCCTCGGGGCCCTCGGCATCGGGGTGCAGCAGGAGCTTGACCACGCCGTCCTGCACCACGGCCTGCTCGACCTCGGGCAGCTCGTGGACGCGGTCGAGGTCCCCCTCGGCCACCAGGCGGTAGGCGTTGCCGCCCAACTGCCGCTTGATGTCGCGCAGGCCGCCGGTGAGGACCACCCGGCCCTGGGAGATGAGGCAGATGTGGTCGCACATCCGCTCGGCCAGCTCCATGCCGTGGGTGGAAAGGATCACCGTCCTGCCCTGCTTCCGGTGCTCGTGGAACAGGTCGCGGAACAGCTCCTGGTTGATCGGATCGAGCCCGGAGAAGGGCTCGTCGAGGATCAGGAGCTCCGGCTCGTGGAGCAACGTGCCGATGAGCTGCACCTTCTGCTGCATGCCCTTGGACAGCTCTTCGACCTTGGACTTCTTCCACCTGGCGAGGTCGACCCGGTCGAGCCAGCGGTCGATGGCGGGCACGAGGTCGCGGCGCTTGCGGCCATGGATCTCGCCCAGAAAGAGGAGTTGGTCGATCACGGTCATTTTGGGATAAAGGCCGCGCTCCTCGGGGAGATAGCCGACGCGGCGCAGCTCCGCGGCGCCGCGGAGCCGGCCGAACAGGTGGACCTCGCCCGAATCGGGGGCGATGATGTCCATGATCATGCGGATGGTGGTGGTCTTGCCGGCCCCGTTGGGTCCGAGCAGGCCGAAGATGGTGCCCGTCTCGGGCACCGCGAACGAGACGCCGTCCACGGCCTTGAACTTGCCGTAGCTCTTCCGGACGTCCCGCAGCTCGAGATTGGAAGTCATGTAGGGTGGTCCCTCCGTCCTTTATTACGCAGGAGGTTTCGCGGAGTTTGAATCCTCCTTCGTGACGAGGGGCCTGGCCGTCTTCATCTTCTGCAGGACCTGCGGCGGCTTCTCCTCGACGAGCACCGGCGTGCCGTGGACCCAGACCTTGCTGCCCAGGCCCGCCGGTGCGATCCCGGAGATCGCGTCCAGGCGGAAGTAGACCGTCTGCCGGTCGCCTTCCGCCTGCTTGAGCGCGATCCACTTGTCCTCCATGCTGGCTCCTACTCTATCGAGATCGGCTGGGCTTCCTGCAGGAGCTGCACGTCGAGCTCCTTGACCTTCGCCCGGAAGGCCGCCACGTCCTGGGAGAACAGCTGGTTGAAGTCGGCCAGCACCTTGCGGGACTCCGTCTCGGCCCGCTCCAGGTAGGCGAGCTGCGCCGGGGTCGGAGCGTCGTACGACGAGCCGATCGCCCGCATGGCGTAGTCGAGCCGGTTCTCGGCGTCGGTCTCGGGCAGGATGCCCTTGGTCCCTTCCGGCTGCCAGAGGCGCTTTTCGATGTCGTCGAGCTTCTTGCGCAGCTCGCGGGCGGATTTCGTAACCTCCTCGCCGGCCGGGTCCGTCTCGTCCTTCTTGACCCGGGCCTTGAGCTTGGCCGTCACGGCATCGATGTCCGCGCGGGTCTGTTTGATCCGCTCCACGGCCGTGGCCAGGGCGTCCTGGACCTTGCCGGCGCGCTCCTGGGCTTCGAAGTTCGCCAGCTGGCCGCCGAGCCGCCCTTCGTACCGGGGATCGGACAGCACCCGCACCGTCTGCTCGGCGGACTTCTGGTCCTTGTAGGAGACGCGGACCCGGTAGGTGCCGGGAAGCACCTCCGGACCGGCCGGCTCGAAGAAGGGATTGACGTCCTTCCGGGGGATCAGCTTGTGGGGATCGCGCCGCAGGTTCCACGCTGCCCGGTTCACCCCCTGGGTGACCGGCGCCTGGAAGGTGCGGATCACCTTGCCCGATTCGTCGAGCACCTCGATCTTCGCTTCGGGACCCTTCTTGCCGCCGCGCTTACCCCTTGTCTCTTCCTCCTCGGAAGGATCGTCCATGACCAGAGGCTTGCCTCCCTCCGCGCGCTCGGTCTCTTTGCGCTCGCGCTCCATCTCCTCGTCCGGATGGGGCAGGCCGGGGACGTTCATCGACCAGGTGATCAGCGCGCCGTAGGGCCGCCCCTGTCCGCGGAACTCGCCCGCGCCGGGGAAGCGCGACGAGCCGGTCTGGGCGACCTGGTGCTGCATCGCGTCGCCGATCTCGAACAGGCGAATGGCTTCCTTCTGAGTGGCCTCGGAGACCGAGCGCAGCGGCCGGATGTCGTCCACGATGTAGAGGCCGCGGCCGTGGGTGGCGACGATCAGGTCGTGCTCCCGCGGATGGATCGCCAGGTCCATGACCGAGACCGTGGGCACGCCGTGGTCGAACCTCATCCAGCCCTTGCCCGCGTCGAGCGACACCCAGAGGCCGAACTCGGTGCCCAGGAAAAGCAGATCGGGATCGACCGGGTCCTGGACGACCGACAGCGCATAACCGCGCAGGTTTTTCGTGGCCAGGCTGGTCCAGGTGCGGCCGAAATCCGTCGTCCGGAACACGTACGGCGTCCAATCCGAGCGCCGGTGATTGTCGAAGACCACGAAGGCCGTGCCCGCGTCGTAGCTCGAAGGATGGATGTGGGGGATCCAGGTGTTCTCGGGCACGCCGCGGACGTTCTTCTCCACGCTGGTCCAGGTCTTGCCGCCGTCGCGCGTCACGTGGAGACGGCCGTCGTCGGAGCCTGCCCAGAGCACCCCCTGCTGGATCGGGCTCGGCGCCAGCGCGATCAGGGTGGTGAAGTTCTCGGCGCCGCTGGCGTCGATGGTCAGGCCGCCCGACTCCCCGGCCTTCTGCCACTCGGGGTTGTCGGTGGTCAGGTCGGAGCTGATCGTCGTCCAGGTGTCGCCCCGGTCGGTCGACTTGTGCACGTACTGGCTGCCGAAGTAGAGGGTGTCCGGCGCGAAGGGATCGATGGCCATGGCCGCGTTCCAGTTGAAGCGCAGGTCGTCTTCTCCTGCTGGTGGCGCTGGCCGGATGTCCTTGCGCTCGCCGGTGCGCAGGTCGTAGCGGATGACGAAGCCCTCCTGGCTCATGGCGTAGCCCCTCATGGAATCGCGCGGGTCGGGCACGGTGTCGAAGCCGTCGCCGAAGGCCACCTCCTGCCAGTGCTGGTTGCGGATGCCGCCGTTCTCCCAGACGTCGCTCGGGCCTTTCCAGGAGCCGTTGTCCTGGAGCCCGCCGTAGACGTTGTAGGGCACCTCCATGTCGTAGCGCACATGGTAGAACTGCGGCACCGGCAGGTTGGAGACGAAGCGCCAGGAGGCGCCGCGGTCGCGGCTCTCGTAGACTCCGCCGTCGTTGCCTTCCAGGATGTAGCGCGGGTCCGCGGGGTCGATCCACATGGCGTGATGGTCGGGATGGATGTCGCGGAAGCCGCCGATCGTCTCGAAGCTCTTGCCGCCGTCGGACGAGGCATGGAGCGCCGAGGCGAGGCGGTAGAGCCGGTTCGGATCGCGGGGATCGACACGGATGTCCGCGTAGTAGAAGGGCCGCGGCGACACGTCGCCTTCGCTGTTGACCGTTTTCCAGGAGCGTCCGCCGTCATCCGAGCGGAGCAGGGCGTTGTTCCTGGCCTCGACCAGCGCGTAGACGACGCGGGGGTCGGAGGGGGCCACGGCGAGCCCGACGCGGCCGAGGTCCCCCTTGGGGATGCCGTCCTCCTCGGTGAGCTTCTTCCAGCTCTCGCCGCCGTCGTAGGAGACGTGGATGCCGGAGCCGGGGCCGCCCGAGCGGAAGGACCAGGGCCAGCGCCGGTAATCCCACATGGCGGCGAAGAGCTTGTTCGGGTTGGAGGGGTCCGCCACGAGGTCGGCGCAGCCGGTGCGCTCGTCCACGTAGAGGACCTTGCGCCAGGTCTTGCCGCCGTCCAGGGTCTTGAAGACGCCGCGCTCGGGGTTCTCCCCCCAGGCCTGGCCCATGGCGGCCACCCAGGCGGTTTTCGGATCATCTGGATGGATCACGACGCGGTGGATGCGCTCGGTCTTGTCGAGACCCAGGTGCTGCCAGGTCCGCCCGCCGTCGAGCGACTTGTAGATGCCGTTGCCGACCGAGACGCTGTTGCGCGGGTTGCCTTCGCCGCTGCCGACCCAGACGGCGTCGGGGTTGGACGGATCGATGGCCACGGCGCCGATCGAGGCGACCGGCTGGTCGTCGAAGATCGGCGTCCAGGCGAGCCCGCCGTTGACCGACTTCCAGACGCCGCCGGTGGCGGTGCCGACATAGATGGTCCCTGGGTTGGCGGACGAGGACTCGCTGGCTGTGATGGCTGCGATACGTCCGCTCATGGCCGCGGGGCCGATGGAGCGGGCCTTGAGCCCGGCGAGCAGGCTGGGATCGACGGCGGCGGCTAGAGGTAGTGCTGACAGGGCGATCGCCGCCAGGGTGACGAGAAGGGATCTCCGCATGAAGCCTCCAAAGAATGGCCGGGAAGGCCGGCGCAAAGCCTAGCCGCTGGAGGGAGTCAGGGCAACCTTCGAGGATTTCGGCGTCGCTCCGAAGCACTTCAGAGTCATTCCGAGGAGGTCAGAGCCGTTCCGAAGTACTTCAGAGAGTGGCTCCCAAGTCCTTCGGAGTCGCTCCGAAGTGCTTTAGAGTCATTCTGAGGAGCTCAGAGCCACTCCGAAGTACTTCAGGGCCATTCCAGGGACTTCAGAGTGATTCCCGAGTCCTTCGGAGCCGCTCCCAAGTAGTTCAGAGTCATTCTGAGGAGCTCAGAGCCGCTCCGAAGTACTTCAGGGCCATTCCAGGGACTTCAGAATGATTCCCAAGTCCTTCGGAGTCGCTCCCAAGTAGTTCAGAGCCATTCTGAGGAGATCAGAGCCGCTCCCAAGTACTTCAGAGCCGTTCGAAGAACTTCAGAGTGACTCCGAAGGACTTCAGGATGGCTCCCAAGTCCCTCAGGGCGATTCCGAAGTGCCTGACCAGCGCCCCGCTCGCGGGATTCTCGACACCTCGGTCGTCATCGATCTCGAGCAGATCGACCCCTCACGGCTTCCCGTCAAGGTCGTAGCCGTCTAAGAGTCAGGGTGCGATGGGAGGATGGGAGGAAGGCGCGCCTTGTGCCACCGGCGCCGCGCCGCGGACGGTCTCAGATTTCCTGGCCGAACATGATTCGATGTCCGTCCGGTGTGCGTACGCCGAATTCGCGCATTCCCCACGGCTTGTCCGCCAGCTTCTGAGTCAGCGTCGCACCGTTGCCCACCAGCTCGCCATAGAGCTCATCGATGCCTTCGACCGTGACGTAGACGAAGTAGGAATGGTCGCCCGTCTCGTGCGCGGGCATCGCGTCCGCACACTCGCCGAGCATCACGCGCATCGACCCGCGTGAGAGAAACGCCCACCCAGGAGCCGTGAAGTCGATCGCCATGCCGAGGACACGTGTGTAGTAGTCGACGGATCTGCCGAGATCCTGGACAGCGAGCACGCATCGAATACGAGTCAGATCAGCCATTCATTTTCGCTCGCAAGCATGTTCGTTTCGAGAACGGGATCTGGTTGCGATTGGCGCGGCAACTCGGGGCTCAGTGGCTGCGTAGCAGTCCGCTGCAGCTTCCGGGTTGGGCGGCGCTTGCTTTCGCCGCCGTGCCTGCACCCTGCTCTCGACCTGAGCTCATGTGACTAGTAGGCAAACAAACCGCTCCCAACTATCGCACTCCTTCCTATCAGCAATGAGTTCGTTTCCGCGGTGAAGCTTTGCGCTTACATACCGACCATTGAACGCACGCAGGGCGAGACATCCGTCAGGCGAGTTCTCTACCGAGAAGGTTTCCCACCCTTGTACAGTGGACCGGTTGGCAATAAGCTCACAAGTTGAGTTGATCTCCGCTGCCACAAAATTGCCATTGACGACGGCGCGAACGCTATTTTGTTTTCGGCAAACCGGATAACCTCGAATATCTCCCATCTGTCAACTTTAGGTCCCATAGCGACCAGCTCGGCGCGTCGATTCATGTCGGCAGTGACAAAGAGGCCATTGGCAGCACGCAGAGCCACTCGTAAGCCTGTAGACTCACCCTCCAGCGCCCTTCTCTCGTCGTTCGGCCCTACCTTGACCTCGAGCAGGGGCAACTTCAGTACTACCTCGCGCAGGCTCCAGCTTCTCATCCTCTTTCGCCTTTATCCTTCAATTGCTCACCGCCCAACCGCTGCCTCTGCTACTTCCATTAGAGGCTCAGAATAGGTGCAAGCAGCGAGGATCAATTACCACCTATCCCTCAGTGCCTTCGGAACTTGATCCAGATTACACTCTTCTCTTATCAACGTCAAAGCGATAGCGCTTAGCGCATAAACGCTCCGCCGCGGGCTGCGGCTGTGGAAGGTTGGGGTGACGAATAAGAAGGCTTATCCGGGGGACTGTGGGGTGCTTCTGCGTCAGAAGCTGACGCAGAAGACGACCGACGGGGGAGAATGCTTCTCGCTCGGGGCTCGACGTGTAAGCGCCTCAGCCCCGAGGATGGCAGCGACCCTGGGGTATGGGGCCTTGCTCCCTCCGGCGCCGTCAGTCCCGGGGCCGAGGCCCTGCGCGCAGGGGAGGCAGGCCAACGGTGGGAAGGCGGTGCGCTGAGGCAGGTGGGGGGATCAGCAACGGAAGAAGACCCCTCCCCAACCCTCCCCTGCTGCGCAGGAGAGGGCGCCACCGCCCGGGTCTGCTGCAACCCTGCAATCAGCCCCGGCCCAACGGGCCGGCCGAACGGAGCCCAGGGCTGAGCGAAGCGATGCCCTGGGAAAAGAAACATCCTCACCGCAGGGCGGCCTGGAAGGGCGCGAGAGGATGGCAGGAGAATTCTCGCGGCCCTTCAGGCCGCACGGAATTGGTCCCTGATGGCCCAGGGCATCGGCCTCCGGCCTCAGCCCTGGGCTAGACTCTGCCGGCCCGTTGGGCCGGTTGGCACAGCCGATTCCGGATACGTGGTCGTATTTATGGTGCCAGTGCTAAGCCTTCTCGTGAGCCTCTTTGTAGGCCCGAAGCACCGCGTTCATCTGGCTCTGGTACCCGGTCCCCTTCGCGCGGAACCAGTCCAGGACCTCGGAATCGATCCGCAGAGTGATCTGGGACTTGCGGGCCACCGGCTTGAGCCCTTTCCGGACGATGGCCCGAGCGAACATTTCGGGCGTCATCTCAGGGATGTCGGAGAAGTCGATGTCCTCGTCGGTCATGGCATCGACCCGGGTCCAATCTGTCTGGACCTTGGAGAAGTCGCTTTCTTGCTCATGGCGCGTCGTCGAGAGTAGCTACGCGGCGTAACTACGTCAATCCGCCCGAGCAACTTTTGACGGACTGCGGCGTATAGAAGACGAGCCGTGTAGCGCCGGAGGGTTGGGTTACGTTATCCTGACGTGTCGTTCACTCGGTAAGCATCCGTGAAAAACAAGTCCACAGGAGGACATCCATGAAGTGCAAGACTTTCGCCTGCCTGTTCCTGGCGGGCCTGATCGGTTCGGCCGTCTGGGCCCAGACCGCCGACGAGATCATCGCCAAGAACATCGAGGCCAAGGGCGGCCTCGAGAAGCTGAAGGCGGTTCAGACCATGCGCATCAGCGGCAAGATGATGATGGGCCCCGGCATGGAGGCCCCCATGGTCATCGAGACCTCGCGCCCGAACAAGATGCGCGTCGAGTTCACCTTCCAGGGCATGACGGGCATCCAGGCCTACGACGGCAAGAGCGGCTGGGCCGTGATGCCGTTCATGGGCAAGAAGGACCCCGAGCCCATGTCCGGCGACGACCTCAAGCAGGTCGAGGACCAGGCCGACATCGACGGTCCGCTCGTCGACTACAAGGCGAAGGGCCACCAGGTCGAGTACCTGGGCAAGGGCGACGTCGAGGGCACCCCGGTCCACAAGCTCAAGGTCACCAAGAAGAACGGCGACGTCGCCACGCTCTTCCTGGACGCCGACAGCTTCCTGGAGATCAAGGCCGAGGGCAAGACCAAGATCCGCGGCCAGGAGATCGAGGGCGAGACCACTTTCGGCGACTACAAGGAGGTCGGCGGCATGGTGTTCGCCCACTCCATCCAGTCCAAGATGAAGGGCGCCCCGGGACCGGGCCAGACGATCACTTTCGAGAAGATCGAGATCAACCCGGAGATCCCCGCGAGCCGCTTCGACATGCCGGCGAAGGCCGAGGCCGCCCCGGCCCCGCCCAAGCAGCAGTAAATCCCCCGGAGGCCGCTCACCGGAGCGGCCTCCGGGTTCAATCTCATTCTTTTTTCAGAGAGGGCACGCGAATGCGCACACCTCAGAGGCTTCTTTGTCTCTTCGCGGCCGGGCTGGCTTTGGCTTTGGCAGCTTCAGCTCAGACCGAGATCGATTCGAACACCTTCGCCGGGCTCGAGGCCCGCGCCATCGGCCCCGCGGTCATGAGCGGACGCATCGCCGGCATCGACGGAGTGGCCGGCGACACCGTCACCCTCTACGTCGGCTCGGCCAGCGGCGGCGTCTGGAAGTCCAAGGACTTCGGCATCACTTTCAAGCCGGTCTTCGACAAGCACACCCAGTCCATCGGCGCCGTGCGGGTCGACCCGAAGAACCCGCAGACCATCTGGGTGGGCACCGGCGAGTCCTGGACCCGCAACAGCGTTTCGGTCGGCGACGGCGTCTACAAGAGCACCGACGGCGGCGACAACTGGGAGCGGATGGGCCTGCCGGATTCCGAGCGCATCGCCCGCATCCGGGTCAGCCCGAAAGACGGCAACACCGTCTGGGTCTGCGCCACCGGCCACCTGTGGAACGACAACGAGGAGCGGGGCGTCTACAAGACGGCCGACGGCGGCAAGACCTGGAAGCGCGTTCTTTATGTAGACGCGAAGACCGGCTGCTCCGACATCGACATGGACCCGCAGGAGCCGGACATCCTCTATGCCGGCATGTGGGAGTTCCGCCGCGGCGCCTCCTACTTCAGCTCCGGCGGCCCTGGCTCAGGGCTGTACAAGAGCACCGACGGCGGCGAGTCGTGGAAGAAGATCGAGGCCGGCCTGCCCAAGGGCGTCAAGGGCCGCGTCGCCATTGCCGTGGCGCCGTCCCGGCCCGCGACGGTCTACGCGGTCGTGGAGTCCAAGAACACCTCGCTCTACCGCTCCGACGACACCGGCGAGAGCTGGAAGGAGATCAACTCCTCCTTCAACATCCAGGTCCGCCCCTTCTACTTCGCCAACATCGTGGTCGATCCGAACGACCACAACACCATCTACAAGCCGGGCCTGTCGCTCACCGTCAGCTCGGACGGCGGCAAGACCTTCAACGGCTCGTTCGGCCCGGGCGGCGGCAGCGTGCATGGCGACCATCACGCCCTGTGGATCAACCCGAAGGACTCGCAGGAGCTGGTGCTGGGCACCGACGGCGGCGTCTACATCTCCAACGACAAGGGGGCGCACTGGCGGCACGTCAAATCGCTGCCGGTCTCCCAGTTCTACCACGTCAGCTATGACATGGACTGGCCGTACAACGTCTACGGCGGCCTGCAGGACAACGGCTCGTGGTCGGCGCCGTCCCGCGGCGTGACCGGCGTCCAGAACCGCAACTGGCAGAGCATCGGCGTCGGGGACGGCTTCTGGGCCTTCCGCGACCCCTCGGATCCGGACGTGGTCTATGTCGAATACCAGGGGGGCAAGATCTCGCGCGGGCGCCTGTCCACGGGCGAGAGCCGGGACATCCAGCCTCTGCCGCTCGCCGGCGACCCCGAGTACCGCTTCAACTGGAACACGCCCATCCACCTGAGCGCCAGCGAGCCGGGCACGATCTACATCGGCTCGCAGTTCCTGTTCCGCTCCCGGGACAAGGGCGAGTCGTGGGAGAAGATCTCCCCCGACCTCACTACCAACGACCCGAAGCGGCAGGAGCAGCTCAAGTCGGGCGGCCTGACCGTCGACAACTCCAGCGCCGAGAACCACACCACGATCTACTCGATCGCCGAGTCGACGAAGAACAAGGACGTGATCTGGGTGGGGACCGACGACGGCTATGTCCAGGTTACCCGCGACGGCGGCAAGGGCTGGACCAACGTCGGCAAGAACCTCCCCGGCGTGCCGGCCGACACCTGGGTCTCCCATGTCGAGCCCGGCCGCTTCGAGGAGGCCACGGCCTTCGTCACCCTGGACGGCCACACCGCCGGCGACATGAAGACCTACGTCTACAAGACCACCGACTTCGGCCGGACCTGGAAGCCGTTGATGACCGCCGCCCTGGAGGGCTATGCCCACGTGATCCGCCAGGACCTGGAGAACCCGGATCTTCTGTTTCTGGGCACGGAGCAGGGTCTTTTCATTTCGGTGGACAGCGGAGCGAGCTGGGCCCGCTACACCGGCGGCGATTTCCCCAAGGTCGCGATCCGCGACATGGCGATCCATCCGCGGGACGCGGACCTCATCCTCGCCACCCACGGCCGCGGCGTCTACATCCTGGACGACATCACGCCGCTGCGGAAGCTGACCCGCGGCGTGATGGAGCAGGAGGTGGCATTCCTCCCCTCGCGGCCGGCGCCCATGGTCATCCCCTCGTCGGTCCAGGAGTTCCCGGGCGACGAGGAGTACGTGGGCAGCACTCCTGAAGAAGCGGCCTACGTCACCTACTACCTGAAGAAGCGCCACATCGTGGGCGACCTCAAGCTGGAGGTCTACGACGACAAGGGCGCGCTCATCTCCACCCTGCCGGCGGGCAAGCGCAAGGGGATCAACCGCGTCACCTGGCCGATGCGTTTGAAGGGCCCGCGCACGCCGGGGGGCAACTCGGTGATCCAGGCGCCCTTTTCATTCTTCGGCCCCCGTGTGAAGGCGGGCGCCTACACGGTGAAGCTGACCAAGGGCGGCCAGACGCTGGACAGCCAGGTGCAGCTCGTCGCCGATCCGCGCTCGACGCACACGGCCGAGGACCGGACGCTCCAGTACGACACGGTCATGAAGCTGCACGGCATGATGGAGCGGCTGACCTACGTGGTCGACGCCACCCTGGGAGCGCGGGATGGCCTGCGGCAGCGGGCCGAGGGGCTGCCCGGGAACGACAAGCTGCGCAAGCAGCTCGACGGGCTGGCAACCGAGCTCACGAAGTTCCACGCCACGCTCGTCGCAACGGGCGAGGGCGGCTGGCTGTCGGGCGAGGAGCAGCTGCGCGAGAAGGTGGGCTACCTGTACGGCGGGGTGAACGGCTACGAAGGCCGCCCGACGAAATCGCAGCTCGACATGATGTCCGTGTTGGGCGCGCGGCTCGACAAGGCGGCGGCCCGGCTCGACGCCATCGCCAGGAACGAGCTGGCGGCGGCGAACAAGGCCCTCGCCGCCCGCAAGCTGGAGCCGGTCAACCTGCCGACCGAGGAGGAGTGGAAGAAGAAGGGGCAGTAAACCCTTCGTCCAAAACAAAAAGGAGGAGGCCCCGAGGGGACCTCCTCCTGATTTCTTTACTGCGAGTCGGGTGAGGTCAGGCGAGACCCTGGCGGCGCTCTTCCAGCAGCTTCCGCATCATCTTCTTACGGGCCTGAACGGCCTTGCGCTTGCGCTTTACCGAAGGCTTCTCGAAATGCTGGCGCTTCCGCAGCTCCGTCAGGATGCCGGACTTCTCGACCTTGCGCTTGAAGCGGCGGAGCGCATTCTCGAAGCTCTCCTCCTCGCGCACGTGCACAACGGGCATTAAAACTCACCTCACCTTCTCTGGGCATTAGGAGCGCCCCATGGGGACGCGTACCGGAAAGCGTCGCCCATTCGGGGCTGAAAGTCAAGGCCGGGGCGCAGGGGAAGGGGTGGCCTTGGGCCGTGCAGGGGGCCGTGCAGGAGGGCCGCCGGGGGGAGTGACGGCCGGGAGCTGGATGGCGTCGAAGTCGAGCTGGTACGCCTCGGGGGATGCATCTCCCTTGCGGAACCAGACCGCCGCCGCTGCGCCGCTCGCGTCCTTGGGATAGAACCAGGCGGTGACCCCGCGCTCGGGGTAGTCGCGAATATCCTGCAGGTTGGGTGGGCCGAGGAGACGGCGGACCTCGTCCTGGGCCATCCCCTCCCGGACCAGCGCGAAGCGTTCCCGGGTGACGTAGCGCCGCGCCTTGGCGGTCTCCAGCTCGGTGCGCAGCCGCGGGTTGTCCGCGTCGGCCGCCAGCGCCGTCTCGTAGATCTCGATGGCGCGGCGGTAGTCGCCGGCCTCTTCGATGTACCGGCGGGCGAGGAGGATGTCCTCGTCGCTCTTCATGCGGATCGCGGCGAGCTGGCGCTCGCCGGGAGTCTCCCCGCTCGAGGCATGGGTGTTCACGTACTCGACCAGGCGGCGGTTGAACTCCTCGCCGAGGCCGTCGACCTCCTGGCGGAGCCGGAGGAGCTCCTCGGACGGGGGTTTGCCGGGTCCGGCCTTGGCTGCGAGGGCTTCGAGCTGCGCCAGGTGCTCGCGCTGCTCGTCGAGGCGCTGCTTGGTCTGCTGCAGCCAGTCCCACTGGGCGACGGTGACCTCGGCCTGGCGGGCGTCCTGGCGCTCTTCCTGTCGTGGTCCGCAGCCCGGCAGTACGATCATCCCCAGCAGCAGGCCACACAGCGCCGGCGCTCCCAGTCCCGGTCTCACCCCCATCCAAAGCCTCCTTCAAAGACCGCGGCAACCTACCACACGGGCGCCGGGGCGACCAAGCCAGAAGGCGAAAGCCCTTCTCTTTCAAAGGGATTCGAACCTTGACATGGGGGGGAGGGTACAGAATAATCGGATTCCTCAAGTCGATTCCCTGTATATAGAGACAGGCTGCGGAGAGCTGAGGATGTCCCTTTCGGAAAAAGTCCAGCAACTCAATCGCGAGATCGGTTCCACGTTCGAGCGCACGGTGGCCGATATGCGCCAGGAGGTCTCCCAGTGGCTGCGCACGAGCAGCGAGGACCTTCTTGGCCGGTTGGCCGAGCTGCGGCCGCCGGTGCCCGAGTCGTTCGTCGCCCACGAAGACCTCGAGCCAGCGGTCCGTTCCGAGGCGCAGGGATTGGCGGAGGGGCTGAGCTCCCACGCCCGGCGCGGCGGAGTGTCCGAGCTGCGCGAGGCGCTCGGCGCCATCGACCGCGCGCGCTCGCAGGCCGATATCCTGACTGCGCTGATGCAGGAAGCGGCGCGCTACGCTTCGCGGAGCGCCATTCTGCTGCTGCGCGGCGGCGAGGTGCGGGGTTGGAGCGGCCACGGCTTCGGCGACGCCGACTCCGCGGTCCGCGACGTCAACCTCGGCGCTCCCGGGGACGGCTCGTGGAGCCATGCGTTCGAGGGCCAGGGCCCGGCCCGGCTGTCGGCCGACGAGTGCGCCGCTCTGTGCAGCCGCCTCGACAGCCCGGTCCCGCGCGACGGCGTGCTCGTGCCCCTGGTCCTGCGCGACCGGGTGGCCGCCGCCCTCTACGCCGACCGCACCGACGGCGCTCCGTTCACCCCCGAGGCGCTCCAGGTCCTCTGCTACACCGCCGCCCTCGCCATCGAGTCGCTGCCGTTCCGCGAGCGCTCGTCCACGGCGACCCTGGCCCCGGTCGAGGAAGCTGTAGAGGAAACGGCTACCGCGACGGAAGCTCCCCCGGAGGAGCCGCCCGTTTCCGCTATCGGTGCACAGACCGCCGCCATCCCTGCTTACAGCGGGGAGGCCGCCCAGGACGAGACGGAGCCGACGCAGACCTGGTCGCCCGCCGTCCTGCCCATGACGGAGCCCATGCCGGAGCAGATGGCCGAGGCGCTGCCGGCCTCGGCCGGTTGGGAGAGCCCCGCCGGCACCACCTCCGACGTCGACGTCGACGTCGAGGTCGAGGCGATGGCCGAGCCGGAGCCCGAGGCCGCCGCGCCGTGGGCCGCCGTCGCGGAAGAGACCGGCTCCGAGACCTACGAGCTGGAGTCGGTCGACGACACCACCGCCGCCGAGCCCGCGAGCGGCTGGGGCGAGCCCGCCGCCGGCGAGGAGACCGCGACGCCGACCCAGAAGGTCGACCTGCGGGGTCTCTCTGCCGCCATCGAAGAACCGGAGCTCGAAGCCGTTCCGGAACCGGCAGCCTCCAGCCCGGAAGCCACGGTCCTGCTCCAGCGCTCCAGCCTGCGCGAGGCCATGACCCCCTCCGCGCCCTCCGCGCCGGTAGCAGTTCCCGACCTGGAGTCCGAGCGGCCCCTGGCTCCGCCCACGCCGATCCGTCCGGTGCCGCCTCCCGCCCCGCCCGCTCCGCCGGCGCAGACGGGCCACGAGACTCCCGCCGCGTCCGCCACCCCCGAGGTTCGCCCGCCGAGCGACGTGCAGGGTCCGGGCTGGGCCTTCGGCGCCGCCGCGCGGCAGCCGGTGGCGAGCGACGATCCCCTGCACGAGGAGGCCCGGCGGCTCGCCCGGCTCCTCGTCAGCGAGATCAAGCTCTATAATGAAGAGCAGGTGGAAGAAGGACGGCGCAAGCGCGACCTGTACGAGCGGCTCCGGGAAGACATCGACCGCTCCCGCCAGATGTACGAAGAGCGGGTCGAGGCGCGCATCCTCAAGTCCACGGACTACTTCTACCAGGAGCTGGTCCGCATCCTTGCGTCCGGCGATCCCAAGGCCCTCGGGATTTGATTGGCCCCGGTTGATGTTGTAACCAACGGCGCCGGTATTTTCCGCGTGCCCGTCGAGGAGCTTCAGACGTTGAGCAGCTCGATCCGTCGCCGTTCGCCGCAATCCCCCTGGAACCTCGTTCCCTCTGCCCTGGTCCTGCTCGTACCCCTGCTGCTGGGCTCCGCATCCCGGCCGGCCATCCGGCCTCACCCCGCGCTCCCCTTCGTCGCGAAGTCCGACCGCACCGCCCTGCTCTTCGCGGAGGCGGCCGAGGCCGCGCGCCGGAACGACTGCTCCGGAGCCGCCAAGACCCTCGCTCCGCTCGCCGCGGGCAAGGGAGCCGAGGCCGGCTTCGCCCGTCTCGTCACCGGCTTCTACGCCCATTCCTGCCAGCAGGTGGGTCAGGCCGAAGAGCGCCTGTTCGCCGCCCAGGACCCGGACGGCATATTGGAAGACTGGCGCCTGTACACGCTGAGCGACGCGGCAGAAGCGAGGGGCCACACGCTCCTGGCGCAGGCGTCGCTCGCCAAGCTCCTCGGCGATTACCCGGCCTCGCCGCTCCGGCCGCGGGCCCTCGCCGAGGCGGCGGAGCTCGCCTGGAAGCACGGGGACGCGCAGCGCGCCCTCGACCTCGTGGCGCAGGCCCGGCGCGAGAAGGTCTCAGGGGCGGACGCCACCCGGCTGGAGAAGCTCGCCTGGGAGATGGGTGCAAATGACCCGGAGGTCCGGCGCGAAGCCGCCCGGCGTCTCCTCGCCGACTCGCCGGCTGAGGCGGCCGAGCTCGCCGTGGCCGAGATCTTCCGCGAGGGCTCCGGAGGATCCGGAGGATCCGGAGGATCCGAAGGAAATACCGAGTTGCAGTGGGCGGCGATCCTCACGCCCGATCAGCTCAAGCGGCGCGCGCGCGCGCTCCTCGACATCAAGCTCGACGCCAGCGCCCTGGTGGTGCTGGACGCGGCCGACGCCCGGGACCGCGACCTCGACTGGGCGCTGCTCAAGGCCGAGGCCCTCACCCGGATCAACGAGGGCCTCGGGGCACTCGAGCTTCTCTCCGGCCGCATTTCCTCCAGCCCGAAGCAGGTTGCAGCCCTGGAGTGGGCGCGCGCCGAGGCCGCGGCCGAGGTCGCGACCGCCCGCCGCGGTCGGACCATGCCCGCCGCCCAGCGCCAGCAATACCTGGAGCGGTCCCACGGCCATCTGCGCAGGGTAGGCCAGATGGCAGCGGCCGATCCGGAGCTGGCGGCCAAGGCCCTGCGCACCCTCTACAAGGACGTGGCGGACGAGCGCTTCGAGGAGTCGATCGAGGTGCTGCGCCAGCTCCGCCGGCTCGACGCCAGGGACACGACCGGCGCGGCCCACCTCTGGCAGCGCGGCTGGCGCGAGTACAGCCGCAGCAACTTCTCGGGCGCGGTCGGCTACTGGACGGAGCTGTTCGCCCTCTATCCCGACGACAGCGCCGGCCGGCGCGGCCGTTACTGGACCGCGCGCTCCTTCGAAGCCCTGGGCGAGACCGAGCGCTCCCAGCAGATCTACCGCGAGGTCGCCTCTGCGGACACGACCGACCTCTACCGCAAGAATGCCCTGATCCGGCTGCGCGGCAAGGCTCCCGCCGTGGACGAGCGCAATATGGGCGATAGCGAGTCCTGGCCGGAAGATCCCACCCTGCAGAGGGCGCGGCTCCTGACCGACCTCGGGCTGGAAGATCTGGCGCTTGCCGAGTTGGAGCTTGCGGGTGCCCAGGCGGACGAGCGTGCCCGGAAAGCCCTCGAAGCGCTGGTGCAGTCCCGCAACGGAGAGCGCCGCAAGAGCATGCTCACGATCCGCGAGGCCTTTCCCGCGCTGGGCGGACCCTTCCAGGCCACCCTGCCGGAGGAGGCGCGGCGCCTCTACTACCCGCTCGACTACCAGGGCACGATCCGCACCTGGGCGACGCAGAACCGGCTGCCCGTGCACCTGGTCTACGGGATCATCCGCCAGGAGAGCGCCTTCGACACGCAGGCCCAGAGCTGGGCGGGCGCCCGCGGCCTGATGCAGCTCATGCCGGCGACGGCGCGCGAGCTGGCGGGCAAGGCCGGCCTGAGCTACTCCCACGAGAAGCTGTCGGACCCGGCTTTCAACCTCCGCCTCGGCACGACCTACTTCAGCCAGGTGCTGAACATGTTCGACAGCAACGTCGAGCTGGCCCTGGCCGGGTACAACGGCGGACCGTACCGGATCAAGAGGATGTGGAAGGAATCGAGCTCCAAGGAGCTCGACCGCTTCCTCGAAGGGCTCGACCTCGAAGAGTCCAAGACCTACGTGAAGCGGATCCTGGTGCTGTCGGACAGCTACCGGCAGTTGTATCCCTTGCCTGGTTGAGAGTGGGACCGAGGACGACAAGGACACCAAGGACCTCAAGGACTCCAGGGACCAGGTCCTTGGCGTCCTTGGTGTCCCTGCTGTCCTTGTTGTCCTTTCTGACCGCCTGCGCCCCCGACTACCCCCACGACGGGCCCATCGTCCTCATCACCCTCGACTCCCTGCGGGCAGATGCCGTGGAGGGGCTCGGGGGCGAGCCCGGGCTGACGCCGCGGATGGACGAGCTGATCCGGGAGGCAGACTGGGCGGGGCCCGCCATCGCCTCGTCGAGCTGGGAAGGGTCCACCCTGGCCACCCTCTTCACCGGATTGCGCCCCTGGCAGCACCAGGTGCTCTACCAGGGGCGCGCCCATCTCTCCCCGGCCCTCATCACCCTCGCCGAGGCGCTGCGGGCCGCGGGATACAAGACGGCCGGCCACTGGAGCGGCCCCTGGAACGATCACACCTACGGCTTCAACCAGGGCTTCGACGTGTTCCAGAGCTACGGCAAGGGCGTCCGCCTGGTGGAGCGGCTTGCGGGAATGAAGGACGAGCGGCAGTTCGTCTGGGCGCACCTGCCCGCGCCGGCGGCGCCC
>DATLNC010000096.1:0-42436 GCA_035536935.1 Thermoanaerobaculia bacterium
GAAAGCGCTCGTCGATCCGGTGATCCGAGCCGTCCAGCCGGAGGACCACCTCGAAGCCGTGCCCGGGAGCGAGCTGCTCGATCAGCTTGCCCATCCGGCCGTAACCGATGAGTGCCAGCTTGCTCATTCGAAGACCCGCTCGTGCAGCTCGGCGATCACCGTTTCGAGCTCGTGCTCGTCCACCAGGCAGCGGACGCACGGGGCGGAGACTCCCTGGAGGATCAGCCGCGGCTCCCAGGGCCGCGCCGCCTCCAGCACCTTCTCCACCAGCTCGGGATTTGTCGCCAGATCCTCGGACACCAGCGTGACCACCGTCCGGCCCGGGTTGACCTCGACGCGCTCGAGCGCCTCCCGGATCTCCGGCAGCCGTTCGGGCCGGTCCAGGGAGAGCTCGGCCCGGCCCTCCTCGGCGCTCAGGGTCAGCAGCGCCGGCCGGAAGCGCTCGCAGACCTCCCAGATCCGTTCCAGATCGCCATGCACGGTGAGCTGATGGACGCCGGGCTTGCAGGCGATCGACCTGATCCCCGGCGCCGCGCCATCCCGCCGGCCGATCAGCGTGCCTTCTGCGTGCTGCCAGGAGTTGAGGATGCGGATGGGCACATCCGCCCGGCTCGCCGGCCCGAGGGTGCCGTAGTGCGGCTTCTTCATCCCCGAGCAGGCGAGCTCCAGGGCCTCGTCGAACGAGAGCGCCGGCACCCGCCGCGCGGTGGGCACGATACGCGGGTCCGCGGTCAGGATGCCGTCGACGTCGGTCCAGATCTGAACCTCCTCGGCCTGGATCGCAGCGCCGACGATGGCGGCGGAGAAGTCCGATCCCTCCTTGCCGAGCGTGGTGGTGATCCCGTCCAGAGTCGAGCCCACGTACCCCCCAAGCACCGGCACCCGCCCCTCCTTGAGATGGGGGAGGAGCGCGTCGCGCAGGCGGGGCTCGGTTTCTTCATAGATCGGCTTGGCGCGAGTGAAGTCGCCGTCGGTAATCATCACCTGGCGGCAGTCGATCCAGGGGGAGTCCAGGGCATGGGAGAGGATGGCGCTCGAAAGGAGCTCGCCGAAACTGGCAACATGGTCGGCAAGGCGCGGAGTGACCTTGCCTCCGGCCGCGATCTCGTCGAGCACGCCGCGAAGCTCGGAGAAGTAGGGTTCCAGCAGCGATTCCTGCCCAGCGGGGGCGCGAGACTCGCGGATGTGGTACTCGCACAGCTCCTCGAACAGGGGTACGTAATCCTCCCCGGCCGCGGCGGCATCGGCTGCCGCCAGGAGCTTGTTCGTGGTCTTGGCCATGGCCGAGACCACCACGACCGGCTGCCGGTCGCGCTGGCCGCGGACGATCCCCACCACCCGCCTGATGGACTCCGCGGTGTCCACCGAGCTGCCGCCGAATTTCATGACGATCATGCGTCGAGCAATCCCTCGGACTGCATCAGCTCCGCGTTGAGCACGGCCGCGCCCGCGGCCCCGCGGAGGGTGTTGTGGGAGAGCGCCACCATCTTCCAGTGGAGCACGGGGCACTCCCGGATGCGGCCGACAGGGGTGGCCATGCCCTTCTCCAGTCCGGCATCCTTGCGGGTCTGCGGCCGGTCGGGCGCCTCCATGACGTGGATGGGCCGGCGCGGCGCCGAGGGCAGCTCGCGCTCCTGGGGGATGCCTCGGAACCCTGCGAGCGCCGCGATCAGCTCCTCCCGCGAGGGCCGGCGCTCGAACTCCAGGCTCACCGCCACCATGTGGCCGTCGATCGCCGGCACCCGGTGGCAGCTCGCGCTGATCTCCATGGGCAGAGGCTCGATCCGGCCGCCCGCGAGATCGCCCAGGATCTTCTGGGGCTCGCTCTCGACCTTCTCCTCCTCGCCGCCGATGTAGGGGATGACGTTCCCCAGGGCATCGAGCGAAGGGACCCCGGGGTAGCCCGCGCCGGAGACGGCCTGGAACGTGGTCACCATGGCGTTCATCAGCCCGAACTGCTTGAGCGGGGCCATCGCCATGACCAGGCCGACAGCCGCGCAGTTGGGATTGGTGACGATGGCGCCGGTCCATCCCCGCTCGCGGCGCTGCGACGGCAGCAGCGCCAGGTGGCCGGGGTTGACCTCGGGGATGAGCAGGGGCACGTCCTCGGCCATCCGGTAGTGGCTGGAGTTGGAGACCACGATGTGGCCCGCCGCCGCGAAATCGCGCTCGATCTCGCCGGCGAGGCTGGACGACATGGACGAGAAGATCAGCTTCGGACCGCGGCCGGGCACGCCCTCGTCGACGGTCGCATCGGCCACATTGGCAGGGGGAGCGCCTTCGAGCTGCCAGGAGGCCGCCTCCCGGTAGCGCTTGCCCGCGCTGCGGTCGCTCGCCGCCAGCCACTTCACCTCGAACCAGGGGTGGTCCTCCAGCAGCTGGATGAACCGCTGCCCCACCGTGCCGGTGGCGCCCAGGATGCCCACCTCGATCTTTTTCATGCTCCCCTCTTTTGCAAGCGGCGCACCATCTCCGTGTAGAGGCGGACGGCCTCCTCCAGCTCCCTTTTGGGCACCCGTTCCCCGGAAGTGTGGGCGAGGTGGATGCTCCCCGGCCCGAGAAGGAAAGGCTCACCCCACGCGCCGAGGCGAGGGATGTCCGTCGTGTACTTGACCACCGTCGTCTCGAAGCCCGGGAGCGATCCCAGCCGCATCGCCCGGGTCTCGCGCTCCGTCACCTCGACGCCAACCAGAGCCTCACCGATCGCCCGCCGCAGCTCGGCCGTATCCCCGACCGTGCGGATCAGGACCTCGGCGCGGGACTGATCCGCAATTACGTTCGAGGCGCGTCCGCCCGAGATCGTCCCAATGTTGAGGGTCGTCTCCCCGAGCACGGGATCCGACGGGAGGGGCACGGCCCGAAGCCGGGCCAGAGTTTCGAGCAGCCGGTCGATGGCGGATTCTCCCAGCTCGGGATACGCGGAGTGCGCCATCCTTCCCTTGGCCTCGATCCGCAAATAGAGGGCGCCCTTGGACCCGATCGCGAGCCGGTTCTCCGTGGGCTCGCCGTTGATGAGATACCGCGACCCGTGAGGCTGCCGGTTCGCCACCTGGGCGCCGATGCTGTCCGTCTCCTCGCCGACGACCAGCAGCAGCCCGAACCCGCTGGCCCCCTGGGACAGGAGCGTCTCGATCGCCTTGATCATCGACGCCAGGATGCCCTTGGTGTCGCAGGCGCCCCGGCCATGGACGAAGTCGTCGTCCTCCGATGAAGGGAAGAAGGGAGGCACAGTGTCGATATGGGTCGAGAGCACGACCTCGGGCTCACCCCAGCTCGCGAAGAGATTGAAGCGGTTCCCCTCGACCGGCATCCGCTCGACGGGCCCCAGCCGGGAGAGGTACTCGAACAGGAAATCGCCGACGGCTCGCTCGTTGCCGGTGACCGACTCGATGTCGATCAGGGCGCGGGTGAGGGCGATGAGATTCATGCTCGAGACACCTCCATGCGTGTATAATAGCGTCCATGAGCGAGCCCGCCTTGCCGACCCCACGCGTGCGTAAAGCCAAGCGGCCTCCGGCAGTTGGTCTGCGCACCGGAAAGATTTTCACCACTCAGGCTTCTGCCAGTGAGATTCTCCGCGCGGTCGGAGTGCGTCCGGCAGATATGAAGATGGCGGCAAAAGTTCTTCGGGCTGTTGAGTCGGCAGGGAAGTCTCCCAAGGCGACTGGTCGTGCCTCCAAGAACCGCTGAATGGTCTCGCCGACAGTCGATCCCAAGTCGGTCTTCCTCAACGTTCCATTCGACGCAGCATACCAGCCCTATTTCGTCACTCTGGTCAGCGCTCTCGTCTCCCTGGGACAGACGCCGCACTGTGTGCTGGAGGTTCGTGAGCGGGGCCAGGGGCGACTGACCCGCATCAACGAGCTTCTTCGCTCCTGTGCGGTGTCCATCCACGATCTCTGTCGCACTGGTCAGCCGGCAAGATTCAACATGCCGTTCGAGCTGGGGCTCGCGTGTTCCATCGCCTTGGCCGGCGATCCTCACGACGTCGTCGTTCTAGATACGGTTCCCTATCGTCTCGACAGGACGCTCAGCGACTACAAGGGACGCGATCCTCTGATCTACAACCACCATGTGGATGGTCTCGTCGATTGCGTCGCCGATGTCTTCCAAGTCGCGCACGAGCCGGCTCCGAACGTCTTGAGAGCCGAGGCCCGCTTCCTGCGGAAGTCAGCCCGGGAGCTCGCGAAGCAGTACGGTGGTACCGTTTTTCGTCCAGCCGCTTTCCGCGCGCTTGTCGCCGCCTCGACCAACCGGGCCAGATCTCAGGGATTGATCCCGCCCTAGCGAAGGCCTGAAACGAAATTCGGCCTCCCGCGCCTGTACGTGCGCAAAGGAGGGTTCGACCATGAGCTGGATCAAGCACACCGGGGCCCGGTACCACACCCAGGACACGGGCTACTACTGCGGCGCGGCCTGCGCCATGATGATCCTGAACGAGATCGGCGTGCCGTACGCCGACCTGGACCAGGACGACCTCTACACCTCGAACCACGACCACAACGCCGTGCCGGGCGACGGCTGGTACACGGACCCCTACGGGCTCAGGTATACCCTCGTCGACCGGCGGCCCGCGAGCTTCACCAACACCTTCGTGGTGCACAAGCCGCTGACCGAGGTGGAGGGGACGCGGGACATCGTCTACACCCTGTGGCGGTACGGAGTCTCGCCCTCGGTGCTGGTGTTCGGCTGCGCTCACTGGATCGTGGTGCCGGGCGTCCAGACCAATGTCGAGCCGGCCACCGGGGCCACCTATACGGTCGAGGGCTTCTGGGTCCACAACCCGGTCTTCAAGAACAACGAGCCCCACAGCGCCACCGACTCCTGCGGCAACGGCGGCACGGATGGCAATGCCAACGAGTTCGTGACCTATCTCGGGTGGCAGACCACGTACCTGACGGGCTGCGCCTACGACTCTCCGGGGGGCGAGCGCCAGTACATCAGCGTCTGCGATCCGGACGAGCGCACCCTCGAGCTGCCGCGCCGGAGGCCGATCGAGCGCAGGTTCCAGGAGCGCCGGCTGCTGACCCCGGCCGAGGCGCAGGAAGCCGCGCAGGCCGAGCTGAGGGGCTATCGCCTCCATGAGGACAAGCGGGTGAAAGAGCGGCTGGCCCACGCTCAACCCGTCGCGCCGATCCCCGTACTGAGGCTCGACCGGCTCAACAGCTACTATTATCTTGTGCCCTGGGCCACGGACGCGGGCGTGGGCGCGTCGGCCCAGGTGGACGCGCGGACCGGCCTGCTGCACGGGCTGCACCTGCACGAGGAGCCCGTCCGCAAGCAGGTCCTGGCCAGGAAGAACGTCCTGGCCAGGCTCGCCGGACAGCGCTTCGAGATGAAGGACAAGAGAGGCCGCATGGGCCGCGTGACGTTCTTCCCGGAGACGGCCTGCCTGTCGCCCTTCCTGGTCTGGAGGCCGTGCCAGGAGTCCTGGTCGCCCCACCTGCCGTTCTACCAGATCACCGTGGGGGACCACCGGATCTACGTGCGGCTGGACGGCGAGGTCTTCACGCACCTGACCATCGAAGGAAAGGGGATGTGATCAAAGCAGCCGAGGCCGCGGAGGCGGCGCGCCGGGCTCCGCACCTGCCCCCGGGAGAACCGGGGGTGGCGCGGCTGGTCGAGCGGCTCGACGGCGGGCCGGCCTACTATCTCGTGCCCTGGGGCACGGCCAGTATCGTCCAGGGCATTGTCCAGGTCGACGCCGCGCAGGGTGGCGTGCTCGGCGTCACCCTGTTCCAGCAGCCCGACCCGTCCCCCATTCTTCCGCCGGGGCGTGCCCTGGAGATTGCGGCGGGCGGAGACCTCGACACGACGCTCGCCGGCGTCCGGCTCGTCTGGCAGCCCTGTCAGGAGAGCACTTCGCCCGTCCGCCCGTTCTACGAGATCGCCTGGGCGGACGGGCGGAGGGCGTACGTGGACATGTCCGGCCGGGTATCGGGCCGTTTGACGCCGCTCGGAAGAGGTGGCGGCGGCCCAACGAGCGGGTAGAGCGCTCCAACCGCGGGGTAGCCCCTTCCACCTGCTCGTTTCCCCTCCCGAACGACCGGGTAGACCCCTCTATCCACTCGTTTCCGGTCTCGAACGGGTGGGTAGACCTCTCTACCCGCTCGTTGGAGGGCGCTACCCACTCGTTTGCGCCCTCTACCCGTGCGGAGCGAGGCTAGAGCGCTTCGATAGCCTTCTCGACGATCTCGTCCCGTCCGGCGGCGATGCCTTTGATCGTGCGCGCCGCCGGCACCGTGGGCGAGATCCCGACCCCGTGCAGCAGCGAGCCGTCGTGCTTGAGCACGCGCTGGCCGGTCCACAGCAGGCGGTAGCCGCCCGGCAGGTCGGCGCGGTTCACCGAGCCGTTGCTCCCGCCCGAGCGGGCGCCCACGATCTCGCCGAGGCGGTATTCCTCGATCATTCCCAGCAGGGTTTCCGAGAACCCGTCCGACCGGCCGTCGACGAGGAAGGCCGCCCGGCGGATGCGCGGCTTCTTCGGCGGGATCGTCCAGTAGGTGGTCATCCACTCGACGTCGCGGCGGTCGGGCTTCATGACCACCGGCACCTGCCACTTCGAGCTCGAGATCGTGTGCTCGGTTAGGTGGGACAGGACCGCGTTCGAAACGTTCGAGCCGCGGCGCAGATCGAAGACGACCCCCCGCGCGGCGGCCAGCCGGGGCAGGAGGGGCTCGAAGTTCTTCTCGTCGATGCGTCCGAGGTCGACGTAGACGATCCCGGGGCGCGGCTCGGCAACCGGCGGGAGCGGCGTGCCCGCAACGAGCCGCTCGTAAGGAGTATCCCGTGTTAGCGTGACCTCGCCGGCCTGCTCGAGCCGGAGGGTTACCCGGGAGCCGGGCGGTCCATGGAGCAGGCGTTCGAGGCTCCACCACCGCCGGGCCTCCGGAGTCGTCGCGGAGACGAGCGTCTCTTCCTCCTGGATGACCTGCTCCACGGGCCGGCCGTTCACGCTCGATACCACGTCTCCCGTGTTGAGGCCCCCGGTGATGGTGAGCCGCCCCTCGATCCACTCCCAGGCCAGGGGAAGGGCCTGCGCCATGGGCTCGCTCTTGCGGAGGAATAGCGCGCGGGCATCATTCAGCGGGACCAGGAGACGCCGCATGGCTCGCACGAAGCTCTCGCGGTCCTCGAAGGCGGCAGCGAAGGCCGGCCGCGGATCGCCCGGCTTCCCCTCGGGATGGAAGTGCTGGAGGATGCCCCAGGCCAGCGCCGCCGCGGCCAGGCGGGCCTCGCGCGAGTCTCCGCTCGCGTCGCCTGCCGGCAGGGCCGCGGGAGAGGGTTGGGCGTCTGCATAGAGAGCGACCGGAAGATAGGCGGTCACCCCCGCCCCCAGGTCCGCCTGCAGGACCTCCTCGGGACGGACGAAGCGGGGAGTGGCGATGGGGTCGCTGACGATCCGGGCGCAGCCGCCCCGGCGGCAGGCGTCCCCCCGCTCGGTGGACAGGTGATACCCGGCGCGGATCGATTCGTAGGGGAACAACCAGCCCGGCGGCTGCGCGCCGCTCTCTCCTTCCTCGAAGGATGCGTTCGCCAGCGCCGGAGCGAGCGACACCTCGTCGATCCACGCAGTGCCGCCGCCGGTGAGGACCAGAAGGACGAGGATGCGCTCGGCGTCCGCGGCTACGTCGCCCTCGATCTCCACCCGCTGCCATGGGGAATCGCGGATGGGCCGGTCCGCCATGTTGTCGAAGAACCGCGGCTTGCCGTCCGGCCCGTCCACGCGCAGCCCGAGCTGGACACGGCCGTCCCCCTCCACCTCGGCCCGTACCCACGCGGAAAGGCGGACCCGCTTTCCTCGCAAAGGTCCAGCCGGAATCGCCTGCGCCAGGGTGCCGAATCCAGGCGGGTTGCGATCGTAGATCCGCTCGCTCGAATAAATCTTGCTAATGGAGCCGAAGCCGCCGCCGTAGTGGCGCCAGGCCACCATGCCGACAGGCCGTTGCCGAAGCTCCGCGGGCATTTCCCACCGGGCGCCATCCGGAAGCACCCGCAGCGTGGGTGCGAGCGGGCGGAAAAAGGTTTCCAAAGCGCGGGCGAGGGACTCCGGATTCTCTGTCCCTGCGATCGCTTTCACGCCCGCCACGGCGACCTGGTTCCAGTCCGCCTTCGCGACGGCGTCGCTCGGATGGAAGAAGCGGACCAGGGAAAGGAGGCGGGCGTACGCGGCGAGGTGGTCGAGCTCGGGCTGGGCGGCGCCCACCAGCAACAGAGACAGCACAGAGACCGCGAGGAGCCTCTTGAAGGGCATGGGAGAAGCATACAATGCCACCCCTATGCCGCCCGCCGTCCTCCTCACCTGTGAATCCCTGACCAAGGGCTTTGGCGCCCACCCGCTGTTCGAAGGGCTCTCCTTCGGCCTTTCCGAGGGCGACCGTGTAGGGCTCATCGGGCCGAACGGCTCGGGCAAGTCCACGTTCCTGCGCATCCTCGCCGGGATGGAGGAGGCCGACACGGGCACCCGCGCCGTCCGCCGGGGCACCCGGGTCGGCTACGTCCCCCAGGACCCCGTGTTCCCGCCGGGCCAGACGGTCGAGGAAGTCCTCACCGGTGCCCTCGCGGACGATCCTGCCGAGGACTTCGAGAAGGCGATCCGGGTGTCCGTCCTGCTCGGCCGGGCGGGGTTCAACGAACCTGCCCAGCCGGAGGACGTGCTCTCCGGCGGCTGGCGCAAGCGCCTGGCCATCTCCCGCGAGCTGGTCAAGGCGCCGGACGTCCTCCTCCTCGACGAGCCCACGAACCACCTGGATGTCGAAGGCATCCTCTGGCTGGAGGAGCTGCTCAAGAGCGAGCCGCTCGCCTACGTGGTGGTCAGCCACGACCGCTGGTTCCTGGAGAACGTCGCCACTCGCATGCTGGAGCTCGACCGCCGGTATCCCGAGGGGCTCTTCCAGGCGCCGGGGAGCTACAGCGACTTCCTGGAGAAGCGGGACGAGGTGCTGCGCAACCAGGCCGAGTACCAGGCGTCGCTCGCCAACCGCGTGCGGCGCGAAGTGGAATGGCTCAAGCGCGGGGCAAAGGCGCGCACCACCAAGGCCAAGGGGCGCATTCAGGAAGCCGAGCGGCTCATCTCCGAGCTCGACGAGATCAAGGAGCGGACCGGGCCTGCCAACCAGGCCCGCGTGGGCCTCGACTTCAACGCCTCGGACCGCAAGACCAAGAAGCTCCTCGTCGCCACCGGGCTCGCCAAGTCCTTTGACGGGAGGAAGATCGTCTCCAAGCTCGACGTCAAGCTCACCCCGGGCGCGCGGCTCGGCCTGCTCGGGCCGAACGGCAGCGGCAAGACCACGCTCCTCTCGATGCTCGACGGCACTCTAGAGCCAGACGCCGGCACCATCGAGCGGGCGGAGTGGCTGAGGACCATCCGCTTCGAGCAGGGCCGCGAGACCCTGGACCGCTCCGTGTCGCTCCGCCGGGCGCTCGCGCCGGAGGGAGACTCGGTCCTCTACCAGGGGCGCTCCGTGCACGTGGCGTCCTGGGCGAAGCGTTTTCTCTTTCGCTCGGAGCAGCTCGACACGCCCGTCTCCCGGCTCTCGGGCGGCGAGCAGGCGCGCATCCTGATCGCCCGCCTGATGCTTCAGCCGGCGGACCTCCTGATCCTGGACGAGCCCACGAACGACCTCGACATCCCCACCCTGGAGGTCCTGGAGGAGAGCCTGCTGGAGTTCCCCGGGGCGCTGGTCCTGGTGACCCACGACCGCTATCTGCTGGAGAGTGTCTCGACGGTCATCCTGGCCCTGGACGGCAAGGGCAACGCCGGCTATTTCGCCGACTACGCGCAATGGGAAGCGCACCGCCAAGCTGCGACGACCGCGAAGCCCGCCGCTGCCAAGGCCTCTGCTGCGCCCCCTGCGAAACAGGAGAAGCCGAAGCGCCTCTCCTACAAGGAGAAGCTCGAGTGGGAGCAGATGGAGGAGAAGATCCTGGAGTCCGAGAACGCCCTGGCCGCGGCCCAGAAGGCCGCGGAAGATCCCGCGATCGCCAGCGACTTCGCCAAGCTCCAGGCCCGCAGCGCGGATCTGGAAAAGGCCCGGCAGGAGGTCGAGCGGCTGTACGCGCGGTGGTCGGAGTTGGAGGAGAAGCGGGGGTAGTGCTTCGTCACAGTCCGAGTGACCGATAGCGCTTCATGTAGGGGCGGCTCTTGTGGCCGCCCTCCGGAAGGGCACCCACAAGAGGTGCCCCTACAGAGGGATGACCCATCTTTTCCGACGTGCCAATGGCGTCAGTGCCCGACATCCACCACCAGCCGCGCCGGGCTCGCCAGCTCCTGCACCCGATAGGGGCGGCGGGAGGCGAGGCCGAGGACCCAGGTCACGTCGGCCTCGAAGTCGCAGGTGGACTCGAGCTCTTTCAGGACGGGCAGGTCCAGGTGCCTCTCGCGCTGCTGGACCGTGGGCTCTCCCGCCTCGGTGTGCGCCTGCGCCGGCAGGAGTTGGACCTGGAGCCAGGCCCCTCCGGCGACCTCGACCGCCTCTCCGGACCCGCACTGCACCGGCTGGTCCTGATAGCCGATGCGGTAGCCCGGGACCGCGCTCCCTTCGAATTCGAACACGATCCGGTCGAAGCCCTCCTGGCTCGCCGCTCGGACCTCCCGCAGGACCGCGACAGGCGCGTCGGCGCGCTGTTTTTCGGTGGCCTCGGTCGTCCCTGAGAAGGACTCCGTCTTGACCGGGGTGGACGGGGCGCAGGCGGCCAGCAGGAGAGCGAGTGTAAAGAGGGCGTTTCGCATGGCCGAGAGGATACCCCAGCCAGGGTGATAGGCTCGGCGCGCTTTCATAGCAATCAAAGGGAGAAAGAACGCATGGCTAGAAGAGGCGGCTTCAGAACGCAGGCCCCGAAGCAAGCGACCCTCATCATCGCTGTCATCCTCTGGCTCATCGGCCTTCTCGGCGGGCTGGGCGTAGTCGCCGTCCCAGGCAACTACGAGTTCTGGTCCCTGGTGATCGCCGGCGCCCTGCTGATCCTCGGCTCACTGCTGGACGGGCTCTGACGCCAGGCGCACGATCTCGGCCGCGACGCCCTGGACCGGATCGGACTCCGTCACCGGGCCCTCGAAGGCCACCTCCACGAGGTCGCCGACCCGCAGCTGGCTGTAGGGCAAGCGCCTGCCGGCGCGGGTTTGGAACACCTTCGTGTCGCGGGTGATCCGGACCTGCGCCAGGTCGTAGCGGGTGTCTTCTTCGAGAGAACCCTCGACGAGGATGGTCGCGAGCGGCGGCTCGCCGTAGGAGGCGCGGTGGAACTGCGTGATCTTGCCGCGGATGTCCACTGCGGCCGCGGCCGGTTGGGTCTCGGTCTCGGCTCGGGTCTGGCTCGGGCTGGCGCTGGCGGGGGACGGAGCCGCCGAGCAGGCGAGCAGAAGCGCGGGCAGGGCGGGCAGGAGGATCAGTCGAAGGCTGCGCATGGGCCGAATCTTAGCCGGTTTCGACCCTGCCTTCCGGCTTCGAGTAAGATACGCGGCCATGATCGAGATCGATTTGAAGGGCAAGCGCGGGTTGGTCATGGGAGTCGCCAACGCCCGGAGCCTCGGCTGGGCCATCGCCGAGCGGCTTCATGCCGCCGGCGCGGAGCTCGCGTTCAGCTACCAGGGCGAGCGCCTCAAGGAGGAGCTGGAGAAGCTCACCAAGGACAGGCCGGGCGCCCGGCTCTCCCAGTGCGACGTCACGCGGGAGGAGGACCTCGAGGCCACCTTCGCCGACATCAAGCAGGCGTGGGGCGGGCTCGACTTCGTCGTCCACTCCATCGCCTTCGCCCCCCGGCCCGCCATGGACGGCCGCTACATCGAGACCACCCGCCAGGACTGGCTCACGGCGCTGGACATCTCCGCCTACTCGCTGGTCGCGGTCGCCCGCCACGCCGAGCCGCTCCTCAACGAGGGGAGCGCGATGGTCACGCTGACCTACTACGCCTCCGAGAAGGTGGTGCCCAAGTACAACGTCATGGGCATCGCCAAGAGCGCGCTGGAGGCGAGCGTCCGCTACCTGGCCTACGAAATGGGCAAGAAGCAGGTGCGGGTCAACGCCGTGTCCGCCGGCCCGGTGCGCACGGTCGCGGCGCGCAGCATCCCCGGGTTCGTGAAGATGTACAGCAAGGTCGGAGGCATGGCGCCCCTGGGCCGCAACGTCACCCACGAAGAGGTCGGCAACCTCGGCCTCTTCCTCCTCTCCCCGCTCTCCAGCGGCATCACCGGCGAAACGGTCTACGTCGATGCCGGCTACCACGTCATGGGGATGGAGCTCGGGGAGGAGTCCTCGTAGGCGAATGCAGGCGCTGATCCTCGCCGGCGGGAGCGGCACCCGCTTCTGGCCCCTGTCGCGCAAGCGCCGTCCCAAGCAGCTCCTGGCCCTGGAAGGCGAGCGGAGCCTCCTCCGCGACACGGTGGACCGCCTCCGCCCGCTCGTGGAGCCTGAAGCGGTGTGGGTCTGCACCACCCGCATGCTTGCGGAGGACGTGCGCCGCGAGCTGCCCGACGTGCCGCCGCGCCAGATCCTCCTGGAGCCCGAGGGGCGCAACACCGCCCCGGCCATCGGCTGGTCGGTGCGCTCCATGCCCGAGGAGGCGCGGCGCGACGTCGTGGTCGTCCTCCCCTCGGACCACAGGATGGGCGATCCCGCCGCCTTCCGCGACTCGCTCGCCCGCGCCGCGCGGGCCGTCGAGCGCGAGGACCGGATCATGACCCTCGGCGTCACTCCCCGCTGGCCCGAGACGGGGTACGGCTACCTGGAGCTGGAGCCGCAGCCGGAAGGGGATGGAGTCCGCCAGGTCCGCCGTTTCGTGGAGAAGCCCGATCTTGCGGCAGCCGAGCGCTACGTGGCCTCGGGCAACCACCTCTGGAACGCCGGCATCTTCCTGTTCCGCGGGACCACCCTGCTCGACGTCCTGGCGCGCCTGCAGCCCGAGCTGCACCGGGGGCTGGAAGCGATCGCGGCTGCCCCCGACCGGGTCGACGAGCTCTATCCGAAGCTGCCCGCCGACTCCATCGACTACGCCGTCATGGAGAAGCTGGACTCGATCGCGACCCTCCCCCTGGATTGCGGCTGGAGCGATCTCGGCTCCTGGTCCGCCCTGGACGAGGTGCTCGATCGCGACGGTCAGGGGAACACCGGCAAGGGCGACGTGCTGGCCCTGGAGGCCGAGGGAAATTTGCTGTTTTCCGACGCCGGAACGATCGCCGTGCTGGGGGTGAGCGGCCTGGTGGTGGTCCGCACCGGCGACTCCGTGCTCGTGATTCCCAAGGAGCGGTCGCAGGAGGTCAAGAAGCTCGTCCAGGAGCTCGCTTCGCGGGGCCGCGGGGATTTGTTGTGATCCAGCCCGCCGTAGTGGCGACCCTGGCCGGCGACCAGGGGCTCGCCGACCTGGGCGCTCCGCTCCCGCTCGACCGATTGATCCCCGGAGACGGAGATTGGGAAGTGGAGATCGGCTTCGGCAAGGGAAAGTACCTCCTGCGCCGTTGCGGGGAAGACTCTGGCCGCCGTTTCCTGGGCATCGAGCTGGCCACGGAGTACTGGCGCTACTTCGTGGAGCGGGCGCGCAAGCGGGGGCTGACCAATTGGGTGGCGCTGCGCGGCGAGGCCCTCTACCTGATCTCGACCGTCCTGCCCAGGGGTTTCGCCGCGGTGGTGCATGTCTACTTCCCCGATCCCTGGCCCAAGAGCCGTCACCACAAGCGGCGCCTGTTCGACCCGGAGACGCTCGACCTGGTGATCGGGCTGGTGCGGCCGGGCGGGCGTCTCCTGTTCGCCACCGACTTCCTGGAGTACGGCGAGCTGGTGCGGGAGATCCTGGCGGGCTATCCCGGCATCCGGGTAAACGGCCGCGGTGGCGTCTGGGACGAGGGGCCGCGCACACACTACGAGGCCAAGTACATCATCGAGGGCCGGCCGATCCTCCGCCTGGAGATCACTCGCGAGATGGAGGCTGTTCCTCTCCATCCGCGGGGAGCGTCCGGCGTGCTGGCGGCGACCTTCCAGGAGCAGGAGTGATGGAACCCGAACGTCCAAAGATGAGCTGGGGCTCCCGCCTGACGCTGATCCTAGGTATCCTCGCCGGTCCGCTCTACGTGGCCTGGATCGCCGGCATCGAAGGCCGGCGCATCTGGGTGATCGTGGGGCTCGTGGTCCTGGTCGCGGGATGCGCGGCGCTGGCGCACCGGCTGATGGCAATGACGAGAAAGTGAGGTCCCTGTGAACCGACTCCTCGCGTTTGGATTGCTGAC
This sequence comes from Thermoanaerobaculia bacterium, assembly GCA_035536935.1. Lineage (GTDB taxonomy): Bacteria > Acidobacteriota > Thermoanaerobaculia > Multivoradales > UBA5704 > DATMER01. The sequence goes on from DATLNC010000096.1 coordinate 14,219, forward strand.
GCTCGCCGTTCCTGTCCTGGCTGAGACCCCGGAACCCCGGAAGGTGCGCCAGTACACGATCGACCAGCTCCTCGCGACCACGGCCTACGCCGGCGACTCGTTCTCCCCCGACGGCCGCAAGATCCTGGTGGGCAGCAACCAGACCGGGGTCATCAACGCCTTTGCCATTCCGGTCGACGGCGGCCCGCCGGTCCAGCTGACCGACTCCAAGGTGAACGCGATCCAGGTCATCGGCTGGTTCCCCCGGGACGAGCGCTTCCTTTACGCGAGCGACCAGGGCGGCAACGAGCTGACGCACCTGTACGTGCGGTCGCCGGACGGCCAAGTCCGCGACCTGACGCCGGGCGAGAAGGCCAAGGCCGAGTTCCTGGACTGGGCCCCCGATGGCCGCTCCTTCTTCTTCATTACCAACGAGCGCGACCCGAGCCTCTTCGACGTCTACGAGACCGCCCTCGACGGGTACGAGCGCAAGCTCCTGTTCACCAATCCGGGCGGCTTCATGCCGCTCGGCGTCTCGCCCGACCGGCGCCACGTGGCGCTCGGGAAGTCGCAGGGCACGTCCGACGCCGACGTTCATCTGCACGACCGGACGACCGGCAAGACGGTGCTCCTCACCCCCGACGATCCGCCGGGAGCGCAGGTGAACAACGCCTTCCAGGCCTTCAGCCCGGACGGCGCGGGTCTCTACTACACGACCGACCAGGGGGCGGAGTTCCAGCGCCTGATGCGCTACGAAATCGCCACGGGCAAGCGCGAGGAGGTCCTGCGCCCCTCCTGGGACGTGGTCGACGCCGGCTTCTCCCGCTCCGGGAAGCACCTGGTAGTCGCGGTCAACGACGATGCCCGCATCCAGGTCAGCGTGTTCGAGGTGGCGGGCATGCGCCCTGTCGAATTGCCACGGATCCCCGACGGCTTCGTGACCGACGTCGAGCTCTCCCCCGACGGCCGCTGGATGGCCTACTACGCCGAGGGCGGCAACACGCCGCCCAACCTGCACGTCCGCGATCTGCAAACCGGCAAGGACCGCCAGCTCACGCGGAGCCTCGGGCCGGACATCGACCCGGCCGACCTGGTGTCAGGCGAGATCGTCCGTTTCAAGTCCTACGATGGCATCGAGATCCCCGGCATCCTCTACAAGCCGCACCAGGCCTCTCCCGGGAGCCGGGTGCCGGCCCTCGTCAAGGTGCACGGCGGACCCGGCGGCCAGGCCACGCCCGCCTATAACGCCATGATCCAGTACATCGTGAATCATGGCTATGCCATCTTCGACATCAACAACCGGGGCAGCAGCGGCTACGGCAAGACCTTCAACTCCCTGGACGACCGCAAGCACGGCGACGCGGACCTGGACGACTGCGTCGCGAGCAAGAAGATGCTCGCCGCGGCCGGCTGGATCGATCCAAACCGGATCGGAATCCAGGGCGGCAGCTACGGCGGCTACATGGTGCTCGCCGCGCTCGCCTTCCGCCCGAAGGAGTTCGCCGTGGGCATCGACATCTACGGCATCTCCAACTGGAAGCGCACCATGGAGAGCATCCCGGCCTGGTGGGGCGCCGAGCGCGACGCCCTGATCCAGGAAATCGGCGACCCGGAAAAGGACGCCGAAGCCCTGCTCAAGAAGTCCCCCCTCTTCCACGCCGACAAGATCGAGAAGCCGCTCCTCGTCCTCCAGGGGGAGAACGATCCGCGGGTGCTCAAGCAGGAATCGGACTCGATCGTCGAGGCCGTGAAGAAAAAGGGCGTCCCGGTGGAGTACATCGTCTTCGAAAACGAGGGGCACGGCTTCCGGCGCAAGGAGAGCCAGAAACGGGCCTACGAGGCCATGCTCGCGTTTCTGGACAAGTACCTCAAGTGATCCGGGATTCTGCAGACCGTCAGGCCGTCCGAAGCTTCTCCGGACGGCTCGAAAAGTTTTTGGACGGTCCGAAGAATTTTTGGACGGCCCGGAAATTCTTAGGACGGTCCGGAAGGACTCGGCGACCGTCCTAAGCTTTTTCGATCGGATCTAAAAGTTTTCGGACGGGTCTAAAAAGTTTTGGACGGATCCAAGAAGCTCAGGACGGATCCAAGGAGCTTCGCGACGCCCGAAAAAGTTTTTGGGCGGATCCAAGAAGTTTCCGGCCGTCCAAAAAGATTCCGGGCGGATTTAAAAAGTTTGGAGCCGTCCCAGGAGAATCTGGACCGTCCCTGAAAGGCTGGATCCGTCCCCGGTCGAATTGTTCCCTGCGAAAGCGCCGCGCAGCGCCCGGAAAAGTTGTTGGAGCTGCGAATTTTCCTCAGGGACTGGGCGGAGGCTCCGCCTCCTGCTCAAGGATTCGAGGGCGCCGGACTTGCGATAGGCTCCTCCTGTGCTGAAACGCCTCGCCTACCTCCGGCCCTATCTCCGCCCGCATAAGCGCAAGCTCGTGCTCGGGCTGCTTTCGATCCTGGTGTCGGTGGCGGTGGGCATGGCCACCCCCCTCCTGGTCGGCCGGGTGATCGACTCGCTGCGGACCGCCGTGACCTGGCAGACCCTGCTCTCCTACGGCGGCCTGATCCTGGCCGTCGCCGTGGTCCAGGGCGTGTTCAGCTACCTCCAGCGCATGATCCTGGTGGGCATGAGCCGGGATATCGAGTTCGAGATCCGCAACGAGTACTTCGCCCGCCTGGAGCGGCAGCCGCCCGGGTTTTTCCAGGACCATCCCACGGGCGACCTCATGGCGCGGGCCACGAACGACCTCCAGGCCGTGCGGATGCTCTGCGGCCCGGCGATCATGTACGCCACCAACACGGTGTTCGCCGGCCTCGGCGCGCTGTTCTTCATGGCCCGCATCCATGGCGGGCTGACGCTGCTCGCGCTCTGCACCATGCCGCTGCTCGCGGGCGTCACACAGCTCTTCGGCCAGCGGATCCACGCCCTCTTCACGACCGTCCAGGAGAAGTTCTCGGACATCTCGGCCCGGGTGCAGGAGAACCTGGCGGGCGCGCGGGTAGTGCGGGCCTACGCTCAGGAGGAGCGCGAGAAGGCCGACTTCGAGCGCGTCAACGAGGCTTATCTCGAAGGCAACCGCCGGCTGATCGGCTGGACGGTCGCCTTCCATCCGATGCTCCAGGGGCTGGTCGGGCTCGGCTTCGTGGCCGTGCTCTGGTACGGCGGCAACCTGGTGCTGCGCCGCACGATCACGGTGGGCGAGTTCGTCACCTTCAACTTTTTTCTCAGCAAGCTGGTCTGGCCGATGATCGCGATCGGCTGGGTGATCAACCTGGCGCAGCGCGGCACGGCCTCCCTGGCGCGCATCCGCAGCATCGTGGAGGCTTCACCGGGGATCCGCGACGAGGAGCCGCTGATCGATCCTGGCCAGATCCGCGGTGCGGTCCGCTTCGAGCGCCTCACGTTCGCCTACCGCGAGGGGGCGGACCCGGTGCTCGCCGGTGTCGACTTCCAGGTGCAGGCGGGGCAGACGGTCGCGCTGGTCGGCCGTACCGGCTCGGGCAAGAGCACGGTGCTCGCGCTGATCCCGCGGCTCATCGATCCGCCGGAGGGGACGCTTTTCGTAGACGGGATCGACATCCGCCGCCTCCCCCTGGCCCGGCTGCGCTCGTCAATCGGCATGGTGCCGCAGGAAACCTTTCTATTCTCGGCCACGATCCGCGACAACATCGCTTTCGGACGGCCGGACGCCACCGAGGAGGAGGTGCGCGAGGCGGCGCGGCTCGCCAGCCTGGAGTCCGATCTCGCCCTCTTTCCGAAAGGTTTGGACACCATGGTAGGCGAGCGCGGAATCACTCTGTCGGGAGGGCAGAAGCAGCGGGTGGCGCTGGCCCGGGCGCTGCTGCGCGCGCCCCGGATCCTGCTCCTCGACGACTGCCTATCCGCGGTAGACACCCACACGGAGGAGCAGATCCTCCACAACCTGCGCACCGTGTTCGAAGGCCGCACGGTGTTCCTGGTCTCGCACCGGATCTCCACGGTCAAGGACGCCGACCTGATCCTCGTCCTGGACGTCGGGCGGATCGTCGAGCGCGGGAGCCACGAGCAGCTCATCGCCACCGGCGGCCTCTACGCCGACTTGCACCAGCGCCAGCTCCTGGAGGAGGAGCTGGCTGCCGTTTGATCGGAGGTAGACTATGCGAGTCGTGATCACCGGCGGTTCGGGTCTGATCGGAGGGGCGCTCGCCCGGCATCTGGGCGCGGCGGGCTATGACGCGGTCATCCTCACCCGCAGCATGAGCCGGGTGGGACAGCTGCCTCCCGGCGTGCGCGCGCAGGAGTGGGACGGCCTCACCTCCAAGGGTTGGGTCAATCTCCTCGACGAGGAGACGTCCATCGTCCACCTGGCGGGCGAGGGCATCGCCGACGGGCGCTGGACCGAGGACAGGAAGCGCCGCATCCGCGACAGCCGGGTGCTCTCCGGCAAAGCGGTATTGGAGGCAATACGGGAGGCGATCCGCGAGGCTTCCCGCAAGCCCCGGGCGCTGCTCCAGTCCTCGGCGGTCGGCTACTACGGTCCGCGCGGCGACGAGGAGATCCTGGAGGGTCAGCCGCCGGGCCAGGGGTTCCTTTCCGACGTGTGCGTCCTTTGGGAGGAGTCCACGGCCGAGGTCGAGACCCTGGGCGTCCGCCGGGTGCTCCTGCGCACGGGCGTTGTCCTCGCTCGCGAAGGGGGGGCTCTGCCGAAGATGGCCCTGCCGTTCAAGCTGATGGCCGGCGCTCCGCTCGGCAGCGGACGCCAGTGGCTCCCCTGGATCCACTTGGCCGACGAGATCGGGGCCATCCGCTTCCTGATGGAGAGGGACGACGCGCACGGTCCGTTCAACCTGGTCGCGCCGAAGCCCGTGACCAACCGCGAGCTCGGCGACGTGCTGGGGCGGGTGCTGCGGCGGCCGAGCCCGCTGCAGGCGCTCGGGCTCGGGGTGCCGGAGCCGGTCTTCCGGGTCATGCTGGGCGAGATGGCGGACGCCGTGCTCTTCAGCCAGCGCGTGATCCCGTCGCGCCTGCTCCAACTCGGCTATCCATTCCGGTTTCCCGACGTGGAGTCGGCGCTGCGGGATCTTTACAAGGATTAGAGATGACCGAGGCGATCCGGCAGGGGGACATCCCGGGAGTCCAGCTCCGCCGCCGCCAGGCGCTGGCGGTCTCTGCGGAAGAGGCCTGGCGCTGGCTCTCCGAGCCCGACCGGCTGGCCCTCTGGCTCGCCGGGCAGGCCGAGATGACGGAAGAGGAGATCACCCTCACGGGAGAGGGCTACCGGGAGCGGGGGAGGACGATCGAGATCGTACCGCCGAAGCTCTGGGTGCTCGCCTTCGAGCGCCTCGACTCCGGCTGGACCTCAGCGACCCGCCTGACCCTGCGCGTCCATCCTCTCCCCGCGGGCAGCGAGGTCGACGTGCTCCAGGACGGCTTCCAGCGGCTCCCTCTCTCGGCCTGCCTGACCATCTGGGAGACCTATCGCCGCCGCTGGCGCGACGCGTTGAGCAGGCTCGCGGAAGTAGCCGTCCCCATCACTTGAAAACAAAAAAGGCCCCGGTCGTGAGACCGGGGCCTTCCTGCCTCCGAAGAGGCGTCTTCAGACTAGAACCGGAAGCCGAGCGACATGCGGAAGGTGCGCGGCTGCTGGTAGTGCAGCTCGTTCGTGGCCTTGCCGAAGTTCGGGCCCCGCCGCCAGTGCACGCCTTCGATCGGCTTCGTGGTGAAGGGGTCGAACCGCTGCAGGCCGGCGGTGTTGGTGGCAGTCTGGACCGCCTGGTTCACGAAGCCGACACCCTGCTCGTCGAACACGTTGAGCAGCTCGGGCTGGAAGTAGATCTCAACCTCCTTGCCGAAGGTGTTCCAGGTGAAGCCGTAGTTGAGCGAGAGGTCCGTCGACGTGATGTCGTCGGTGTGGAACGCGTCCCGGTTGGTGAAGTAGTAGGTGACGTTGGCCGGCGGGATGGCATAGCCGGGGTTGACCACGCCGGTGGGATTGGTCGTGGCGTTGAACCTCGTGTCCACGGTGCCCACGGCGCCGTAGGGTGTGCCCGAGGCATAGTTCTGCAGGAGGCTGACGTTCAGGTTGTTCCGGCCGCGGGTGAGGATGTTGTAGACCATCCAGATCCGTGCCCGGTGGCGCTGGTCGGTGCTCAGGTCGCCGCGCGGGTTGTTCCAGGCCAGGTCCTTGTACTCGGGGAACTGGAGGATTCCCGAAGCCACGGGCCCGTTGTTCGCGGTCTCGCCGTCGAAGTTGCCCCGCGTGTGGGAGAAGGTGTAGTTGCCGCCGAAGAAGAAGCGGTCGGTCGGGCGGAGCTGGAACTGCGTGTGGAGGCCGTCGTAGACGCGCTCCAGAAGGTCGTCCTCGTTCTCGATGAACGTGATGTTGGCGCGCTGGCCGGAGGGGGTGACGGTGTTGCCGGTCGAGCGGTCGGTCCGGTTGACGTAGAAGTCATGGCCCTCGCGGTGCACGTAGTCGGCGCGGAAGATGCCGTTGCTGCCCAGGCGCTTGGCGCCGCCGAGGACGTACTCGACGGTGTGCGGCGAATCCAGCGAGCCGTTGATGCGCGTGGTCGCGCCTGGGATGTCCACCAGACGGATGTTGCTCAGGTTGGCATTGCCGCCCTGCGCATCGAACCAGTTGAAGAGGATTTTCAGGGCCTCTTCGGGGCCGACCAGAGGCCCGTTGGGATCGGCGTTGATGGAGGGGCCGCGGTAGAACCACTGGATCGTGGCCGGGTTGCCGCCCTGGGCCGTGCCGTTGGCCTGGGTGCTGGCGATGGCCGGCACGTACTCGCCGTAGCTCGCGTTGAAGACCCAGTTGCCGTCGGCCTTCGGGTCCCAGGTGGCGGACAGGCGCGGGCTCAGCTTGCTGTCCTTGGCGACCTTCTGCCGCGAGGCGTCCTCGCCGTCGTTCGCGTCGTAGCGCAGGCCGACGTTGAAGCTGAAGTGGTCGTTCAGGCGCCAGCGGTCGTTGATGAAGTAGGAGTTGGTGACGAAGCTCGTCCCCAGGCTGCTCTGCAGGATGGGGTTGTACTGGATGATGGTGTCGGTGTTGCCGCTGATGATCTGCGGGAACAGTTGGCCGTTGCGCAGGATCGTGCTGGAGATGAAGACGCGGTAGTCGCTGCCCGACTGGTGGTTGTCGGCGGCGCGGATGTCGTCGAAGGTGTCGTAGCCGAACGAGATGTCATGCGAGCCGACGCTCTCGGTCGAGAGGAACCAGGAGGCCTTGGCGAGCAGGTTCTCGTTGTCGCGTTCCTCCGGCCGGCAGACGCCGCAGAAGGTGGGAGCCCACCAGCGCTCGCCCGAGACGGTGTCCACGAGCAGCGTGCCGAAGACCCGGTCGGTGAACTTCGAGCCCGAGTTCTCGAACGTGAACTGGCGCTCCGAGTACTGCGCCTCGACGAAGAAGTTCTCCGTGACGACGCCGGAGTAGTTGAACGCCGTCAGCTCCTGCGGGAGGCTGCGGTTGTTGACGCTGCGGGTGTCGAGGATGGTGCCGAAGAAGTTGCCCAGCTCCAGCTCCTCGATCTCGATGTAGGAAGCGGTGAGCCGGTGGCCGGCGAACGGCGACAGGGTCAGCTTGCCCTCGTAGCGCTGCTGGTCGCGGCCCACCGGGAACGCAACCAGGGTGCGGCTGGTCTGGCCGGTGGTTTCCGTCTCGAAGTCGCGGCCGGCGAGGAAGTACCAGATCTTGTCCTTCCAGATCCAGCCGCCGAGCGTGGCCTCGTAGCGCTTGTTGATCTCGTCGCTCTGCACCAGGGTCAGCGGCGTGGCCGACTCCCAGTCCTGGTTGGTGAGGTTGGTGCGGAAGCTGCCGTGGATCTCGTTGCCGCCCGACTTGGTGATGGTGTTCACGACGCCGCCGGCGAAGCGGCCGTACTCGGCCGAGACGCTCGACACCGAGGTGGTGGTCTCCTGGATGGCGTCCTCGATGAACAGGTCGAACGGTTGGCCGCGCAGGTTCTCCGTGATCACCACGCCGTTGACCAGGAAGAGGTTGTCGGAGGACTGCGCGCCCGAGATGCTGATGCCGCCGTTGCGGGCGTTCGTGCCGGGACCGGAGGACGACGCGCCCGGGGTCAGCAGCACGGTCTCGCGGACGTTGCGCTCCATCGGAAGCTGCTCGACGAACTCCTTCTCGTAGGTCGTGGCCGCCGTGGCCGACGTGGAGATCGTCTCGTAGGTGCCGGTGACCACGATTTCCTCGCTCACCGACGCCTGTGCCATCTCGGCGTCGACCCGGGTGGTCTGCGCGGCCGAGATCTTGACCGTCTGCTGCGGCGAGAGGAAGCCTTCGAGCTCGTAGCTCAACTGGTACTCACCAGGCGGCAGCAGCGGGAGGTTGTACTCGCCGTTCTCGCTGGTGGTCGTGGTCCGGGTTCCCTGGAGCGCCGACGACGTGACCGTCACCAGCACGCCCGGCAACGCCGAGCCGTCCTGAGCCGTGACCCGGCCGGACAGGATGCCGCTCGGGATGCCCTGAGACAGCGCGGGCAGCGCCAACAGCAGGGCGCACATCGCGCTCAGGACAAGGGTTCTGAGTCTCATATCTGGGGACTCCTTTCGAGTCTTGCCCCCTGCCATGCAGGGGAGCGGTTCCGAAGCTGATTGGGGGGCCTGTCCGCCGCTCTGGCTTCCCAGGTTCTCCCTCCCCCACGGCACCCGCAGAACAGGCGCCTCATCATAGGTTTCCAATCTCCCTGTATGGGCAATTGTCATGCCGCCGTGACACTCTTGTCAATATAAAAGAGCAGCGTGCATTTTCAAGGACTTACAAGGGATTCATGCATGCCTGCGAATGATTGCTATCCAGAATTCTGAGCTGACTCCAATGATTTGGATTCAGTTTCCAGGAGCGGCCCAGAGCTCGCGCAGCGCGGAGGCCACGGGATCGCGCAAGGGAGGGGGGGTGTAGACGCGGTAGCGGTCGATGCGCGACAGGTGGCGGATGAACTGGCTGGCCCGTTCCATGGGTTCGAGCGAGCCGTCCCAGAGCCGGACGAGCACCCGGCTGCGGCCCATGCGGTGGGGGTCCTTGGCCGAGTTGGAGAGCAGCAGGTTGCCGTCGCCGAAGCGGCCGGCCAGGCCGGGCAGCAGGGCCTCGAAGCGCTCTTTCTCTTCGGGGGTCAGGTGCTCCCGGGTCTCGAAGGCGACGGGGAAGTGCTCGCGCCCGACCACGGCGCGGGCGTGGAGGCTCTCCGAGGCGCGCATCGCCGACCAGACCGAGATGTCGTCCTGGGCAAGAAAGGCCTCCGGGTCCGAGGCCCAGAGGGCGCCCGTCTCCTTCATCCATTCGTTCAGGTGGAGCTCCAGCGCCTTGCCCGTGGCGTTGAAGTAGACCTGGGTGAACATGTAGTAGCGGGCCATCACCAGGGCTTCGAGGGCGTGGATGCCTCCCTCCTCGACGCCGATCCCCCAGTCGCCCGTGAGCGGGTCGGCCAGGGGGATCACGGTGTCCAGCAACCGCTCCAGGTCGAAGGTGCCGTAGCGCACGCCGCAGTAGAGGCTGTCGCGCAGCAGGTAATCCATCTTGTCGACGTCGAGCTCGCCGGAGATCACCTGGGAGAGCAGCCGCTCGGTCGGGCTGCCGTTGCGCTGGAGGAGGCGGGCCACGTCCGCGGTTCCGATGCCCTCGCCGTGCTGCTTGAAAATGGCTCCGATCTCAGGCGCCGTGAGCAGCCGCCGGGTCATCTCCTCGTGGTCGATCCCCCCTTCGAAGAGCTCCTCGGCCGAGTGGCTGAACGGCGCGTGGCCGACGTCGTGGAGCAGCGCGGCGGCGCGCGCCAGCCGGCGCTCCAAGCTACGGGCTCCAGAAGGGAGTAACCCTTCGCTCTTCGAGCACAGGGCGTCGTAGAGGCGGCCGGCCAGGTGCATGGCGCCGATCACGTGGCTGAAGCGGCTGTGCTCCGCCCCCGGGAAGACCAGGAAGGTGAAGCCGAGCTGGTGGATGAAGCGCAGGCGCTGCACCGGCCGGCTGTTGATCAGCGCGGTCTCCAGCGCGTCGGCGCGGATGAAGCCGTGGACCGGATCGCGGATCGACAGCAAAGCTAGTTGTGTCCGGGGTCAGTTGTGTCCGGGGTCGGCAGCGGCCAGGTGCCGCCAGGGACGCAGCAGGTCGAGCACCTGCTGGCGGTTGCGCAGGATCGAAAGGATGGCGAGCCCGCGCTCCGGCAGCGGCTGCTGGAGCAGCTTGAGCTTGCGCAGGGCCGGCAGGTCGAGCCCCGAGGCGATGCGGTTGACGAGCTCCTCGAAGGCGCAGTCGCCGGCGAGCTCTTCCAGCTCCGCGCCGTCCAGGGGGAAGCGCTCGCCGGTCTCCACGGCGACCAGGCGCAGCAGCTCGGTGAGGTTCTTGCGCACCGCACGGATGCCGGCGTCGTGCTCGTTGAGCCAGGGCTCTTCCACGGGGCGCACCTCGGCCAGCCGGTAGGGGGCGTCGCCGGCGAGCTCGCGCTCCAGCTCGAAGCGGAAATCGCCGACCAGGAGGATCTGGGAGCGGCCGTCCGGCAGGTTCTCGACGTCGATCAGGCGGCTCGCGGTACCGCCGGAGTAGACCGGGGGCCGGCCGTCGTAGCTCTGGCTCCAGCCGGGCTTGAGCAGCACCATGCCGATCCAGCGCGCTTCGTCCTCGAGATCCATGAGGTCTTTGACCATCCGGAGATAGCGCGGCTCTTCCACCAGCAGCTTCAGCTCGGTCCTCGGAAAGCACACCACGTCCGGGAGCGGGAAGAGGGGGAGGCGGGTGACAGAGGGATGACCGCCGGCCATGGGGAGATGATACTAGAATGCCTGGCATGCGAAACGTCGTCTTCGCCCTGCTCCTGGCCGCCATCCCCGTATCCGCTCAGGATGCCATCTCGGTCGGCGACGCCGCCTGGGCGCGCCGCGCCGAGGGCCACCAGGGAGGGCGCGCCGCCGCCGGTCCCGTCGACGAGGCCGTCGCCGCCTACGAGCGCGCGGTCAAGGAGCAGCCCGACCGGCTGGAGGCCTACTCGAAGCTGCTGCGGGCCCTCCACTACAAGGGGGATTACGCGGTCCACACCAAGGAGGGCAAGCAGCAGGTCTTCGGCCGCGGCCGGGAGGTCGTGGAAGCCGCCCTGCAGCGCATCGAGCGCCGGGCCGGCAGGAAGCTGGACGAGCTGCCGCCGGCTCAGGTCGCGAAGCTCGTTGCGAAGATCCCCGAGGCGCCGGAGATCTTCCTCTGGGGCGGGATCCACTGGGGGCTTTGGGGCGACGCCTACGGCCGGCTCGCGGCGGCCCGCCAGGGTGTCGGCGACAAGATCCGGCGCTATGGGGAGATCACGGTCGCCATCGACGAGCGGCTGGAAAGGGCCGGCGGCCATCGGCTGCTCGGGCGTCTCCACACCCTGGCGCCGAAGATCCCTCTGGTCACCGGCTGGGTGGACCGGAGCAAGGCGGTCTCCCATTTGAGGCGCGCCGTGGCCCTGGCTCCCGAGGACCTCTACAACCAGGTCTACCTGGCCGACGCCCTGCTCCAATACCAGCCCGAAAAGGCGGCCGAGGCGCGGGAGATCCTGCGCAAGGTGGTCCAGAAGAAGCCCGACCCGGCGCGGGTGGTGGAGGACGAGCTGGCCCTGGCCGATGCGCGGGAGTTGCTCGGGAAGCGGTAAGGGAAACGCCGTGCCCTGCGGCCCTCACCCCCAGCCCCTCTCCCATCCGCCCACCCGGACCCCCGGGAGAGGGGGGCGTGACTGCGCCAAGAGCATCTCCAACCGCGGCTCCGCCTTCCGGAGCGGAGAGGAATGGGAAGAATCCAGGACGTCACCACCTCCCCCTCTCCCGGGGGTCCGGGTGGGCGGCCGGGAGAGGGGGTCGGGGGGTGAGGGCTTATGACCCAGAAGCAGGCAAAGCGGGCCCGCGATGCGCCCCGGATGGCGATCGCGGCGGCGGCGTTCCTGGTGGTGCTCAAGGTCGCGGGCGCCTGGATCACCGGCTCGCTGGCCCTGTTCTCGACCGCGCTCGACTCCCTGATCGACGTCTTCGTCTCCACGGCAAACTGGGTGGTGCTGCGGCGCAGCGCCGCGCCGCCCGACGCCGAGCACGCCTACGGCCACGGCAAGTTCGAGAACCTGGCGGCGCTCGGGCAGGGGCTGTTGCTGGCCAGCGGCGCTGCCGGCCTCGTCGTCACCGGCATCCGGAATCTCGACTCGGGAGCGGCGCCGCGGCAGACGGGGTTGGGCATGGGGATCCTGGCGGTCTCCATGGTCGTCAGCTTCCTGGTCGCCCGGCACCTGCGGCGGGCTGCCCGGTCGGAGGAGAGCCCGGCGCTCGAGGCCGACAGCCTCCACTACGCCACGGACCTCTGGGTGAACGGCGCGGCCCTCGCGGCTCTAGCTGTCGTGGCCTCGACCGGCTGGACGCCGGCCGATCCGATCGTGGCCCTTGGGGTGGCGCTCTACGTCTTCCGGGCGGCGGCAGGGCTGATTCTCGAAGCCATGAAAGTGCTCTCGGACCGCGCCCTGCCCGAGGAGGAGCTGCGCCGCATCCGGGAGGTGGTGGAGTCCTTCCGCCCTGAAGGTGTGGTGGGGATGCACGACCTCAAGACCCGCCGCGCCGGCGGCCAGCGCTTCATCGATCTCCATCTGGAAATTCCCCGCGCCACCTCCTTCGAGGATGCCCATGCCTTGATGGTGCGGGTGCTCCGGGCGATCGAGCGCGAGCTGCCGAGGTCGAAGGTTTTCGTGCACGGGGACCCGGTTTAGGCCCAGCCGATCCGCTGCACGACCTGCCCGGGCGGCAGCGCCGCCAGCAGATCCCTCACCCTGGCGCTGTCGGGCGGAATCCGGAGATCCGGCGCGATCTCGGCGAGCGGCTCCAGGACGAAGCGGCGCTCGCGGAGGCGGGGGTGGGGGAGCATCAGCTCGGGGGCGGACGACTGCCGGTCGCCGTAGAGCAGCAGGTCGACATCCAGCGGGCGGGGTCCGAAGCGCGCGCCGCGGCGGCGGCCGGCGGCGAGCTCCAGCGCCTTGGCGAGCGCCAGCAGCTCCCCTGGCTCCAGGGAGGCGCTCGCCAGCACGGCCGTGTTCAGGTAATCGGGTTGGGGGACGGGGGAGACCGCGGCGGTGCGGTAGAGGGAGGCGATTCGCAGCGGCCCCAGGGCCTCTTCCAGCCGCCGCAGCGCCACGGCCAGGGTGCGCTCGACGGGACCGTCCGTTCCTGGGACGTTGCCGCCGAGCGCCAGCGCGACCTGGACGGGCTCAGACCTCTTCGTCGAGGTCCTCTTCCTCGTCGTCGTCGCCGCCGATGTCGTCGTCCTCGAGGTCCGGACCGACCATCTCGTCGTCGGCGATGTCGGCGATCGGTTCGACCTCGTCGATGTCCACCACCTTGGGGACGTCGGCCTTGCGCTTGCGCTTCGAGGGGCTGGCCGAGGCGGACTCGCCCTGGCTGGCGTCCTTCTGGTTGGCTCCGCACTTGGGACAGATCGGCTCGGCCTTGCCCAGGTCGTAGAACTTCGTCCCGCAGCTATAGCAGTCGTATTTGTTTCCCAGCTTGATCTCAGGCATGGCTGACTCCACCCCACGTTTCAGAAGGGCGTGAACCTAGCATCCGGGCGCGAGGCTGTCAACCGCGCTTGTTGGGGAACATCGCGAGGGATAGGATGGTTGTTGATGCCTATGAAGCTGCGTTGCACGGCCCTCCTCGTCCTGTTGACTCTGAGTGCGATTCCCGCGCTGGCGGCTCCCAAGGCGCCGGACCCGTCCGCTCCCGGCCTGTCCGGCAGCCAGCGTCTGCAGGCGCTCCTCGACCGCGTCCGTCTGGAGCAGCAGAAGCTCAAGACCATGGAGGCCCGCTTCGTCCAGCACCAGGAGAGCGCCATGCTGGCCGCGCCCGAGGAGTCCACCGGCGTCTTCTCCTACGCCGCGCCCGACCGGGTGCGCTGGGAGTACCAGCAGCCCAGCCCGATCACGGTGGTCATCCAGGGCGACCGGATGACCACCTGGTACCGCGACCTGCGCCGCGCCGACCTCGTCAAGGTGGGCCGCTACTCGAATCAGGTGCTCAAGTACCTGGGCGCCAGCGGCAACATGCAGACGCTGGTCGACTACTTCACCGTGAAGCTCTCGATGCCGGCGAAAAAGGGCGATGGCTACCGCTTGGAGCTGGTCCCGCGCTACGCCCGGATCTCCAAGCGGCTCAAGTCGATGACCATCTGGGTCGACCCCGAGATCTTCTTCCCGACCCGCATGCAGTACGTCGAGGCCGACGGCGACAAGACGGACTACGAGTTCCGCGACCTCAAGAAGAACGCCCCGATCCCCGCGGACCGCTTCGTGCTGAAGCTCCCGAAGGAGGTCCAGACCCGCACCATCGACCTCGGCGAGGGGAAAGAGGGGAAGGAGCCGAAAAGCCGGCCTTAGTTCGATGTCCCTGACATTCCAGACCCTGACTACCGCCGGCCGCGCTCGCCGGGGCCGCCTCGCCACGCCTCATGGCGTGATCGAGACCCCGGCGTTCATGCCCGTGGGCACGCTCGGCGCGGTCAAGGGGGTCACCCCGCAGGAGCTGGCCGCTGCCGGCGCCTCGGTCATGCTCTCCAACCTGTACCACCTGGCGCTGCGGCCCGGGGTGGACACGGTCGAGCGCCTCGGCGGCATCCATGCGTTCACAGGCTGGCGCGGACCGATCCTCACCGACAGCGGCGGCTTCCAGGTCTTCAGCCTGGAGGGGTTGCGCAAGGTCGACGACGGCGGGGTCTCCTTCCGCAGCCATCTCGACGGCTCTCCCCTGCGCTTCACTCCCGAGGGCGTCGTGAACCTTCAGGAGAGGATGGGCGTAGATATAGCCATGGTGCTCGACGAGTGCCCGCCCTGGCCGATCGAGCGCGGAGTTGCCGAGGCCTCCTGGAAAAGGACGCTCGACTGGGCCCGCCGGGCGCGGGCGGCCAAGAGGGGAGACGCGGGACTGTTCGGTATCGTGCAGGGGAGCGTCTTTCCGGACCTGCGCCGGCAGGCGGCCGAGGAGCTTTCGCAGGAGGACTTCGACGGCTATGCCATCGGCGGGGTCAGCGTGGGCGAGTCCGAGCAGGACCGCCATGCCGTGGTCGAGTGGACCGCCCCCGTGCTTCCGGAGGAAAAACCGCGCTATCTGATGGGCGTCGGCTACCCGGCGGACATCCTTCATGCAGTCGCCCAGGGGGTGGACCTCTTCGACTGCGTGCTGCCGGCGCGCAACGCCCGGCACGGGGTCCTGTTCACCCGCGAAGGCGTGCTGCGCATCAAGAACGCCCGCTTCAAGGACGACCCGCTGCCGCTCGATCCGGAGTGCGGATGCCCGGCGTGCGCGTGCACGTCCCGGGCCTTTCTGCACCACCTGACGCGCGCCGGCGAGCTCACCGCGGCGGTGCTGGGGACCCTCCACAACCTCCGCTATTACCTTGACTTCATGGGGGAGATCCGGCAAGCTATCGAACTCGGTACGTTCGAGGATCTGGCGGTGAGGCTCGCCTCCCGGGCGACGGGTGAGCAGACCGCTCCCGGGTCGCTCGCGCCGGTTTCGTTCGATCCCCATGACCAAGTGAGGTCTTGACGCAGGGCCCGGTCCTGCGGAGTGTGTACATATGATCCCGATCCTGGCTTTTCAGGGCGCAGTCAACCAGAGCCCCTGGCTCATGTTCGTGCCCTACCTGTTCATCGCGGTGATCTTCTACTTCCTGCTCATCGCGCCCATGCGCAAGCGGCAGAAGGCGCTGTCCCTCATGGTGGACAGCCTGAAGAAGGGCGACCGGATCGTCACCAGCGGCGGCATCTACGGCGAGATCGCCGGGGTCGACGGGGAAACCGTGATCCTGAAGGTCGCCGACAACGTCAGGATCAAGCTGGCCAAGTCGGCGATCGCCGGCCTCGAGAAGGAAGGGGAAATTTCAAAATGAAAGGCAGCAATCTGCTCTGGCGCGGGGTGCTGATCCTCGCGATTCTTGTCATCTCGGTGGTCGTCGCGTGGCCGCTGGACAAGAAGATCAACCTCGGCCTCGACCTGCAGGGCGGCATGCACCTGGTGCTCCAGGTGCACACCGAGGACGCCCTGCGCGCCGAGACCGACTCCGACATGGACCGCATCGTCCAGCTCGCGCAGGAAGAGGGCGCGGCCGGCGTGCAGGCCCGCCGCACCGCCGACGACGCCTTCGAGATCTCCGCGCCGGCGCCGGCCGCGCTGGACAAGGCGGTCAGCCTCGCCGAGGAGAACCGCTACACCGGCCGCGCCGGCCGCTGGCAGGTCGCGAGCCGCGGCAACGGGCGCGCCGTGTTCAAGATGAACGAGGCCGAGGCCAACGCGATCCGCACCTCTGCCGTCAACCAGGCCAAGCAGACCATCGACAACCGCATCAACGCCTACGGCGTGGCGGAGCCGAACATCGCCGTGGCCGACAACTATCGCGTCCTGGTCCAGCTCCCCGGCGTGGACGACGCGGAGCGCGTGCGCAACCTGATCAAGAGCACGGCTTTCCTGGAGTTCCGCATCGTCGAGAACGGCCCGGCCCCCGACCGCCAGTCGCTCCTCGCGGGCTACGGCGGCCGCGTGCCGGACAACCTCGAAATCCTCGAAGGGGATCAGAACGACGCGAGCGGCAAGAAAATCGGCAATCAGTATTACGCGGTGCAGAAGAAGCGCACCGTCACCGGCCGCGACCTGAAGAACGCGCGGCCCGGCCAGGGCCAGTTCAACCGCCCGATCGTCCAGTTCATGCTGACCCCCACGGGCTCCGATGCCTTCGGCCAGATGACCGGCAGCAACATCGGCCGGCCGATGGCGATCGTGCTCGACGGCCGCATCGAGTCGGTCGCGGTCATCCGTGCCCGCATCACCGACCAGGGCATCATCGAGGGCGACTTCACGCAGCAGGAGGTCCAGGACCTCGCCATGGTGCTCAAGTCCGGCGCCCTGCCCGCCGGCATCACCACCCTGGAGGAGCGCACGGTCGGCCCCTCGCTCGGCCGTGACGCGATCCAGAAGGGCCTCCTCGCCGGCGTCGTGGGCACGTCGCTGGTCGTCCTTTTCATGCTGATCATCTACAACCTGAGCGGCCTCAACGCCGTGGCCGCCCTGGCGCTCAACATCGTGCTGCTGTTCGGCGGCCTGGCGGCCTTCGGCGCCACGCTCACGCTGCCCGGCATCGCCGGCATCCTCCTGACCATCGGCATGGCGGTGGATGCCAACGTGCTCGTCTTCGAGCGCATCCGCGAGGAGCTGCACGCCGGCCGGACCATCCGGTCCTCGATCGACCAGGGGTTCCAGAAGGCGCTGTCGTCGATCGTCGACGGCAACGTCACGACCCTGATCGCGGCGGCGTTCCTGTTCCAGTTCGGCACCGGCCCCATCAAGGGCTTCGCCGTGACCCTGTTCATCGGCCTCGTGGCCTCGATGTTCACGGCCGTGTACGTGAGCCGCTGGCTGTTCGATTTCATCCTGTCCCGCTGGCGCGTCCAGCGGCTCTCGATCTGAGCTAGGAGCGAGCGATGGAAATCCTTCGCGATACCAACATCGATTTCATGAAGTACCGGAAGTTCTGGATCGTCGTGTCGCTGGCGCTGGTGCTGCTCGGCATCTTCGCGATCTTCGTGCACGGCAACCTGAACGTGGGCGTGGATTTCGCGGGCGGCACCCAGATCAACCTGCAGTTCAAGGAGCGGCCGCAGGTCGACCGCCTGCGCGGCGTGCTCGAACGGGCGGGCCTGGAGGAGTTCACGATCCAGAGCTTCGGCGAGGAGGAGGAGAACGAGGTCATGGTCCGCACCCGCCTCGCCAAGGGCGAGGAGCAGGGGAGCCTCCAGAAGGTCGTCACCGCCCTCGGCGGCGAGCTCAACCCGGGCCAGGGTGACAAGCCGGACGTCAACCGGATCGGCGCCGACGGGCTCGCCGGCCTCCTGAGGCAGGCCGACCCAGACCGGCTGGGCCCCGCCGGCGCGCCGCGCTACCTGCAGACCGCGGAAAAGATCGTGGCGCAACGCAGCAAGAACGGGCTGTTCACTTCCTGGGACCAGCTCGCCGGCCTCGGCGGCCTCTCTCCGGCGTCGCTTCAGGCTTTGCAGCAACGGGCCAGCCTGGGCAACTTCGGGGTGCTCGGCGTCGAGACCGTCGGTCCGCAGATCGGCGAGGAGCTGCGCAAGCAGGGCCTCTACGCGGTGCTGCTGTCGCTGGTCGGCATGCTGATCTACATCTGGGTGCGCTTCGAGCTGCGCTTCGGCGTGGGCGCGATCATGGCCTGCGTCCACGACGTGCTGGTCACGCTCGGCCTGTTCGCGCTCTTCGGCTTCGAGTTCAACCTGACCACGATCGCGGCCTTCCTGACCCTGATCGGCTACTCGGTCAACGACACGGTGGTGATCTTCGACCGCATCCGCGAGAACATGCGCAAGACCCGCCGCAAGCCGCTGATCGACATCATGAACGACAGCATCAACCAGACGCTGTCGCGCACGATCCTGACCGGCGGCTCGACGCTGCTCGTCCTGGCGGCATTGCTCTGGCTGGGCGGCGACGTGATCCGCGGCTTCGCGTTCGTGATGCTGGTCGGCATCCTGGTGGGCACGTACTCGTCGATCTACGTGGCGAGCCCGTTCGCGCTCCTCTGGGAGGACTGGTTCGGGGCCGGGGCCAAGGCCCGCCGCGCCGGCACCGCGACCGACACCCCCGCACATACCAAAGCCGGCTAGGCCTTTCTGCCTGACGTTCTGCGTTAGAATCAAGAATCCGGAGCAGCACTTCTGCTCCGGACCCTTGACTCATGTCGCCAGCCCGAACAACCTACGCTGCTCCCGTGCTCCCTGCGCGGGCGACGCGCGTGGAAGACGTTTTCTCCACGCTCTCCGCCCACGGCCGCTCCTTCGATCCCCAGCTCCTCGGCAGGGTTTACGAGTTCTCGCGGGAGATGCATAAAGACCAGCTCCGCCGCTCCGGCGAGCCGTACCTGATCCATCCCCTCAACGTCGCCTGGCTCCTCGCCGACCTCAACTTCGACCAGACCTGCGTCGCCGTCGGGCTCCTCCACGACGTGCTGGAAGACACCCTCACCAGCCGCGAGGTATTGGAAAAAGAGTTCGGGGCGGAGATCGCCGAGCTCGTGGACGGCGTCACCAAGATCGGCCGCCACGAATACGTGCGCCGCGACGAAGCGCAAGCCGAAACGTTCCGCAAGATGATCCTGGCCTCGGCCAAGGACATCCGCGTGATCCTGGTCAAGCTCGCCGACCGCCTGCACAACATGCAGACCCTGGAGCCGCTGACGCCCGAGTCGCGGCGCCGCATCTCGCGCGAGACGCTGGAGATCTACGCGCCCATCGCGCACCGGCTGGGCATGGCCAAGGTCAAGGGCGACCTGGAGGATCTGGCTTTCTTCTACCTCTGGCCGCATCAGTTCGGCGAGCTGCACTCGAAGATCGCCGAAAAGATGCGCGCGATGGAGCGCGACACGCAGCGCATCCGCGAGCGCCTCGCCCGTAGCCTGGAAGAGGCCGGCATCGACGCCGAGATCAGCTTCCGGGTCAAGCGCTACTACTCGATTTTCCAGAAGCTGCAGCGCCAGGGGGTCGACATCGACCAGCTCTACGACTACCTGGCCTTCCGCATCGTCACCGTCAACCTGCGCGACACCTACGCCGGGCTCGGCGTGGTCCATCAGAACTGGCGCCCGATCCCGGGCCGGTTCAAGGACTACATCGCGATGCCCAAGCCCAACCTCTACCAGTCGCTGCACACGACGGTCGTGGGCGAGCGCGGCCAGCCGTTCGAGGTGCAGATCCGCACCCGCGAGATGGACCTGATCGCGGAGGAGGGGATCGCGGCGCACTGGCGCTACAAGGAAGGGCGCCTCGAGACCCGCGGCGGGGACGACCAGAACATCCTCTGGCTGCGCCAGCTCCTGGAGTGGCAGAAGGAGGTGCAGGACCCCCGCACCTTCCTCACCACGCTCAAGGTCGATCTCTACCCGGACGAGGTCTACGTGTTCACGCCCAAGGGGGACGTGCTCTCGTTCCCGCGCGGTGCGACTCCGCTCGACTTCGCCTACCGGGTGCACACCGACCTCGGCCACCACTGCGCGGGGGCGCGGCTCAACGGCCGCCTGGTGCCGCTGCGCACGGCGCTGCAGAACGGCGACATGGTGGAGATCATCACCAACGCGAACCGCAACCCGAGCCGCGACTGGTTGAACTTCGTCACCACCTCGCGCGCCAAGAGCAAGATCCGGCAGTGGCTCAACACGCAGCAGAAGCAGCGCGCCATGGAGATCGGCCGCCGGCTGCTCGACAAGGAGCTGCGCAAGCTCGGCGTGACGATCAAGAAGTTCCTGGACGATCCGGCGCTCGCCACCTACCTCCACGAGGAGGGGCTGTCCAGGGCCGACGACCTCTTCAGCCGCCTGGGTTTCGGCAAGGCGGAGACGCGGCACGTGCTGGCGCGGGTGCTCGGCGAGGAGAAGCTGGCCGAGCCGGAGGAGAAGCCGAGCCGCATCCGCCAGGTGGTGAGCCGGATCCTGCCGTTCGGCGCCGGCGGGGGAGCGGGGCCGATCACGGTCAAGGGTCACGGCGACATGCTGGCCTACCTGGCCAAGTGCTGCAACCCGCTGCCGGGGGAGGACATCGTGGGCTACGTGACGCGCGGCCGCGGGGTCTCGGTGCATTCGACCGACTGCCCGAACGTGCAGAACCTGCTTTACAACCCGGAGCGCGAGATCGAGGTGCAGTGGGACCAGGGGCGGGACGAGGTCTACCAGGTCTCGCTGATGATCGAGACCGCGGACCAGCCCGGCATGCTGGCGCGGCTGACCGAGGCGATCACCAAGGTGGGGAGCAACATCACGCAGTTCGAGGCCGAGACCCACGAGACGGGGCGGGCCTCGATCGGCGTGGTCTGCCAGCTCAAGGACCGCAAGCAGCTCGACAAGCTGTTGCGCGAGGTGCGCGGGATCTCGGGAGTGCTGCGGGTGGACCGGAAGACGACGGGAGGGGGCAAGATGGCGGAGGCGCACTGACGGCCCCCGCCCCCGGGCGGCTCTAGCCCTGCTGAGTCTGGTTCTCTTCCGGCTTCCACTTGCGCGCGGGCGCCTTCACTACCTTGCCGCTGCGCAGGCAGCGGGTGCAGACGCGCACGTGGCGCACGGCGCCGTCCACCAGCGCGCGGACGCGCTGCAGGTTCGGCTCCCAGGTGCGCGAGGTCACGTTGTGTGCGTGGCTGATGTTGCGGCCGAACACGGTGCCCTTGCCGCAGATCTCGCATTGCTTGGCCATGGTCCCAATCTCCAAATATTTCCAGTGTCTCTTGAATTCAGATGGGCCCCGAAGGGCAGGGTAAGATAGCAGAACAGCGCCCCCGGTGCAATCCCGCCTCTGATCCACCCTTGCGCGGAGTGCCGAAAACTTCCTCCAACAAAGGGCTTGCGTTCTCAAAAAAGCAGGTGTACAGTTCCCTCACTGGTTCATATAGCCATAGATACATGTTCAGCTTGACACCGGTGTCTTTTGCTGCTAGCTTCCAGTGAAGCTTTAAGTAACACCCGGTAAGTAGGCTTGTAAGCTGGACTTTCAAGGGAGCTGAAACGCCGTGCTCTTCTCGCGCTCGAAAAAGAGTGTCGTAGGGCTGGACATCGGAAGCTCCGGGATCAAGCTGGTCGAGCTCAAGGAGCGCAAGCAGGGAGAGTTCACCCTGCAGCGCCTCGGGGTCGAGCCGCTCTCCCCGGAAGCGATCGTGGACGGCTCGATCATGGACTCGTCGCTGGTAGTGGACGCGATTCACCGCCTGAACGATCAGACGAAGGTCAAGAGCACCAACTACGCCACCTCGCTGTCCGGTCACTCGGTGATCATCAAGAAGATCCAGCTCCCCTCCATGCCCCTGGAGGAGCTGGACGAGTCGATCAAGTGGGAGGCGGAGCAGTACATCCCGTTCGACATCAACGACGTCCGCCTGAGCTACGAGGTGCTCTCCGACGGCGAGCCCGGCCGGGACAACATGGACGTGCTGCTGGTGGCGGTCAAGCGCGACAAGGTCAACGACTACGTCTCGGTGATCAGCCAGACCGGCAAGACCCCCACGATCGTGGACGTCGACGCCTTCGCGGTGCAGAACGCCTACGAGGCCAATTACGACCTCAATCCGCGCTCGGTGGTCGCCCTGATCAACATGGGGGCGAGCGTCACCAACATCAACATCCTGTCGCGCGGCACGACCGTGTTCTGGCGCGACATCACGATGGGCGGCAACCACTTCACCGAGTCGCTGCAGCGCGAGTTCAACCTGTCGTTCCAGCAGGCGGAGGCCCTGAAGCGCGGCGATCCCGTGGACCGCTACACGGCGGCCGACGCCCGCGGCGTGCTGGAGAAGGTGTCGGCGGAGATGGCGTCGGAGATCCGCAAGACCTTCGACTTCTTCTCGGCCACCTCCTCGGAGGGTCCGGTCGACGAGCTGGTGCTGTCCGGCGGCTGCGCGCTGACCCCGAACCTGCTGCAGGTGCTGCGCGAGCGCTTCGAAGTGCCCACCGAGCTGATGAATCCGCTCAAGCGGATCCATTACAAGGAGAGCGACTTCGATGCCACGTGGCTGCAGTCGATCGCGCCGATGATGGCGGTGGCGGTGGGGCTCGGCATCCGCAAGGTGGGGGAGTAGCCCATGATCAAGATCAATCTCCTGAGCGAGGGCAAGCGGGCGGTCCGCAAGGCCAAGCCCGCCGCCTCCCTCCTCGAAGGCAAGGACATCGGGCAGTACCTGATCGTGGCCGGCCTGTTGATCGGCGCGCTCACCTCGGGCTGGTTCTGGTGGTCCCTCAAGCAGGGGATCGCCGACCAGCAGGAGGAGATCTCCATCGCCCAGGCCGAGGTGGAAGCGCTGGGCGCGGTGATCAAGGAGGTCGAGGAGTACAAGGCCAAGAAGGCCGAGCTCGAGCGCAAGATCGGGATCATCAACGACCTCAAGGCCAATCAGAAGGGCCCGGTGCGGATCATGGACTACGTGTCCAAGGCCCTGCCCGAGCTGCTCTGGATGGACCGCATGACGATGAACGCCACCACGATCGTGCTCGAGGGCCGGGCGTTCAATACCAATGCGGTGGCGGCGCTCATCGAGAACCTCGACCGGGTGCCGGAGTTCGAGGAGCCGACGTTGCGCGACGCGACCGAGCAGGGTGGCATCTACAGGTTCGTGATCGACTTCAACTACAAGTTCGAAGCGCCCAAGCCGGAGCAGGCCGCCGGGGACGAGACGAAGCCGGTTGTGCCGGCGTCCCCCGCGACTTCCGGGTAGGAGGGAAACCCGGTGGCGTTGAAGACCGGACTGGAAGGCAAACCCTGGTATTACGGCCTGGGCATCGGGCTCGCCCTCGGGGCGGCGATCTTCGGCGTCGTCAACTGGCAGGTGCTCGAGCCGATGAGGGGCCAGCTCGCGGCCGGCGAGCAGCAGCTCTCCGAGCTGCAGAACAAGATCCAGGAAGGGCGGGCGGCCAAGCAGCAGCTCCCGCGGTTCCGCGAGGAGGTCCGCCAGCTGGAGATGGAGCTCGACAAGCTCCTGCGCATCCTGCCGGCGCGGCGCAACACGCCCGACCTCCTGCGCCGCATCCGCTCCCTGACCGAGCAGGGCGACTTCGCCATGCGGCGCTTCACCCCCGGCCAGCTCTCCGACCGGGAGTTCTTCAGCGAGTGGCCCATCGCGGTCAGCGTCGACGGGGGGTATCACAACCTCGCCCTCTTCTTCGACCGCATCAGCCGTTTCTCGCGCATCATCAACATCGAGGACCTGACCATCACGGCTCTGCCCGGAGCGAACGGGACCCACACCCTGTCGGCGAACTTCAACGCGAAGACGTTCGTCTACAAGGAGGCTCCGCCGCCTTCCGCGACGCCGGCCGCCGCAGCGCCCGGGGCTGAGCCCTCGGCGATGGAGCGCGCCCGCGCGGCCCAGGCCGCCCAGGGAGGGGGAGGACCAGAATGAAGAACCGCATCCGCGCCAGGATCCTCCTGGCCTGCCTTCTCGTGCCGGGGCTCGGCGCCCTTGCGTTCGCCCAGGCTCCGCAGTCTCCTCCGCCGGCGCCGGCAGCGGACCCGAACGCTCCGCCGCCGGCAGGCGACGGTGGATTCCTCGGTGCGCCCACGCCGGACACGGGCGACATCGACGAGATCCTCGAGGGAGAGGAGGAAGTCCTCTCCGGCAGCGGCGGCTTTACCTACGACCCCGGCAACCGCCGGGATCCTTTCAAGTCCCTGCTCACCGGGCCGGAGAAGGCCGAGCGCGGACCCAGGCCGGAGGGCATCCCCGGGCTGCTGATCGACGAGATCCAGCTCCTCGGGATCTGGCGTACGCCCCGCGGCTACGTGGCCCAGATCAGGGCCTCGAACAAGAGCTTCCTCCTGCGGGAGGGAGATCAGCTCTTCGACGGAGACGTGGTAGGCATCCAGAAGAACGAAGTCGTCTTCAAGCAGCAGGTTCAGGATCCGACCGCCCTGAAGCCGTTCCGCGAGGTGGTCAAGAACCTCAGTCCCGCCCGGTGAGGGCCGATGTTTTCAGGTCCGGAGGCGAGTGCCATGGGAGATGTAGTGAAAAGAAGACAGAACGACCGATGGCAGCGGCTGTGCGCATCGGCGACCATCCTGGCCCTGGCAGCGGGTTTCGGCTGCACCTCCTCGAAGCCGGCCCGCGTCGTCGAGGCCGCGCCGGCTTCCAGGCAGGCCCCGTCTGCTCAGGGCGCCGCGGTGGCCGAGATCCGCACGCTCGACCTGCGTGAAGGGGCGCCGGAGGTCTTCGTCGACCTCGAGTCGAGCGCGCCCCTCGTGTGGACCAGCTTCCGCAACGCCGATGGGAAGGTCGTCGTCGAGCTTCCCAACTCGGCTGCCAGGGAGGGTCTCGCCGACCTCTCCCCCGCGGACGGGCTGGTCTCCGCGCTGCAGGTCCAGCGCAACCCGGAGGGGAGCCGCGCGATGACCCGACTGGTCATCGCGACCCGGCAGGAGGTGGAGCACTCCATCTCCGCCGACGGCAACCGTCTGCAGATCCGGCTGCTCCCCGTCGAGCAGCAGGCCGAGTCCGGGTCCGAGCCCGCGAAGCTCGCCTTCGAGCCGCTCGGCCCCGACAGCCCGCGCGGCGAGGAGGTTGATCCCAACCGGGGCCCGGCCCCGGCCGAGCCTCGCGCCGCGGAAGAGACGGCGACGGAGCCGGTCCAGGTCGCGACGTCCGCGCCCTCGGGCCCGGTCGACCTCGGCACGCCGGACCGTCCGGCCGTCGCTCCGGCCCCGTCCGGCGTCGCGGCCACGCGGCTCGAAAGGATCGAGGTCCTGACCTCCGAGGGCGGCGCGGTCATCCGCATCGACGGCGACGGCGAGTTCCCCTACTCGACCTTCGCCCTGGATGCGCCCAACCGCTTCATCATCGACCTCGAAGGGGTCGTGAACCGCAGCCCGCGGGCGACGCTGTCGGTCGAGGGCGGCATCGTCGAGCGGGTGCGGGTGGCCCAGTTCAAGCCGCTCCCCCGGCCCGTCTCGCGCGTGGTCTTCGACCTGAGCCGCGGCGTGGCGCCGGTCATCGAGCGCACCGCGGACGCCCTGGTGGTGAGCTTCCCGAGCGCCTCGGGCAATGCCACCGTCAAGGTGTCTCCCGCCGCCCGGGTCGCCGCTGCGCGGATCGAAGCGGAGCCGGAGCCCGAGCTGGAGCCGGTCCGGGAGGCACGCTCGCCGCGGCCCAGCACCCAGGTCTCGGACCTGGCCCTGGCCCAGGGCGGCTCCAACTCCCTCCGCGAGCCGGACATCGAGGTCGAGGAGGCGGCCGAGGAGGCCAATCCCGCGCCCCCGCCGACGGCGCCGCCGCCGCCGGTAGCTCCGACGGGAGACAACTCGATGGTCCAGGTGCGCCCGGCGACGCGCCGGCCGGCCGGGTCCACCGAGGTCCCCGCCACCGGCGGCAGCACCGGCGCCGCGATCCAGAGCTTCGAGACTCAGGCCATCGGCAGCGACCGGGTGTACACCGGCGAGCCGATCGACCTCAAGGTCACCAACGCCGACGTGACCGAGGTGATCCGCACGTTCGCCCAGATCAGCGGCCTCAACGTCCTGGTGCAGCCCGGTGTGCAGGGCGCCGTGACCGCGGAGCTGGAGAACGTTCCCTGGGACCAGGCGCTGGAGCAGATCCTCAAGATCAACGGCCTGGGCTATGAGGTCGAAGGCAACGTGATGCGCATCGCCCCGGTGGCGATCCTGCGCCAGGAAGCCCAGGAGGAGCAGCAGCTCGCGGCGGCCAAGGCGCTGTCGATCCCGCTGCAGACGATCTACCGGCGGCTCAGCTACGCCGGCGCCGCCCAGATCGCCGGGCTGCTGCGCAGCGGCCAGGCCGGCCTGCTGTCGCAGCGTGGCAGCGTGATCGTGGACGACCGCACGAACAGCCTGATCATCAAGGAGCTGCCGGCCTTCATGGACACGATCGTGTCGGTGATCGACCGGCTCGACTCGCCCGAGCCGCAGGTCATGATCGAGGCGCGGATCATCGAGACGACGAAGCGGTTCACCCGCGAGTTCGGCATCGACTGGGGCTTCTCCGGGATCGCCAGCCCGGCCACCGGCAACACCAGCGGCCTGGTCTTCCCCAACCAGGGCGCGGTAACCGGCGGCGTCAACGTGCCGGGCGGCGGCGATGCCGGCACGCTCAGCTTCCGGCTCGGCAACGTGCTCAACACCTTCACCCTGGACGTCGCGCTCCAGGCGGCCGAGAGCGAGGGCCTGATCAACATCCTGTCCGCGCCCAAGGTCGCCACTCTCAACAACCAGCAGGCCTCGATCCAGAGCGGTCTGCAGATCCCGATCCAGACGATCGCCAACAACACGGTGACCGTGCAGTACGTGTCCGCCACCCTGCAGCTCCAGGTGACGCCGCAGGTGACGGCCGAGGGCACCGTGCTCATGCAGATCAACATCTCGAAGCGCGAGCCGCAGCTCGCGTTCCTGGTCCCGGGCGCCACCAACGCCCCGATCGCGACCAAGGAAGCGCAGACCCGCCTGCTCGTCCGCGACGGCGGCACCGCGGTCATCGGCGGCATCTACAAGGTGTCCACCGACCAGGGCGAGGACCGGGTCCCCGGCCTGGCGAACATCCCGATCATCGGCAACCTGTTCAAGAACAAGTCCCGGCGTGAAGAGAACGAGGAGCTCCTCATCTTCATCACACCCAGGATCATGAAGCTTTGACCGGCAGGAGCACGAAAATGAAACGTACCGTCTCTTTGCTTTCTCTGGCCGTCCTGGTCCTCGCCCTCGGCAGCTGCCAGAGCCGGACCGATCTGAGCGAGGGCTCCGTGATCCTGTCGGTGACCGACTTCGATAAGCTGCCTGTGTCGGTCAGCGCCGGCGGCGGCGGTCCGACGCAGGTGGGCGAGATCACGCTGCAGAACTTCGCCAAGAATCCGAACGGCACCACCAGCGATCTGCAGTCGATCGAGCTGCGCAGCTACGAGGTGCGCTACTCCCGGCGCGACACGGGAACCCGCCTGCCGCCGCCGATGGTGCAGTCGCTCTTCAGCCTGGTCCCGGTCAACGGCACGGCGACGATCACGAACCTGCAGTTCCTGACCGCTGCCCAGCTGTTGAATCCGCCGCTCTCCGACCTGGCCACCGCCGGGGCGGACCGGGAGACGGGCAGCCAGGTCATCGTCCTCAACGTTTCCATGCGTTTTTTCGGCCGGACGCTCGCGGGTGATGACATCGCCTCCGATCCGGCTTCGTTCACGGTCGAAGTCGTGCCGTAGTCTTTTCAGGAGCAAGGTATGAAACCGTCGAGGATCTTTTTCCAACTGCTCTTCATGCTCGTCCTGGTGATGGCGTTCGGCTGCCAGTCCGACTCGCCCACCGAGCCGTCGAACGTGCCGCCGGCGGCGCCGGTTCCGCCGGTGCCGGTCACGACCTACACCATCACCGTGACCCCGAGCCCCGGGCAGCTCACGGCTGGGACCGGCACCGGCAGCACTGTCACGGTCGACGTGCGCCGCACCGACACCGGGCAACCGCCGCCCAACCTGACCCCGGTGACGGTCACGACGAACATCGGCAGCTTCGGCGCCTTGGGCAGCGGCACGAAGGAGGTCACGCTCCAGCTGGTCAACGGCAGGGCGCAGACCGTGCTCTTCGCCGACGACCAGGTGGGGACCGCCACGGTCCGGGCGGTCGTGGGCCCCAGCGCCGGCGCGGCCAACGTCTCGATCGGCCAAGCCGGGACCTTCTTCATCTCGTCGGTGACCCCGGCGATCGGTACTCCCCAGGGTGGCGAGGAGGTCTCGATCCTGGGCG
>DATLNC010000097.1:0-4527 GCA_035536935.1 Thermoanaerobaculia bacterium
CCATCCGCCCGGCGTCGAACAGGTCGGCGTTGTAGACCAGCTCGATCCGTACCCCGTCTCCTTCGCGGATGTAGAAGGTCATGTCGAACTTCGAGAGCGGTTCCGCCGCGGCCAGGCTCTCGAGAACCAAGCCCGGCAGGCGCAGCTCCGCGGAGGGGAGGTTGAGCAGGTTGACCATCACCTGGAACAGAGGCGTCCGGGAGAGGTCGCGCTGCTGGGGCAGGCTGGCGAGGACGGCCTCGAATGGCACGTCCTGGTGCGAATAGGCGCCGAGAGTGACCTCCCGCACCCGCGCCACCAGCTCGCGGAAGCCGGGCCTGCCACCCACGTCGGTGCGCAGGACCAGGGTATTCAGGAAACAGCCGATCAGGCCCTCGGTTTCAACGGCACGGCGGCCAGCCACCGGAGCACCGACCAGGATGTCGTCCTGGCCGCTGTGACGGTGCAGCAGAGCCTTGATCGCGGCGAGCAGCGTCATGAACAGGGTGGTTCCATGGGCCCTGCCGAACGCGGCCAGCCGGGCGGCGAAGCCGCCAGGAAGAACCAGCGAGCTCCGCCCGCCGCGGTAGGTCTGCACGGCCGGCCGCATCCGGTCCGCCGGCATCTCCAGCGGAGCGATCTCGCCCGCGAGGCGGTCGAGCCACCAGGCGAGCTCGGCCTGCCGCGACGCCGAGACGAGCTTGCGTTGCCAGACGGCGAAGTCGGCGTACTGGACCCGCAGCCTGTCGAGAGCGGGAGGCCGGGCCGCGGTGCATGCCGTATAGAGCTCCCCGATCTCGCGCACGAGGAGGGGGAGCGACCAGCCGTCGCAAATGGCGTGGTGCAGCACCATGTGGAGATGGTGACGATCCGGGTCGAGCCGGAGAAGGGCCGCATCGAGCAGCGGGCCACGGGCCAGGTCGAAGCGGTGGAGGGAGCGCTCCGCGGCCAGCCGCTTCGCCTCGGCGTGGCGGACCTCCTCCGGCAGCCCGGCGAGATCGAGCACCGGCAACCCGATCTGGATCGAAGGCAGGATGTGCTGGTGGGGCGTGCCTTCCACCACGCGGAAGACCGTGCGCAGCACCTCGTGCCGGCTTGCCACATGGCCCAGCGCGGCGGTGAGAGCCGCCACGTCGAGATGGCCGGCGAGCTCGAACTCGCCCGGCATGTTGTAGGTGGGATTGCCCGGCTCGAGCTGGTCCAGAATCCAGAAGCGCTCCTGGGCGAAGGAGAGCGGCAGAAGGCCCTCCCGTGGGACTGGGACAAGTGGAACGAGTGGAGAAACCGCGCTGCCTGCACCGGCCGCCTCGATCCGCGCTGCAAACTCCGACAGAACCGGCGCCTCGAACAGCTCGCGCAGCGGCAGCTCGACCCCGAACGTTTCGCGCACTCGAGAGAGCACCCGCGTCGCCAGCAGCGAGTGGCCGCCCAGATCGAAAAAGCGATCGGCGACCCCGACCCGTTCGCGACCGAGCACCTCGCCCCAGATGCCGGCGAGAACCTCTTCAACCGGTGTCCGCGGCGCTTGGTAACTGTCCGAAAAACGTTGCCAATCTGGAGCCGGCAGGGCCTTCCTGTCCACCTTGCCGCTGGGAGTGAGCGGCAGCGTATTCAGACGGACAAAAACACCGGGAACCATGTGCTCGGGCAGACGCTCGCGCAGTTGCTCCCGGAGCTCTTTGGGCTCGACTTCCGCCATCACATAGGCGACCAGGTGCCGGACACCGGGCGTGTCCTCGCGCACGATCACCACGGCCTGGCTCACCCCTGACAGCGCGGCGAGCGCCGCCTCGATCTCGCCGAGCTCGATGCGGAAGCCGCGCACCTTCACCTGATGGTCCAGACGGCCCAGGAAATCGAGAGATCCGTCGGGCAGCCAGCGCGCCAGATCTCCGGTCCGGTACAGCCTCTCGCCAGGGAGCACGGCGAGCGGGTGCGGCACGAAGCTCGCGGCCGTCCTGTCCGGCCGGTCCAGGTAGCCCCGCGCCAGCCCCGGGCCGCCCAGGCAGAGCTCTCCCGCAACCCCGGCCGGGACCGGATTCCCCCAGGCGTCCAGCACGTGGGCCTGCATCCGTGCGATCGGCCGGCCGATCGGCAGGCGCTCCCCGCCGTCATAGAGCATCGCCGTCGCGCAGATCGAAGCCTCGGTCGGGCCGTAGGCGTTCCAGAGCCGCCGCCCGGCCGCCCACGCCTGCGCCAGCTCCACGGTCCAGGCCTCGCCGCCCACGATCAGGGTCTTCAGCCCGGGCAGGTCTTTCGGCGACAGGGTCGAGAGAACGGTCGGCGGCAGCACCGCGGCGGTGCTCTCCCGCAGCAGGGCCGTCAGCTCCTCCGTGGAGAGCCGCCGCTCGCGGGGTCCAAGCACCAGCGTGGCACCCGCGCCGAGCGCCATGGAGATCTCCCAGGCCGAGGCGTCGAAGCCGAGCGAGGCGAATTGCAAAACGCGGTCGCCCGGACCGAAGCCGAAGAGGCGCCGCTGGGCGTCCACCAGGTTGCTCCACCCGCGGTGATGGATCATCGCCCCCTTCGGCCGGCCGGTCGAGCCCGAGGTGTAGATCACATAGGCCAGGCTGTCGGGCGTGGTTGTTCCCCACAGGCGTTCCAATACAGGACCATCCGAGTCCAGGAGCACGGTCGCCGCTGTGGTCTCGGGCAGGGAGCCGAGCAGCCGTTGCTCGGTGAGGAGCACCGGGATGCGGGCGTCATCGATCATGAAGGCGAGGCGCTCCCTCGGATAAGCCGGGTCCAGCGGTACGTAAGCGGCACCGGCTTTGAGAATGCCCAGCACGGCGACGATCATCGCGGGCGAACGCTCGGCGCACAGCCCAACCAGGGAGTCGATCGTCACGCCGAGCGCCCGCAGGCGGTGGGCGAGCCGGTTGGCGCGGCGGTCGAGCTCGGCATAGCTCAAGACCTCGCCCGGCGCGAGCACGGCGATGGCGTCCGGCGTCCGGTCCACCCAGCTCTCGAACGTCTCGACCAGGGAGGCGTCCGGCGCCGCCCCGGCCGGGTTCCACTCGCTACGCACCCGGTGGAGCTCGGCCTCCGACAGCAGGGAAAGCTCGGCCACCGGCCGGTCCGGATCGGCCAGGGCACCTGCGAGGAGCCGCTCGAAACCGGCCAGCAGCCGGCGGATCGTCGTGGGATCGAATAGATCGGCGGCGTGCTCGGCCGTGCCGGCCAGAGCGCCGCCGCGCTCCTCAAGGCTGAGCGCGAGATCGAATTTCGCGGTCGTCCCGGTCCTGCTCAAAGGATGAAGGCGGAGCTCCCCGATCTCCAGGTTCCCGACCGGAGCGTTCTGGAGCGCCAGCATCACCTGGAACAGGGGGGCATGGGCGAGGCTTCTCTCCGGCGCCAGCTCCTCGACCAGCCGCTCGAACGGCAGGTCCTGATGAGCATGGGCGGCCAGGGTCGTTTCCCGCACCCGGGCGAGCAACTCGCGGAAGGTGGGTGTACCCGTCAGGTCTCCGCGCAGGACCAGCGTGTTGACGAAGAACCCGATCAAGCCTTCGATTTCCACCCGGTTGCGCCCCGCCACGGGTGCGCCCACCGCGAGGCGCTCCTGGTTGCTGTAGCGGGCCAGGAGCGCCTGGAATCCGGCCAGGAGAACCATGAAGAGGGTGGCGCCCTCACGCCGGCCCAGGGTCTGCGCCTGCCGGGTGAGCCCGGCCGGCAGCTGGACGGGCTGCGATGTGCCACGGAAGCTCTGTACCGAAGGCCGAGGCCGGTCGGTGGGCAGCTCCAGGCGCGGCGGCAGGCCCGCGAGCTGTCCGCGCCAGAAGGAGAGCTCGCTCTCCAGGACCTCGCCCTGCAGCCAGGAGCGTTGCCAGACCGCGAAGTCCGCGTACTGCACCGGCAGCTCCGGCAAGGGCGATGGGCTGCCCTCGGTGAACGCCGCATAGAGAGCCGCGACCTCGCGCACCAGGACTCCCGCGGACCAGCCGTCACTGACAATGTGATGCAGGGTCAGCGCGAAAATGTGATCGCTCCCGGTCAGCCGCAGCAGCAGGCTCCTCAGCAGCGGACCGCGGGCGAGGTCGAACGGGCGATCGGCCTCTTCTCCGGCCAAGGCGAGGGCCCGCGTCTCGCGCGCATGCTCGGGCAGTCCCGCCAGGTCCACCACGCTCAGCACGGCGGGGACCGCCGGCTGGATCAGCTGCTCCGGTACGCCTTGGGCAGCGTCGAAGGTCGTGCGCAGCGCCTCGTGACGGCGCACGATCTCGCCGAGGCAGAGAGCCAGAACCTCGGGGTCCAGCGGTCCTTCGACGCGCAGCGCCGCTGGAATGTTGTAGAGCGGGCTCCCCGGCTCGAGCTGATCGATGAACCAGAGGCGCTGCTGCGCGAACGATAGGGGCAAGGGTCCCTGGCGGGGCACCGTCGACAGAGGCGGGGCGGGGCTGGACTCGCCGGCCCGCAGCATCATCTCAATCCGCGTCGCGAGGTCCGCCAACTTCGGGGTCTCGAAGAGATCACGCAGCGGCATTTCGATTCCGAAGACACCCCGCAGACGCGACATTACCCGCGTGGCCAGCAGGGAGTGGCCGCCCA
>DATLNC010000098.1:0-2194 GCA_035536935.1 Thermoanaerobaculia bacterium
GAGGGGCTGGCCCGGGTCGGAGCCCTCAAGGGCTACCGGGTGATCATTGTGACCGACCCCCGCATCGATGGGCTGACGCGGGCCAAGCTGGAGGCGCTCGGGGCCACGCTCGACATCGTCGATACCTACCATGCCAGCGGCGGCTGGCAGAGGTCGCGTCTGGAGCGCCTTCGCGAGGTGCTGGCGGCGAACCCCGGAGCGGTCTGGCCCCGGCAGTACGACAGCCCGGGGAACGCGGGAGCCTACGAGGGGAGCGTGGCGCGGGAGCTGCTCGACGCTTTGGGGACGCGCATCGGTGCCCTGATCGCCTCGGTCGGCAGCGGCGGTTCGCTCTGCGGCACGGCCCGCGCCCTCCGCCCGGAGATCCCGGACCTCCGGGTGATTGCGGTGGATGCGGCCGGCTCGGCCCTTTTCCATCAGCCGGACCGCCGCCGGCTCCAGAGCGGCCATGGCAACAGCATCATCCCGGGCAACCTGGACTACCGGCTCATCGACGAGGTCCACTGGGTGACGGATGCCGAGGCTTTCAATGGTTGCCGGGAGCTCGCGCGGCGCGAGGGGATCTTCGCCGGCGGCTCGTCCGGGGCAGCCTATGTGGCCGCCTCCTGGGTGGCCGGGCAGCTCGGGGGCGACCGGGATGCGGTCGTGATCTTCCCCGACCGGGGCGACCGCTACTTCGAATCCATCTACTCCGACCGCTGGTTCGGAGAGCACGGGCTCGCGGACCGGCCGGCAGCCGCGAGCCCCGAGACGATCCGCTACGGCCGGGATGTCGCCGAGCGCTGGAGCCGGGCCGAGCTGCCGCACGACGGCTCGGTCTCCTATCACGCGCCCGAAGCTCAGCGCACGGCCGACCTGGAGAGCGAGCTGGGGATCACATGATGGGAATGCCGAGCATGGAGGGGAAGCACTTCCTCTTCGTGGAGAGCAACACCACCGGCACCGGAGCGCTGGCCGTCACCCGGCTGCTCGAGAGCGGAGCCCGGGTCACCTTCCTGGCGCGCCAACCCGGCAAGTACCCTTTCCTGACAGCTCCGGCGCCAGGGCTCTCGGTCGTCGTCCTGGACACCAACGACGTCGACGCCGTCGCTGCATCCGTCGCTGGCATCCGGAAGCAGCGCGGGCTGGACGCCATCCTCACGTTCTCCGAGTTCTACGTCGCGACCGTGGCCGAGGTGGCGCAGCGGTACGGATACCGCTATCTCTCCCCGGCGGCGGCCCGCGCATGCCGGAACAAGTTCGAGACCCGCAAGGCGCTGCGGGCCGCCGGGCTCGCCGTTCCTGAGTTCCGCCTGGCCGCCTCCGAGGAGGAGGCGTGCCGGGCCGCCCGCGAGGTGGCTTACCCGTGCGTGGTCAAGCCCCCCGCGGACAGCTCGAGCAAGGGGGTGAGGCTGGTGCGGGACGGCGAGGAGCTCCTCGACCACTTCCGGCAGCTTCACGCCTGGGGAAGCAATGACCGCGGTCAGCGGCTGAGCGGCGAAGTCCTGATCGAAAGCCTCTTGACGGGGCCGGAAGTGAGCGTCGAGACCGTGACGCTGTCTCCGGGAGACGTCCGGGTGATCGGCATCACGGCGAAGCACCTCTCGCCGCCGCCGCTCTTCGTGGAGGTCGGGCACGATTTCCCGGCGGCGCCGGCCGCGCTCGGGGAGGAGGAGGCGGCAGCCATCCACGGCATGGTGTTGGCGGCGCTGGCGGCGGTCGGCTTCGACTTCGGGCCCGCCCATACCGAGATCCGGCTGACTCCTGCAGGCCCGGTGGTGGTCGAGATCAATCCCCGGCTCGCCGGCGGCATGATCCCGGAGCTGGTGCGGCACGCCCTGGGAATCGACCTCCTGACAGCCTTCCTGAACCAGCTCGACGGCCAGCCGGTCGATCTCGCTCCCCTGCGCGCGGAGTGGGCGTCGATCCGCTTCCTCATCGCCGGCCGGAGCGGGTGCCTCGCCGGCGTTTCCGGTGTCGATGAGGCGCGGCGTGTGCCCAGCGTGCGGGAGGTGTCGATCGGCAAGCGGCCGGGAGCAGCCGTTCGCCCAGCCGAAGAGGCCGCCGACCGGATCGGCTTCGTCATCGCCAGCGGCCCCGCGCGCGCGCAGGTACTGCTCGATGTCGAGGAAGCGGCGAGGCGCGTCCGGCTGGAGATCAATCCTTGAAAAAAGCGAGAGCGCTCTTCAGAGGCTCCACGACGCGGTGGAGGGCT
>DATLNC010000099.1:0-16524 GCA_035536935.1 Thermoanaerobaculia bacterium
TCTGTACCCGATCGAGCGGGTGGAGCCGGAGTGGAAGAGCATCCCGTACGGCCGGCCGATGGTCAACCAGCGGTTCTACGTGCTGGATGAGAAGCTCAATCCGCGACCCGACTGGGTTCCTGGCCAGCTCTTCATCGGAGGGGTGGGTCTC
Source organism: Thermoanaerobaculia bacterium (assembly GCA_035536935.1). GTDB lineage: Bacteria > Acidobacteriota > Thermoanaerobaculia > Multivoradales > UBA5704 > DATMER01. The sequence goes on from DATLNC010000099.1 coordinate 152, forward strand.
GCCCTAGGGTACTGGCGGGACGAGGAGAAGACGCGGGCGAGCTTCATCGAGAATCCTTTGACGGGCGAGCGGCTGTACCGGACGGGGGACCTGGGCCGCTGGCTGCCGGACGGGACGATCGAGTTCCTGGGGCGCGAGGACTTCCAGGTCAAGGTGCAGGGATACCGGATCGAGCTGGGGGAGATCGAGGCTGCCCTGAGCCAGTGCCCGGGAGTGCAGACGGCGGTAGTGACGGCCGTGGGCGAGGCGCGCGGCGGAAAGCGTCTGGTGGGCTTCGCGATGCCGGTGCCGGGGGCTTCGCTGAGCGGCGAGGAGCTTCGCGGGCTGCTGCGCTCGAAGCTGCCGGAGTACATGGTGCCGGCGAGCCTGCGCATCCTGGATTCGCTGCCGCTTACGGCCAATGGCAAGGTGGACCGCGGCGCCCTCCCCGATCCTGTCGAGGCGGCAGCGGAAGCCAGGCCGTCTGCCGCCCGCAGCGCCACCGCCGAGAGGATCGCCAACCTCGTCGCCCAGTGCCTGCAACTCGGGCACGTGGCGGTCGACGCCGACCTGCGGGAGCTCGGCGTAACCTCCGTCGAGATGATCCGAATCGCCAACCTGCTGGAAAAGGAGCTCGGGTTCCGGCCCGGCATCGACCAGTTCTATATGCGCCCCACGGCCGGCGGTCTGGCAGCGCTCTATGAAGAGCAGCATGGCGCGCTGCCCGTCTTGCCGAAGGACCGTTCTGCCGAGGGCATCTGGGCGTCGTTCGATCTGATCCTCGACCCCGAGGTGCGCCACCGGTTCAAGGAGCTCGGTCTGGATCTGCGGAGCGGCGACGAGGGCAGGCCGCTTGTCCAGCTCCCGGTCGCCGAGCCGCTCGACGAGACCCTGCAGCGCTTCGCTTCCCGTCGCACATGGCGAAGCTTTTCCGCGGGGGCGGTCAAGCTTCACGACTTCGCGGGCCTCCTCTGCAGCCTCCGCAAGCTTCCCCTCGACGGCGGGTGGAAACGCTCCTATCCCTCCGCGGGAGGGCTCTATCCCATCCAGGTCTATCTCCACCTCAAGGCGGGCCGGATCGAAGGCCTAGAGGCCGGAACGTATTACTACCATCCGGCCGAGCATCGGCTAGTGGCGCTCGCGCCTCGGGCGGAGATCGAGCGGACGGTCCACACCGAGTTCATCAACCGGCCGGTCTTCGACGAGGCGGCCTTCTCCCTCTTCCTGATCGCTCGAGCCGCGGCCATCGCACCTCTATATGGACCCCTGGCCCGGGACCTCAGCCTGATCGAGGCCGGAGCCATGCTTCAGCTCCTGATGATGGAGGCGCCCCGTTTCGGTATCGGCCTCTGCCCGATCGGCGGGCTGGCGTTCGAGCGCATCCGTCCGCAGCTCCTCCTCGACGAGGCGCATCAGATCGTGCATTCACTGCTCGGAGGCGCCGTCGACAAGACCGGCACGCAATCCACCGGTGAGCCCGGCCCGCCATCCGCTGAAGGCGCGGAACGCGAGGAGATCGAGCTATGACCACCGTCCGCTTCCTTGCGGAGCTGGAACGGCTCGGCGTGACGTTCAGGCCAGAGGGAGACCGCCTGCGTTGTAGCGCTCCCGCGGGTGTCCTCTCTCCTGCGGTCCGCGCCGAGCTGGCCCTGCGCAAGGCCGAGATCCTGAGCCACCTGCGCGCCGTACCGCGAATCGTGCCGGTGGCGCGCGACAGGGACCTCCCCCTCTCCTACGCACAGCAGCGTCTCTGGGTCCTCCACCGGCTCGATCCGGAAAGCCCGTTCTACAACTGTCCGATCTCTCTCCGCATCCGGGGGCCTCTCGACCTGCCCGCCCTGGAAGCGTCCCTGCGAGAGGTCGTACGGCGGCACGAGACGTTGCGCACGAGATTCGTGGAGGGCGAGGATGGGCCGGTCCAGATCCTCTCGCCGGACGCCGGGTTCCAGCTGGCGCTGGCCGACCTCATTGCGTTGCCAGCCGACCTCCGCGAGGATGCCCTCCGGCAGGCCGTACGGCAGGAGACGCGGCGTCCCTTCGACCTCAGCCGCGACCTGCTGCTGCGAGCGCTCGTGGTGAATCTGGCCGACGGCGAGGGCGCTGCCATCCTGACCCTTCACCACATCGTCTGCGATGGCTGGTCCATGGGGCTGCTCCTTCGGGAAGTGGGCCAGCTGTACGGCGACCTGGCCGCCCGGCGCCCCTCGCGCCTGCCGGAGCTGCCCATCCAGTGTGCCGACTTCGCGGTGTGGCAGCGCGCCTGGCTCGCCGGGGAGCGGCTGCAGGAGCAGCTCGGCTACTGGGTCGAGCGATTGGCGGGCGCTCCGCCGCTCCTGAAGCTGCCCACCGACCGCCCGCGTCCCGTTGCGCAGCGGTTTCGCGGAGGCAGTAAATCACGGCTCCTGCCCGCCTCCTTCGCGGAGAGCATCAGGGTGCTGGGACGCTGCGAGGAGGCCAGTCTCTTCATGACTCTCCTCGCCGCCTTCAAGGCCCTGCTGCACGCCTACACCGGACTCTGCGACCTCTGCATCGGCTCACCGGTCGCGGGCCGCAACCGGGCCGAGGTGGAGGGCCTCATTGGCTTCTTTGCCAACATGCTCGTCCTGAGGACGGACATGTCGGGTGATCCATCCTTCCGCGAGCTGCTGAGCCGCGTGCGCGCGACCTCGCTCACGGCTTTCTCTCACCAGGACGTGCCTTTCGACTTCCTGGTGGAGACGTTGCGGCCCGACCGAGACAGCAGCTACGGCCCGCTGGTCCAGGTCGCTTTCGATCTGCAGGAGGTCTCGTCGCTCTCTCCCTCGTTTCCGGGCCTGACTCTGGAGCCGATCGGCTCGGACAGCGGGACGTCGCAGTTCGACCTGGTCCTCAACGCCGAAGACGGGCCGGAGGGCCTACTACTCTGTTTCGAGTACGACAGCGATCTGTTCGACGGCTCGACCCTCGTATGGATGATCGAGGACCTGGACTTCGTGCTCCAGCAGGTCCTTCGCGAGCCTGACGTCCGGCTTGGCGCTCTCGCGACCGCCCTGTCGGCGAGGGGTGAAGAGCGCAGGCGCGACAGCGCCAGGAATCTGGAGCACGCACGGCTGGCGAAATTCCGTTCCATCCGGAGACGGGAACCGGCGTATCAGGCGGCAGAGGGGGGACTTTGAGCAAAGGCAGCATGGAGATTTCGCCAGAGGTACTCGAGGGATTTCCTCTCTCTCCCCAGCAGGAACACCTCTGGCGGTTGCAGTCGGTGCAACCCGATGTGCCGTTCCGGGTGGAGTGCGTCCTGTCGGTCTCGGGCGACCTCGATCCGGACCGCCTGGTCCGGAGCCTGGACGGGGTCGTCGCGCGCCACGAGATCCTGCGGACGGAGTTCCGCAAGCTTCCCGGGATGTCCCACCCGCTCCAGGTCATCGGCACCGGAGCCCCCCTGAGCTGGGTGTGCACCGATCTGACGGGGCTCGATCCCGATCGGCAGAACGACCGCATCCGCGAGCTGCTCCAGGAGGCCGCCCTGGTCCCGGGCCTGACGGCAGGCCTCGTCTCCCTGGAGCCCGGCCGGCTCGCCGTTCTCCTGTCGCTCCCCGCCCTGTGCGCTGACCGGAGAGGCCTGCGGAACCTGGTGGGGGAGGTCTTCCGCGCTTACGCGGGCGAGGGTGCGGCGGAGGAACCTCTGCAGTATGCCGACATCTCGGAGGTCCTGAACCAGCTTCTGGATTCGGAAGATACGCGCGACGGCTGCGAGTACTGGCTCCGCCAGGACTGGTCTCCCCTGTTCGAGCCGGAGCCTGTGCTCGGCACGTTTCCAAGAGAGCAGGCGCAGTTCGTGCCGGACCGGGTTCCGGTCGGGATCAGCGACCGGGTGTCGGACGCGATCCGGAAGGCGGCCGGCGAAAGATCTCTCGCCGTTGGTTCGTTCTGGCTCGCCTGCTGGACGGCGCTTCTCCACCGGCTGAGCGGGCGCTCCGAATGGATCGTCGCCACGGTCTGCGGCGGCCGCACCTACGAAGGGTTGGACGAGGCTCTGGGCCCCTTCTGCCGCAGCCTTCCGCTACGCGCCACGATCGAGCGTGATCTCCCCTTCGAGCGGCTGTGGGAGCGTACGGAATCCTCCCTGCGCGAGGTTCAGGCCCGTCAGGACTTCTTCAGCTGGGAGAGAGCCGCGGGGCAGGACCGTGAGATCGCCTTTGCTCCCGTCTCCTTCGAGCTCGCGGAAAGGCCGCCCGCCTTGTCGCCGGACGGCCTCTCCATCTCCTTCCTGGAGGAGCGGATCCAGGACGACCGGTTCACCGTGAAGCTGCTCTGCCTGGAGGAGGGTGAACGGATCCGGGCCGAGCTCCATTACGACTGCGGCTCTCTCCCCCGCCACGAGGCCGAGACGCTGGCCCGCCGTCTTGAAACGCTGATCGCGAGCGCGGCTGCCGATCCGGGCGGGCTCATCCGCCGCCTGCGCTGGCTGGGTGAAGAGGAGCGGCAACGGCTCCTGCGCGACTTCAATGACACGCGGGTCGAGGTCGGGATCGCCTGCCTGCACCAACTGTTCGAGCGCCAGTGCGATGCAGGACCGGAGCGGGTTTGCGTGGAGATGGGGGACGAGAGCGCGACCTACGGCGAGGTGGAGCTGTGGTCGAACCGTCTGGCGCAGCACCTGCGGGGTCTGGGCGTGCAACCCGAGGAAGGGGTAGGGATCTTCCTGCAGCGTTCGATCGATTTGGTGGTCTCGGTGCTAGGGGTGCTCAAGGCGGGCGGGGCGTACGTGCCTTTGGACCCGGCATATCCGCGGGAGCGGCTGGCGGGGATGCTGGCCGATGCAGGCGTAGGGGTGGTGGTGACGAACAGCCTTCTGGCCGAGGGGCTCGAAGGCCTGGGGCCGCGGCTCGTGTGCCTGGACACGGAGGCGGAAGCCATTGCCGGCCGGCCGGGAGAGAGGCCGGCGAGCGGGGTGGGACCGGAAAACCTGGCGTACGTCATCTATACGTCGGGATCGACGGGACGACCCAAGGGCGTGATGGTGACGCACGCGGCCATCGCGAACCGGCTGCTGTGGATGCAGGGCTGCCATCCGGTCGGCGAGGGCGACGCGGTGCTCCAGAAGACGGCGTTCAGCTTCGACGCTTCGATCTGGGAGCTGTTCGTGCCGCTGCTTTCGGGCTCGCGGCTGGTGATGGCACGCCCGGGAGGCCAGTTGGATCCCTCCTACCTCATCGAGGAGGTGCGGCGGCGTGGCATCACGGTGCTGCAGCTCGTGCCGTCCATGTTGCAGGTCTTCATGGCGGAGGCCGGGGCGGAAGGCTGCACGGGCCTGCGGCGCCTGTACTGCGGCGGCGAGGCGCTGCCGGTGGAGCTCCAGGAGCGCTGCCTGGCGCGTCTGGAAGGCGTGGAGCTGCACAACCTGTACGGTCCCACGGAGGCGGCGATCGACGCCACGCACTGGCGGTGTCGGCGCGGTGTGGGAACGGGCACGGTGCCAATCGGCCGGCCGCTCTGGAACGTGACGGTATACGTGCTCGACGGCGAATTCGAGCCGGTGCCGGTGGGCTGGGTCGGGGAGCTGTGCATCGGGGGAGCGGGCTTGGCGCGCGGGTATCGGGGGCGCCCGGATCTCACGGCGGAGCGGTTCGTGCCGCAGCCATTCGGTGAGCGGGGCGGCAGGCTGTACCGGACGGGGGACCTGGCGCGGTATCTGCCCGACGGCACCTTGGAGTTCCTGGGACGGATGGACCACCAGGTCAAGGTCCGGGGCTACCGCATCGAGCTGGGAGAGATCGAGTCGGTGGTGCTGAGCCACCCCGCGGTGAGGGAGGCGGCCGTGGTGATGCGCGAGGACCGGCCTGGCGACCGGAGGCTCGCCGCCTACGTCGTAATCCATCCGGCGGCCGGCGGTCCGAACGAGGAGGATCTCCACCAACTGCCGAACCGGCTCGAGATCGCATGCCTCAACCGCAACGAGGCCGACCTGATCTATCGCGAGATCTTCGAGGAGCGGACCTATCTCCGCAACGGGATCACGCTGCAGGACGGCGCCTGCGTCTTCGACGTCGGCTCCAACATCGGGCTGTTCACGCTGTTCGTCCACCAACAGGTCCGGAACCCGCGGGTGTTCGCCTTCGAGCCAATCCCGGCCGTGTTCGAGAGGCTCCGCGCCAACGGCGAGCTCTACGGCCTGGACGCGAAGCTGTTCAACTTCGGGCTTTCCGATTTGTCGCGCGAAGCCGCGTTCACGTTCTATCCCAAGTGGTCCGGCATGTCGGGCCTCTACGCGGATGCCGCCGAGGACGAGGCGATCACCCGCGCCTTCCTGCGCAACCAGGACAGCCGGCTGGCCGAGCACGCCGACGAGCTGCTTGACGGGCGGTTCTCCGGGCAGACGGTGGTGTGCCGCTTGCGGACGCTCTCGGAGGTGATCCGCGAGCAGGGCGTCGAGTGGATCGACCTGCTCAAGATTGACGTGGAGCGCAGCGAGCTCGACGTGCTCAACGGCATCGAGGACGCGGACTGGCCGAAGATCCGGCAGATCGTCATCGAGGGGCATGGCTACCGCGAAGAGATCGCGCATCTGTCGGACCTGCTCGAGCGCCGTGGCTTCCGCGTCGTCGCGGAGGACGACGGGCTGCTCGCCGGCACGGGGATGTTCAATGTCTACGCAGGGCGTGAGCCGCGGGCAGACGCGGGCCGGAGCGAGCCTCTGCCGCTGGTGCGCCGGATCGCCTCGCTGGCCGGGCTGCGGAGGTTCCTCGAAGGCCGGCTGCCCGAGTACATGGTGCCCTCCGGCTTCGTGGCGCTGCCCGAGCTTCCGCGCACCTCCAGCGGCAAGATCGACCGCAAGGCGCTGGCGGAGCTGAAGGAGAGCCAGGCCGGGGATGGAAAGGAGCGCGTCGCGCCGGGCACGCCGACCGAGGAGGTCCTGGCCGCGCTGTGGACCCAACTGCTCGGCGTCGAGCGGCCCAGCGCCGACGACAGCTTCTTCGAACTGGGCGGGCACTCCCTCCTGGCGACGCAGCTTGTCTCCCGCCTACGCGACGTCTTCCAGGTCGATTTGCGCTTGCGCACGCTGTTCGAGAGGCCGCGGCTCGCCGAGCTCGCGGCCACGATCGACGCCGGGCTCGGCACCGGGGAGATGGAGCCGCCAATCGAGCCGATGCCGAGGGCCTGCGATCTCCCGCTTTCGTTCGGCCAGCAGAGGATGTGGTTTCTGGACCGCCTCGAGGGCGACCGTTCCGCCTATCACCTTCCCGTCGGGGTACGGCTGACCGGCCGTCTCGACGCCTCCGCCCTGGAGCGGAGCCTGCGGGAGATCGTGCGCCGCCACGAGTCGCTGCGCACGACTTTCCCTGAGAGAGAGGGCCGGCCCGTCCAGGTGATCCACGAGTCCATGCCGTTCTCCGTGTCGCTGATCGACCTCCGCGCGGCGGCGCCGGCCGGCCGGGAGGACCTCGCGCGGCGCTTGGCAACGGAGGAGGTGCGGCGCACGTTCGATCTAGCTCGTGGCCCGCTGTTCCGGGTGGTCCTGCTGCAGTTGGCAGACGACGAGCACGTCCTGCTGGCTACGATGCACCACATCGTCGGCGATGGATGGTCGACCGGACTGCTCGTCGCCGAGGTCGCGACGCTCTACGAGGCTTTCGCCAGCGTGCTCCCGTCCCCTCTCGCCGAACTCGGGCTCCAATACGCGGACTTCGCAGTCTGGCAGCGCGACTGGATGCGTGGCGAGACTCTCCACAGGCAACTCGCCTACTGGCGCGGACAACTCGTCGGAATGCCCGCGGCCTTGTCGCTGCCCGCCGACCGGCAGCGTCCGGCGGTGCAGACCCTCCGGGGAGCCCGGCTCTCCTTCTCGTGGCCGGACTCCCTCCCGGCGGAGATCAAGCGACTGGGCCTGCGCGAGGGGGCGACGCTCTTCATGGTCCTGCTCGCCGGCTTCGAGGCTCTGTTGCATCGCTACACCGGGGAGAGGGACGTCGTCGTCGGCTCGCCGATCGCCAACCGCACGCGCATCGAGCTCGAGAAGGTGATCGGCCTCTTCATCAACACCCTCGTGCTGCGTACCGGGGTGGAGCCGCGGCAATCTTTCCGCGATCTCGTAGCGCGGGTCCGGTCCACGGCCTTCGGGGCCTACGCACATCAGGCCGTGCCGTTCGAGAAGGTGGTCGAGGAACTGCAGCCTGAGCGGGACCTCAGCCGGACGCCGCTGTTCCAGGTGATGTTCATCCTCCAGAACACGCCGATGGAGGCTGTCGAGCTTCCGGGCCTGAGGCTCAGCCCCTTCTCCCTGGATGGAGGGGTGTCGAAGTTTGATCTCACCTTGGAGTTGCAGGAGGACGAGCAAGGGTTGCGCGGTGTCTTGGAGTACTCCTCCGACCTCTTCGAACGCGCCACGATGCTGCGCTTCGCCGGCCATCTGCGGACTCTCCTAGAAGGGCTCGTGGCGGAACCGGAGCGCAGTCTCTCGGATCTGCCTTTCTTGTCGCAGCCGGAGCGCTCGCAACTCCTTCAGGAGTGGAACGATGCGAGGGCCGAACTGCCTAGCTGGATCTCGATCCAGGACCAGTTCGCGAGGCGGGCGGCGGACGCCGCGGATGCGACCGCCCTCCTCTTCCGGGACCAGCGCATCTCGTACGGGGCACTCCTGCAGCGGATCAGGCGGGTGGCGGATCGCCTGGCGGGGCTCGGGGTCGGCGCCGACTCCCGTGTCGCGCTCTTCCTGGAGCGCGGTCCGGATCTAGTCGCCGGCCTGCTCGGAATCCTGGAGGCCGGCGGCGCCTACGTGCCCCTCGATCCCGCCTACCCGGTGGCGCGCCTCGCCTATATGGCTGAAGACGCGGGGCTTGCCGCGGTGGTGACGCAGCGGTCGTTGCTCGACCGCCTTCCCCCGACAGTCGCCAGCGTCCTCTGCGTAGACGATCCGGTGGAGCTTGAGCCGGCGACGCCCGCACAGCGGCCGGCCGCCTCGCCCTCCAGCCTTGCGTACGTCATGTACACCTCCGGATCCACCGGCAAGCCCAAGGGGGTCATGGTTCCGCAAGGCGGCGTTATCAACTTCTTCGCCGGCATGGACGAGCGGATCGGCACCGGACGCCCCGGGATCTGGATGGCCGTAACCAGCGTCTCGTTCGACATCTCGGTGCTCGAGCTGCTGTGGACCCTGACCCGCGGCTTCGCGGTCGTAATCCGGGACGATTCCGAGCCCCTGGTCGAGACGGCCGCGGCCTCCGCGACAGAGACGCGACTCCTGGACTTCAGCCTCTTCTACTTCGCCAACGCCGCCTCCGGGGCGGGAGGAGATCGTTACCGCCTGCTGCTGGAAGGCGCGCGCTTCGCGGACCGGCATGACTTCGCGGCGGTCTGGACGCCCGAGCGCCATTTCCACGAGTTCGGCGGTCTCTATCCCAATCCGTCGGTGGCCGGCGCAGCGGTCGCCGCGGTCACCGAGCGGATCGGCATCCGTGCCGGCAGCGTGGTGCTGCCGCTCCACAGCCCCGTGCGGATCGCCGAGGAGTGGTCCGTCGTCGACAACATCTCCCGGGGCCGGGTGGGGATCTCCTTCGCGTCGGGCTGGCACGCCGACGACTTTGTCCTCGCGCCCGGGAGCTTCGCGCGCCGCAAGGAGGTCATGCTCGAAGGGATCGAGACCGTCCGCCGGCTGTGGCGCGGGGAGTCGGTCTCCATGACCGGCGGCGCCGGCAACTCCGTGGAGGTCCGCGTCCTGCCGCCACCCATCCAGCCCGAGCTTCCGGTATGGATCACGGCCGCCGGCAATCCCGAGACCTTCCGCATGGCGGGCGAGCTCGGAGCGGGAGTGCTCACGCACCTGCTGGGACAGGACCTTGAGGAGCTGCGGCAGAAGATCGCCGTCTACCGGGAGGCCTGGCGCCAGGCAGGGCACGGGCCCGGAGACGGGCACGTGACTCTCATGCTCCACGCCTTCCTCGGTGACGATCCGCAGGCCGTGCGCGAGGTGGCACGAGAGCCATTCATCAACTACCTGCGGAGCTCGCTCGACTTGGTGAAGAACTTGGCGCGCAGCATGGGTTACGGTACGGATTCCGGCCCGCTCACGGAGGCGGATCTCGACGCCATCCTCGCGCAGGCCTTCGACCGTTACTACGCAGGGAGCGGATTGTTCGGCACTCCCCATTCTGCCTATGAGATGACCGAGCGCGTCCGCGCCATTGGAGTGGACGAGGTCGCCTGCCTGATCGATTTCGGGATCGACGTGGACCAGGTCCTCGCGAGCCTGCATCACCTTGATGCGCTGAGACAACGGGTGCAGGCCGCGCCGCCAGCCCGGCCGGCTGCCGCGCGCTCCCTGGCGGGCGCCATCGCGGACCTCGGCGTCACCCATCTGCAGTGCACGCCGTCGATGATGGGCCTGCTCCTGCTCGACCGGAGTTGGACCTCCCTGCGATCGCTCGAGAGGCTGATGCTCGGCGGCGAAGCCTTCCCGGTCTCCCTGGCCGAGAGCCTCCTGGCCACGTTGCCGGGCGAAATCCACAACATGTACGGACCCACCGAGACGACGATCTGGTCGACGACGCATCGGCTCGGCAAGACCGCCGCCGGCGCGGTTTCGATCGGCCGGCCGATCGTCAATACGACCATTTACATTGTCGATGCCAACCTTGTGCCCTTGCCGATCGGCGTGCCTGGCGAGGCGCTGATCGGCGGAGACGGCGTGGTCCGCGGCTACCTGGGCCGTCCTGACCTCACGGCGGAGCGGTTCATCCCCGACGCATTGGGAGGACAGCCCGGCAGACGGCTCTACCGGACCGGGGATCTGGCCCGGTACCGGCCCGACGGCAGCATCGAGTTCATCGGACGCCTCGACCAGCAGGTGAAGCTGCACGGCTTTCGCATCGAGCTGGGGGAGATCGAGGCGGTGCTCGCGCGCCATCCGGGCATCCGGGAGGCGGTCGTCGTTGCCCGCCGCGAGGCCTCGGGAGAGACCCGCCTCGCGGCCTTCTATCTCGCCGCGGACGATGCGGGAGCGGATCCCCTTCCACCCCGCGTGCTGCGCGAATTCCTGGGGGCTCAGGTCCCCTCCTCCATGGTGCCAGCGGCCTTCGTGCGGCTCGACGCCTTTCCGCTCAGCCCCAATGGCAAGGTGAACCGCGCCCGGCTCGCCTCCATGGATCTGGCGGAGCCGGCCGAACGGGGCAGGTATGTGCCTCCTTACACACGGGAGGAGAAGGCGCTGGCCGAGATCTGGCAGCGACTGCTGCGCCGCGACCGCGTCGGGATCCACGACAACTTCTTTGAGCTGGGTGGGGACTCGATCCTCAGCATCCAGCTCACCGCACGGGCTCAGGAGGCAGGGTTGCGGATCACTCCGAGGCTCCTCTTCCAACACCAGACGATCGCCGAACTGGCGACCGTGGCCCTGCAGCAGGAGCAGGAACTGGCAGATCAGGGCCCGGTCTCCGGACGCGTTCCCCTGATCCCGATTCAGCACTGGTTCCTCGATCAGGACGTGCCCGGGCCCCACCACTGGAACCACGCGATGCTCTTGCAGGTGAGCGGACGTCCGGACCCCGTGCCGCTGGAGCGGGCTGTCGCGCGGCTGCTGGAACATCATGACGCCCTGCGCATGCGCTTCGAGCGCTGGACGCCAGGGTGGAGGCAGGTCAACGCCGGCCTGCCTGTGCCCGTGCCCTTCACGACCTTCGATCTGTCGGCGTTGGCCGCCGGGGACCGGGGCTCCGCACAGAATGCGACGGCTGCCCGGCTCCAGGCGAGCCTCGACCTGGAGCATGGACCGTTGCTCCGCGTCGCCGCGTTCGATCGGGGCCCCGAGGAGCCATGGCGCCTCCTGCTCATCGTCCACCATCTGGTGGTGGACGGGATCTCCTGGCGCATCCTCCTCGAGGATCTCCAGACCGGGTACGAGCAGGCCAGGCAGGGCCGGAATCCCTCGTTGCCGGCCAAGACCGCGTCTTTCCAGAGCTGGGCCGAGGCGCTCGTCGAGCATGCCCGCTCCGAGGCCGTGCGCGAGAGGGGCGATCTCTGGATGCGCCGCCGCGGTGACTGCTCCCCTCTACCGCTGGACTTCCCAGACGGGCGGAACGTGGAGCGGTTGTCGGTGCTGCTGTCCGTCTCGCTGGAGACGGAGGAGACGCGCGATCTGCTCCAGAAGGTCCCTTCCGTCTACCGCACGCGGATTGAGGACGTGCTCCTTACGGCCCTGGCCCGGAGCTTCGCGGCCTGGACCGGGCGCAGAGAGCTGTTGCTCGACCTGGAGGGTCATGGACGCGAGAACACGGTCTCCATGCTCGACGTCTCGCGCACGGTTGGCTGGTTCACCAGCATGTACCCTGTCCTTCTGGAACTCCCCGCGAGCGCAGGTCCCGGGCAGGCGCTCAAGGCCGTCAAGGAACAGCTCCGGCGCATTCCCGGCCAGGGCATCGATTACGGGCTCCTGCGCTACCTGGGAGACGACCGTGAACTCGCATCGCGGCTGCGGGATCAGCCCGCCGCGGAGGTGTCGTTTAACTACCTGGGCCAGATCGACGAGGGGCTCGCCCCGACCGGCTTCGCGCCGGCGTCGGAGCCGGCCGGGCCATGGCGCGATCCCGCGCAGCCGCGGCCTCATCTTCTGGACGTCAACTGCAGCATCGCCGGGGGCGTTTTCACGGCTGCGTTCAAGTACAGTCGCGGCTGCTACCAGGACAGCACGATCGAGCGGCTCGCGACCGGCTTCCGCGAGTCTCTGCGCGAGCTCGTCCGCCACTGCGTGAGCGTCGGGTTCGGGGGCTTCACGCCTTCCGACTTCCCTCTGGCGCGCCTGGACCAGCGGATGCTGGACGACCTGGCCCGCCGCAATCCCCGGATCGAAGACATCTATCCGCTCGCGCCGGTACAGCAGGGCTTGCTGTTCGATTCCCTGCAAAGCCGGGATCCGCTCGCACATCGCCTGCAGTGGACCTGCGTTCTCGAGGGCAGCCTCGATCCGGAGGCGTTCCAACAGGCCTGGCAGCGGGTTGTCGACCGCCATCCGATCCTGCGATCCGCCTTCGTCTGGGAGGGGCTCGAGGAGCCTGTGCAGACGGTGAGCCGGGGGGTCGAGGTCGAGGTCGACCAGCTCGATTGGCGCGGCCTGAGCAGCGAGGCGCAGGACTCGCGGACCGCGGCATTCCTGGAGAGGCCCTGGTTGGACCTGACCTTCGACCGGGCTCCTCTGATGCAACTCGCCCTGATCCATCTGGACGAGAACATCCATCGGTTCGTCTGGCGTCACCATCACCTGATCCTGGACGGCTGGTCGACGCCTCTCGTCATCGAGGAGGTCTTCCGGATCTATGACGGGCTCCGCTTCGGGCGCGAGGTCCCGCTGGAGCCCGCGCATCCCTACCGCGAGTACGTCCGCTGGCTCGGCGAGCAGGACCTCGCGCGGGCGGAGGCCTTCTGGCGCCGCAACCTCGCGGGCATCGACGCGCCGACTCCCCTCGATTTCGGGTCCGCCCCGGCCAGGTCCGTGGGCAGGGGCGAGGTGACGTGCATGCTGCCTGAGGAGCTGTCGGACAACCTGCGGTCCATGGCCAGGCAGCACCGCATGACGTTGAACACGCTGCTGCAGGGGGCCTGGGCTCTGGTCCTGCGCCATGTCAGTGGCCGCGACGAGGTGGTGTTCGGCGCGGTCTCCTCGGGCCGGCCTCCCTCGGTCCCCGGGATTGATGCGATGCTCGGGGTATTCATCAGCACGCTTCCTCTTCGCGTCCCCGTGCCGCAAAGCTCCCACCTGGTGCCCTGGCTCCGAGATCTGCAGGCTCTCCAGCAGGAAGCCCTCCAGTTCGAGTATGCGCCGCTCGCCCAGGTGCAGCGCTGGTGCGATCTCCAGACGGGGGCTCCGCTGTTCGAGAGTATCCTGGTCTTCGAGAACTTCCCGTTCGACAGCTCCCGCAACGCCGGCAGCCCGGGAAGCCTGAGGATGCGCGACATCCGCAGCTTCGTGGGCGAGACCTTCCCCCTCAACCTGACCGTGATCCCGGGCGCGGAGATCTCGCTCCAGATCAAGTTCGACGCTGGGCGGTTCGACGTGCTGCCGATGTCCGATCTTCTGGATCTGCTAGTCGTCGTGCTGCGCGCGTTCGCGGAACAGTCGCAGAGCCTGCAGGAGGTGGGAGCGCTCCTCGAGGAGCAGGACTGGGAGCGGCGGAAAACCCGGGAGCAGGCGATTGCCGACGAGGAGCGCCAAGCGCTCCGAACCGTCCGGCGCCGTGCGATGGCCGTCCCGGCTGGCCAGGAGGGGGGAGCGTGACCGGCCCGGCGTCCCTCCTGGGCTTCCGGCTCTCTCCCCACCAGGAGTACCTCTGGCTCCTAGGTGAAGGAGAAGGCTCTCCCTATCTCGTGCAGACGGTGCTGCTTGTGGAAGGGGCGGTGTCCTCGGAAGCCCTGTCCACTGCCTTCGACGCGGTGGTGCGGCGCCACGAGATCCTGCGCACGACCTTCCAGTGCCTGCCGGGGATGAGCCTGCCTGTCCAGGTGATCGGCGACGACGCAGGAATGCAGGCCGTTGAGCTGGACCTTCGCGGGCTCGACCAGGACGTCCGGTCGGCGAGGCTGCGCGACATCCTGGCGACGGACGCCCGGGCGCCTTTCGACCTTGCGCAGGGTCCCTTGCTGCGCCTGCACCGGCTGCATCTCGCGCAGACCTCCTGGCTGCTCGTGCTGACGCTGCCATCGCTCTGCGCCGATGCCGCGAGCATGCGCTCCCTGGTGGGGGAGATCGGCCGCGAGTACGGAGCCGCGCTGGGGCTTGCCGGGGCGGTGCCGGAGGCCATGCAGTACGCCGACTTCTCGGAGTGGATCCACCAGCTCAACGCCTCGGATGGAGAGCGCGAGGGGCGGGAGCACTGGCGCCGGCAGGGGATACCGGGCGTGCCCGCCGCTTCGCTACCTTTCGAACGGATCGCACCGCTCGCGTCCCCGTTCTGTCTCGAGGCCGTGCCGGTCGCCGTGAAATCCGACGTCGTGCCGGCTCTCCGGCGCCTGGCCGGCGACGCGGCGGGCTGGAGCCGGCTCCTGCTCGCCGGCTGGCAGACCCTCCTTTGGCGCCTCACCGGCGAGGAGGAGGTGTTTGTCCGTGTGGCCTTCGACGGCCGCAGGTACGAAGAGCTGCGCAACGCTGTCGGCGGCTTCGCCCGCCATCTGCCCGTTGTCGCCCGTCCGGACGCGGGAGACCGCTTCGACGAGCTCCTGCGGAGGACGGGCGAGCGCTTGGCCGAGTCCGCCCGCTGGCAGGAGTATTTCGACTGGAATGCCCTGTCTGCGAACGACACCCCAGGATGGCAGATCGTCCCCGTGGGGTTCGAGCTCTTCGAGACCGCGGCCGAGACGCGGGCCGCTGGAGCGGCCTTCCGGCTGGAGCACCTCCGTGCCTGCTCGGACCGTTTCAAGCTCAAGCTGTCCTGCGCGCTGGCGGCCGCGGAGCCCTCCCTGCGGATCGAGTACGACGCCAGCCTCTTCGAGCCCTCCGACGTGGAGACCCTCTCCAGGTCGCTCGCGGCCCTGCTGGGAGCGGTAGCCCAGCGCCCGGACAGCCCGGTGGCCGAGCTGGACATCCTGGGTCCCGAGGAGCGGCGCAGGCTGATCGTCGAGCTCAACCAGAGCCGGATCGACTTCCCGGGCGACCTCTGCGTCCACGAGCTGTTCGAGCGGCAGGTGGAGAGGACGCCCGAGCGGCTGGCGGCGCAGGAAGGCGAACGGGCTCTCGGCTATGCGGAGCTGAATGCGCGCGCCAACCAGCTCGCCTGGCTCCTCCGCCGCCAGGGTGTCGGACCCGAGGTGCGGGTCGCCGTGTCGAGCGTGCGCACGCTGGAGACCCTGGTGGGCATGCTGGCCGTCCTCAAGGCGGGCGGAGCCTATCTACCGGTCGAGCGGCAGCACCCCCGCGAGCGTCTCGCCCAGGTGCTGGAGGACGCCCGTCCCCATCTCCTTCTGCGCACCGAGGGCGCGGTAGAGGAACAGGGGGAAATCCCTGCGCTACGGGTGTCTCTGGACGACTGGATCGCCGCGGATGAGAGCACGCACAACCCGGAGAGGAGCGCCGTGCCGGAGAGCCTCGCCTACGTGCTCTTCACCTCGGGCACGACAGGCCGGCCGAAAGGGGTCATGGTCCCGCACTGCGGGCTCGTGAACTATCTCTCCTGGTGCCTTCGCTCCTACGGAGTGGAGGAAGGCTGGGGATCTCCCGTGCACTCGCCGGTCGCCTTTGATCTGACCGTCACGAGCCTCTTCTCGCCGCTCCTGGCCGGTCGGGCGGTCTGGCTCCTCCCCGACGCGCCCGGCGCCGAAAGCCTGGGCGCGGCGCTGCGGGAGCGCGGTGGATTCGGGCTCGTGAAGCTCACGCCGGCCCACCTGGAGATGCTGGCCCCCGACCTGGAGGCGTGCGGGCCGGCGGGCCGTGCCCG
>DATLNC010000100.1:0-31019 GCA_035536935.1 Thermoanaerobaculia bacterium
CATATTTGAAGGCTGCATGAACCGGCGATGAAGTCTCGGTGCGATTCCTGGAGGGCGGGGGCTCCCTCTCCCGCGTAGCGGGGGAGGGTTGGGGAGGGGGCGCTCCGAAACCCACGGTCGTGGGACAACGCCAGGGTGACGATCTTCGAGCCGCCGCCGCGCGAGGTCCGGGCGCACCCGCGCAAGCTCCGGCGCGAGCCGGCGAAGCTCCAGCGGCATCCGCGGAAGCTCCAGCGCGCGCGCCCGGCGCCCGGCGGATGCCGCCCGGGGTCCGGCGGATGCCGCCAAGGGTCGAGCGGATGCCGCCGGGGGGCCAGCGGCTGCCGCCGGACCCCGGGCGGCCGCGCCGGAGCTCGGGCGCCACGCGCTGGAGCCTCGGCGGGACGCGCTGGAGCTCGGGCGAAACGCGCTGGCGCTCGGACGGCAGCGCCGGAGGGTGGCGAGGACACGCTGGAGGCTCAGCGGCAGCCGACGGAGCGCGAGCGAAACGGTCTGAAGGCCGAGCGAGGGACGGTGAAGGGCGAGCGGCAGGCTCCCAGGGTCGAGCGGATGCCGGAAGACCCTCGCCCCAGCCCTCCCCCGCTACGCGGGAGGGGGAGCCGGAGGACGCTCCCAGGGAAAAACCCGTCCTCTTCAGGGCGCGAACGCTACCTCTTGCCACATCGTGCCGCCGTTGACCTCGTCGCGCACCGTGAACACCAGGCGCTGCGGCGCGCGGCGCAGGCGCAGGGTGGTCTGGAAGCGGGCCAGGCTGCCGGCCTGGGGCAGCTCCTTGATCGCCACCCGCAGCTTCGCCAGCGGGATCTCGGCGCGCCCGCCCTGCCCGTCGAGCGCAACCACGGCGAGCGGCGTTTCCGCGATGTAACCCCTCCCCGACGGGGTCAGGGCCAGGGCCTCGACCGGCACGCCCACGGTCACCGGCACCTCGATCTCCTTGCGGCCGAGGGACTTCGCCTTGCCGAGCAGGACCTTCAGCTTGCGGTCCTCCTGATCGCCGCCGAAGAGCAGCACGCTCTCGGCCTTTCTGGCGTTCTCGGTCTTCTTCGAGAGGTCGGGGAAACCGGTCCGCGCCCGCATCGCGACGCCGGGCCGCTTCGACTCCACCCGGATCGAGTGGCTGCGGTCGTTGGCCTGCCAGCTCGGCGTGAAGCCGAGCCAGTAGTAGGAGCCCGAGTCCGCCACCACCTGACGGAAGACCTCCTGCTTGACCGAGGCGAGCACCCGGCCGCCGGTCTGGATGGCCACCGCGTCGAGCATCTTCAGGATCTCCGGCGTGGGGCTCGCCACGTCCACCGGATAGATCGTGTAGCCGAGCTGGTTGGCGGCGCTCACCACCGGGCCGTAGAGGTGGGGCGCCACCCCGAGGGACCAGCCGCCGGAGAGGAGCAGCATCACCTTGCGGCCGAAGGGCACTTCGAATCCGCGCAGTGTGCCGGCCATGGCCAGCGCCGTCTTGCCGAGCTGGGTGCGCGCCTCGGGGCTGGTCCGCAGCGACGCTGCCTCCAGCGCCGCCTTGGCCTCGTCTCCTTCGATCGCGCCCGCCTCGGCCATCTCGATGAGCCAATCCTCGTCC
This sequence comes from Thermoanaerobaculia bacterium, assembly GCA_035536935.1. Taxonomy (GTDB): domain Bacteria; phylum Acidobacteriota; class Thermoanaerobaculia; order Multivoradales; family UBA5704; genus DATMER01. Next base: position 1,574 of record DATLNC010000100.1, read on the forward strand.
CTCTGCAGGCCGCGGTGCTGGGCCAGGGCCTTGTTGCCCTTGGCTTGCCGCTGCCGCGCCTGGCGCAGCACCGCGGCGAGAGCGGCCCTGTCGGAGGTCCAGGGGCTCAGCACCTCGATCTTGGCGCCGTTGAACGCCAGGATGGCCATCTGGTCCTTGGGACCCATGAGCTCGAGGTCCGCCTCCAGCTTCTCCAGCACGACGTCGCGCGGCTCGGCGACCGAGAACGACTCGTCGACGAAGACCAGGTAGCTGCGGGGTACCGCCTCGGCCGGTGCCACCGGAGCCGCCGGCCCAGCGGCGGACGGAGCGGCGGTGCCCTCGGCGACCTCGGTGAAGAACTCGATGGGCACCTCCTTGCCGTCGATCAGGAGGCGGAAGTCGGCGGCGGTCAGGCCGCGCATGAGCTCCCCGCCGGCAGTGGCCACCACCTCCACGTTCACGACGCGGACGTCGATGGACTCGCCGATGACCGGGATCTCGATCTGCTTCGTTTCCGCCGTCAGCGCCAACGCCAAGGCCATCACCATCATGGATCCGTTCATCGGAGTACCTCCCTCTGGCTTTGACCGGGGCTGGGCCGAAAAAGTTTCAGCCGCTCAGGTCAACGCCGGCACCTGCGCGAACCGCCGCACCAGGTGGTCCACGATGAGCGGTCCGTGATCGCGGGAGTTCTCGATGAAGATGCGGTCGGTGCGCCGGCCGGCCTGGATCGTGCCGGCCACGTAGAGCCCCGGCACGTTCGACTCGCAGGTCGCCGGGTCGTACGTGGGCTCCAGGCTCTCCGGGTCGATCCGCACGCCGGCACGCTGCAGGAGGTCCACCTCGGGGGTGTAGCCCACGAGCACGTAGGCCGCCTGGGCGGGCAGCAGCTCGACGCCGCCGGGGCCCTCAATCTCGACCCCCGTCTCCGGGTGATTGCGAAAGGCGCGCACCAGCGAGTTGAAGCGGCCGGCGATCGAGCCCTCTTCGATGCGGTTCTCGATGTCCGGCTTGACCCAGTACTTGACCCCGGGCTTCACGTGCGGACCGCGATGGACGAGGGTCACCCGCGCGCCGTTGCGCCAGAGGTCGAGCGCCGCCTCGGCCGCGGTGTTGCCCGCTCCGACGACGACCACGTCCTGGCGGTAGTGCGGGTAGGCCTCCTTGTAGCGCGTCGAGACCCAGGGGAGATCCTCGCCGGGCACGCCCAGGCTCCTGGGGTTGCCGAAGTAGCCGGTCGCCAAGGCCACGGCCCGCGCCCGCAGCTCCCGCGGTCCCTTCCGGCTGAGCGAGGAGACGGCGAAGCCCTCCCCCTCCTTCCGGATGTCGAGCACCTCTTCATAGAGGGCCAGCGGGATCTGGTAGCGGTCGACGACCATGCGGTAGTAGGACAGAGCCTGGCGGCGGGTCGGCTTGTCGTCCGGGATGGTGAAGGGGATGTCCGCGATTTCCAGACGGTCGCGGGTGGTGAAGAACTCCATGAAGGTGGGATACCCCTGGATTGCCGCGGTGATCGGTCCGCGGTCCATGACCAGCACGCCGACGGCGCGGCGTCGCGCCTCCGCGCCAATGGCGATCCCCGTGGGGCCCGCCCCCACCACCAACAGATCGAGAACGTCGCTCATGCTTCTCTCCAAAAATGGTTCACGGGGCCATGGCCCGAGCCCAGCGGGTATGCGGCCTTCATGGCGCCCTGCAGGTATTCGATCGCGCCGCCCACCGCCCGCGGCAGATCCTCCCCCCGGCCCAGGCGCGCCGCGATCGCCGAGGAGAGCGTACAGCCGGTGCCGTGGGTCGAGAAGGTCGCGAGGCGGCGGTGCAGGAAGCGATGGGCCTTCCCATCCACAACCAACAAGTCCACGACCTCTTGCCCTTCCGCATGGCCGCCCTTGGCCAGCACCGCAGGCCCGCGCTTCGAAAGCTCCTCGGCCGCTGCCTGGCTATTCCCCTCGGAGGCGGGCATGCCCGTCATCCGCTCCAGCTCGGGCAGGTTCGGCGTGACTACGGTGCAGAGCGGGACCAGCTCCTCGAGCAGCGCCTCGACCGCGTCGTCCCGCAGCAGCGCGTCGCCGCTCTTGGCCACCATGACCGGATCGAGCACCACGCGCGTGGGCTTCCAGAACCGGAGCCGGTCAGCCACGGCCCGGACGATCGGCGCGCTCGCCAGCATGCCGATCTTGACCGCGTCGACCCCGATGTCCTCGAAGACGGCGTCGATCTGGGCGGCGACGACCTCCGGCGGAACCTCGTGGACGGCGCGCACTCCGACGGTGTTCTGGGCGGTCAGGGCGGTGATGGCGCTCATGCCGTAGGCGCCGTGCGCGGCGAAAGTCTTGAGGTCGGCTTGAATGCCGGCCCCGCCGCCGGAATCGGAGCCGGCGATGGTCAGGAGCCGCGGCGGCGTCCGTGTGGACATCTGCAAGCCTCAGGCCGTGCGGAGTTGGAGACGGCGGCGGCGCATCCAGGAGACCGCGAGGATCACCGTCACGATGAGCACGCTGATGACCTGGGCGAGCGTGAACGGGCCGAAGAAGCGGTCGTCCTTGGCGCGCAGGATTTCGACCAGGAAACGCTCGACCGCCATCAGGGCGAGGACCGTGAGCGCCACCACGCCCACGCCCCGCTCCTCCCCCTCTTTCCTTCGGAGCAGCCACATGCCGAAGCCCCAGATGGCGAGGCAGGTGAGGGTCTCGTAGATCTGCGTCGGGTGCACGCGCAGGAGCTCGCCGTCCGGGACGCTGGCGGGGATGTCCACGCCGAACAGGCTGCGCAGCTCGCCGGCGGTGGTCGGCGGCAGGCCCACGGGGAAGGCCACGCCCCAGGGCAGGTCGGTGGGCCGGCCGTAGTCGTCCCCCACCAGGAAGCAGCCGATCCGGCCGACGGCATAGCCCAGCGCGAGCGCCAGGGCGGCGACGTCCGCCATGCGCCAGACGAAGAGCCGGCGCTTGTACATGGTGAAGAGCACGGCCGCGGCGCCGAGGATCAGGCCGCCGTACCAGACCAGCCCGGAGCGGTCGAACAGCACCCCCAGGTCCCGGTTCAGCAGGGCGTAATACACCTTGGCCCCGACGATCCCGCCCACGCCCGCGGCGAAGACGATGGCGCTGGCATCCTCGTCGTCTCCGAGGCCGAAGCGGCGCATCCCCCAGAGGAGCTGGAGATAGCCGGCGATAAACGAAAGGACCAGCATCACCCCGAAGGGGCTGATCGCGAACGGTCCGATGCGGAAAAGCTCCTGGATCATGGCCGGCCGGATCGTAGCACGGCAGAGGATTGCGCACGGGGTATCCCGACCCATGGTAGGATGGGAATCTTTTCGTAGCTCAGCTTTCGGTCGGCGGCAAGAGAGCGCCCTTGCCCTGAAATTCTATGTATGTCGTATGTCCTTCGGGTGAAGGAGTTCGAGATGAGCTGGAATTGGCAGCGGTCTACCGCACGGCTACTGTGCTGGATCTTGCTGTTTCAAGCGAGCCCGACCCTGGCGCAGTCCGTCACGGTCCGGCCTGAGCCGCGGGGTTGGGAGTGGTTGCAGGGGCGCGCGACCGATCTGATGGCGGCTGTCTCCGAGGAGGCGGAGCGTCTGGAGATGGCCGGGGTCGTCGCTTCGGCCCTGATGGCGGCCGTCCTGGCCGAACCTCCGGCCCCCTCGCCCGTACCGCCCGATCCGCCGGGCTTCAGCTCCTCCGCCGCCGTGGCTTCGCCTGGCCTCCGCGCCATGCACGCCGAGGCCACGGACGTGCCGCTCGTCCCGGCCTGGAACCTGGCATCCCTCCCCTCCAGGCCGGTCGATCCGAGCCCGGCCACGGTCCTCGGGCCGCTCGGCGCGAGCCTCCGGAAGGCCTTTGCCTATGACGCCTGCGACGCGGCCGATCCCTGGAAGGTCTACGACCCCGCGGACCCGGCCGGAAGCGATCTGACCCAAGTGGACGAGCGCGCCGGCCTCTGGCTCGACATGGCCCAGGGCGCGCCCCTGCCTTCTCCCGGACCGGCGCCGCTCTCGGCCGCGATCCATCTCTGCCCGGGCTGGAACCTGATCGGCTTCCCCTCCGAGCAATCCCGGCCGGTGGAGAACGCACTGTCCACCATCGCCGGCAAGTACCAGCGCGTCTTCGGCTACGACGCCGCCGACCCGGCCGATCCCTGGGAGGTCTACGACGTCGCCGTCCCCTCCTGGGCCAACGATCTCAAGTTGCTGCGGCCGGGGCACGGCTACTGGATCCTCGCCACCGCGGCGGCCGACCTCCAGATCGTCAACGACGGCTCGGACTCCGGCGTCGAGATCGCGCAGCCCGCCCAACTCGCCGAGATCACCGCACCGGTCTCCGTGATCGGCACGGTGCGCGGCCAGAGCCTCTCCGAGTGGGAGCTGCGCTACCGCTCGCTCGACGGCGGCGACTGGGTCACCATCGCCGCCGGCACCGGCCCGGTCACCAGCGCGCCGCTCGGGACCTTCGATCCCACCCTGCTCCTGAACGGCCTCTACGAGATCGAGCTCTCCGCCCTGGATGCGGATGGCGACGGAGTCGCCTACTCGACCCACGTCGTGGTGGAGGGCCAGCAGAAGATCGGCCACTTCACGCTCTCCTTCCTCGACCTGGAAGTGCCGCTCTCCGGAATTCCCATCCGGATCGTGCGGAACTACGACACCCGCGAGAAGGCGAGCCGCGACTTCGGCTACGGCTGGACGCTCGACGTGCGCCAGGGGAGCTACCGCAACAACCGCACCCCGGGCGAAGGCTGGCGCATCGTGGACGGCTTCGTGCCCTGCCAGAACGTGCAGGAGACCCTCCCCCACCTCACCACCGTGCGGCTGTCGGACCGCGAGGTCTACCGCTTCCGCCTGATCCTCTCGCGCCAGGCCATCACCGCCGGCGGCTGCTTCGCCGAGGCCGGCTTCGCCTTCGTGGACGGCCCGGTACCGGGCGCGGCGCTGTCGATCCTCGGATCGGCCGAAGTCTTCCACGCCAACGGCACGAGCCGGGTGGTGGACCCGGCGAGCCAGGAGCCCTACGAGCCGAGGAACGTCCGCCTGCAGACCCGCGACGGCCGCACCTTCGACCTCGACCTCGCGCAGGGGCTGACCCGTCTGCGGGACACGAACGGCAACGAGCTGCAGATCGCGGCCAGTGCCATCACCCACTCCTCGGGCAAGAGCATCGCCTTCACCCGGGACGCCCAGGGGCGAATCACCGAGATCGCCGACCCGCTGGGCCGCACGCTGCACTACGCCTACGACGCCGCCGGCGACCTCGTCACCTTCACCGACCAGGCCGACCGGACGACGGCTTTCACCTACGACAGCGGACACCGGCTGCTGACGATCGAGGACCCGCGAGGCATCCAGCCCATCCGCAACGACTACGATGCGGACGGCCGGCTCATCCGCTCCACCGACGCCTTCGGCAAGGTGATCGAGCTCACGCACGATCTCGCGGCGCATCGCGAGGTGGTCACCGACCGCCTCGGCCACTCGCGGGTCCTGGAGTACGACGACCGCGGCAATGTGATCCGTGAGACCGACGCCCTGGGCAAGATCACGACCCGCACCTACGACGGCAACGACCTCCTGCTCTCCGAGACGAACCCTCTCGGCCACACCACCCGCTACACCTGGGACGCGGACCGCAATCTGACCAAGGTCGAAGACCCGCTGGGCCACACCACGCGCTACACCTACAACGCCCGCGGCAAGGTGCTGACCACCACGGACGCCCGCGGCAAGGTGGCCCGCAACACCTACGACGCGGCCGGCAACTTGCTCGAGACCGAGGACCCGCTGGGCAACGCCACCAGCTACACCTACGACGCGCGCGGCAACCTGTTGACCGAGACCGACGCGGAGAGTGGGATCACTACCTTCGCCTATGACGCCTATGGAAATCAGATCCAGAAGACCGACGCCATGGGCACGGTTACGACCTCGACCTACGACGCGAGCGGCAAGCTGGCGAGCCGGACGACAGGAACCCGCACCTGGGCCTACGAGTATAGCGAGATCGGGAAGCTCGTGAAGACCACCGATCCCGACAGGACTATCACGCGGAGCGTCTATGACGCGCTCGGCAACTTGATTGAATCGATCGACAAGCTCGGCCGGAGCACCACCCACACCTACGACGATCTGGGGCGCCTCACCCGGACTCAGTATCCGGATGGCACCGCCAGGTCTTCCACCTACGACGCCGAAGGGCGCCGCCTGACTTCGACGGACCGCGGCGGCCGCACGACAACCGCCGCCTACGACGCGGAGGGCCGGCTCCTGACCACCACCTACACCGATGGCGCGGTGGTGACGAATCAATATGACGATGCCGGCCGGCTCACAGCCACCACGGATGCCCGCAGCAACACGACGTCCTTGGAATACGACGCCGCCGGCCGGCGCACCAAGGTGGGGGACGTCCTCGGCAATGATACCGTCTTCGGCTACGATGAAAACGGCAACCGGATTGCGATCACCGATGCGCGAGGAAACACGACCACCTATGAGCACGACGACGCCAATCGGCTCATCACGGTGACGTTTGCGGATGGAACCTCGGCGCAGACCGGTTATGACGCCGTCGGCCGGCGGATTTCGCAGACGGACCAGGCCGGATCGATCACCCGCTTCGGCTACGATCTCCTGGGACGGTTGCTCACGGTCACCGATGCTTTGAACCAGGTCACCCGCTACACATATGACGACCAGAGCAACCGTACCTCCCAGGCCGATGCGAAAGGGCATGCGACACGGTTCGACTACGATGCTCTCGGCCGGACGGTTCGGCGTACACTGCACGACAGTACCAGCGAAGAGATGACCTACGATGCGTTGGGCCGGCTACGCAGCCGGAAGGACTTCGCCGGCCGGACGACCACGCTCGATTACGACACGGCCGACCGCCTGATCCGCCGCACCTTGCCGGATGCCAGCTCCGTGAGCTTCTCCTACACACTCAGCGGCCGCCGGCAGACCGCCATGGACGGCCGGGGCACCACCAGCTACACCTACGACTCTCGCGACCGGCTCCAGGATCTGATCTATCCGGATGGCCGCAAGCTGACCTACTCCTACGATGCCAACGGCAACCGCACCGAGTTGACGGCCCACGTGGCCGGGCAGGTTCTGACGACCCGGTTCACCTACGATGCCCTGAACCGCCTGGACCAGGTGATCGATGCACGAGGGCGGACCTACGACTACGACTACGACGCCAACGGCAACAAGAGTTCCCTGCGCCATCCGAACGGCGCCCAGACCGCGTACGTCTACGACGGCCTCAACCGCCTGCGAGACCTCACGACACTGCGGTCCGGCCAGACTCTCCACTCGTACGCCTATACCCTGGACCCCGCCGGCAACCGCACCCGGATCGACGAGCACGACGGCACGAGCCGCTCCTACACCTATGACGCTCTCTATCGACTGATCGGAGAAAACGTGGCCGGCGGCACGGGGCCGGCCTACGCGATGACCTTTGAATACGACCCGGTGGGCAATCGTCTCCGCCAGACCGCCGGCAACGACGCCACGGCGTACACCTACGACGATCGCGACCGCCTGCTCACCGAAAACGGCAACGTGTGGACCTGGGATGCCAACGGCAATCTGACCGGCAAGAACGGCGAGGCCGACTACGGCTGGAGCCCGGAAGATCGCCTGACACAAGTGACTCTGGCCGACGGCACCGTCGTTGCCCATGTCTACGATGCCGATGGGAACCGGGTCCGAACCCGGATCACTCCACCGAATGGGCCACAGCAGATCACCGACTACCTGGTGGATACCTCCGGCTCCCTCTCCCACGTCGTGGCCGAAACCGACGGCTCGGGGAGCCTGAAAGCGACCTATGTTCGGGGTAGGGATCTGCTCGCGGTCCTGCGGGCCAGCGGCGACCGCTTCTACCATGCGGACGCTCTCGGGAGCGTGAGGCTGCTCACCGACGGGACCGGCGCAGTGAAGGATCGGTATACCTTCGCCGCCTTCGGCCAACTGCTGAGCCATGAGGGCGAAGATCCGAATGCCTACCTGTTCGCAGGCGAGCCGCTCGATCCGAACAGCGGCTTCTACTACAACCGCGCGCGCTGGATGGATCCGGAGGTGGGTCGATTTGAAAGCATGGATCCGTGGAATGGAACCGCGCGCAAGCCCATCTCGCTGCACCGCTACCTCTACGCAGACCTTACGCCACCGAATGCGACCGATCCTTCAGGAAGGTTCACCGCTGTCGAAGTGGCCCTGGCGGTCCTGATTCTCGCGGTGATCGTCGTAGGCTATCTTGCCACTCGCCCATCGGAGAAAACAAAAGAGGTCTTTGATCAGGAAACCGCGTTCACGCGCTCCCGAGATCAGGCTGCGATGCAAGCGATGAGGAGCATCTACCCGATCTGCCAGGAGACAGGGATGGAATACTGCGGCCCGATCTGCTCGGACCCGAACAGCGAGACCTGCCAGATCGGACCACCTCCGGCGGTCCAGGGTACCTCCAAAACTGACTGCAGCAACGTGCCCCATTGCAGCAATCCCAACACAAGAACTGTCGCGATCTACCATTGCCATGGCGATCGAAACCTGCAGCTCGATGAATATTTCAGCTTAGAAGACAACTTGACTGCTCGCGGTTATGGTGCCATGTACTTGCTAACTCCTCGCGGAAATATGAAGAGGTACACCCCTTGGGGAGGAGTCAAAGACCTTGGCTCACTTACAGATTAGCAGCCAAGCGGGAGAACCTATGAGAATGTTCTTGTGCCTTACCCTGGCAGTGGCCATCCTTTCTGGAGGATGTGGAGCCCCCGAGACAGAGACCGTTACAAGGGAAAGAGACCCTCACGAAAGGGGGACGGATGCCACCCTCCTCTCTATCATCCAGCTAATCGCTTCGCCACATCTGCATGACGGCAAGCGGGTAGCGGTCATCGGCTACCTCCGCCTCGATTTCGAAGGTACCAAACTCTACATCCATGAAAGCGACTACCGGGAGTTCCTTTTCACGAATGCCATCTGGCTTCGCTTTGGGCCGACTCCCCTCAGAAAGGAATGGCAGCGCTTGGATGGCCATTACGTGCTCATCGAGGGACGATTCCTGGCAACGCCACCGGGGCAGATCAAGCTTTACTCAGGCAGCATTTCTGACATCACCAACATCGAGCCTTGGCCGCCGAAAAACTTGATCATACCCCCGGGTGATCCTCGGGGAAGATTTCGCTGGTGGCCAGGCCGGCCATGAGCTCTACGCCTATCTGAAGCGGCCGATGGGATTGTCTGGAAGGTGACAATTGATGCCAAGGCTTCTTGTACGACGAGGTCGGTGGATCGAGGTCTTGCTGGCGGGGCTGCTGACCGCAGCAGCCCTGGCCTGGCTCACAGCGAGCATTCTAGGTGGAGAACAGAGCTTGGCCAGGCAGAAGCGTTCCGCACGCGACTTGGCAGCTCTCGCTCATCGCTTTTATTCTCCCGGTCGCAACGGCCCCCTTTCGACCGTAGAGATCATGCGTGCTCTTACCGACAAGCCCGAATTAGACGCCTGGGCTCGCCCGATCGAGGTCATTACCCAAGCGCGGGTGGGCACCATGACATACCGCTCGTGCATCTTCAGCAAAGGATCAGACGGCCAACGAGACCTTGATTGGCAGTTAGGGAGCTTCTCTTACAAGGACTTTCAACGCGACCTCGTTGTCTGTGACGGTGAATGGTTGATGTGGCCCGAATGGCCGGGCTCAGCGCACCAGAGCCCGCCTCGCATTCTCCCATGATGAATCTGCCCGCAATCGTGGAACCACCTTTCGACTCTCGTGGTTGGCTGAAAGCCACCTTCGAGGCGCGAAGAGAACTGGCGAAGCAAGCTGCAGCCCAGATGGACAAAGACTTCGAGCCGCTCCCCTTCGAGCCCCGAGAAGAGCTCCTGCCGACCTTCCTGCATAGGAAGACCGGCATTCCATTCAAGCTCGTGGCCGGAGGAGCCTTCCGGATGGGCCTCAGCGAGGAGGAGGAGCAACGCGCCAGACAGATCTGCGATCCGATCCCGGCAACTCTGGAGGAGATGAGGCCGGTACACGAAAGGCGGGTCCAGACTGCGTTGGTCTCTGTCACTCCCGTGTTGTGGCGACACTTCGGAGAGTGGCGACGCAATCCTACGGAAGCGAGCGATGGCCCTCGCTTCGTCACCAGGTCCGAGGCATTGAGCTTCGCAGAGACCCTGGGATGCCGCCTCCCCTCCGAAACCGAGTGGGAGTACGCCTGCCGGGCCGGAAACCAGTCGCTGTTCACCTGGGGAGATGACCTGCCATCCGACGAGGAGCTGGAAGGTTGGCTGTCCTGGGACCTCTCCGACCTGGAACAGGTCAGGACGAACCGTTTTGGTCTGGCGGGGCTCTTCTTCGAGGAGTGGTGCGCTGACCCGTTCGCCGTCTCTTACGAGCAGGATGCGCCCATCGAGCCGGATAGCTTTACCATTCGAGGCGGAGGTGCGTTTTTCTGGCCCTGGCAGGATGAGGAATGGGTATGGTGCATGTCGGCCATGAGGATGCCTTCCACGGGTCTTCTGGACGGCACTGCTGCCTTTCGCCTCGTTGCAGACCTGCCAGCAAACGCGGAACCTCCCCCCGACGTCTCGTGAAAGGTTATTGGAAGGTCTGGTAAAAATGCCCGGCGTAATCGTCAATGAGAATGCTTACCGGGAGCTCCATGCCTCCTTCAAAGACCGCCGGAGAGAACGCACCACTTGGTACCGGACGATCGCAGAAGGCTATCCCGGTGTGTTGGAGGCGCTGACCCCCCGGTATCGCGAGATCCAAGAGATCTACGTCTCGTTTCGATCGGTATCGATTTTCCGATCGACGTGAAGACCCGATCTGGTCTTGGCACGAGACCTGCCAGATTCAACTTGGACCTCGCTCTGCCGGGCTTCGAGCCGGGCACGCCGGATTTCGCTGTGCTCACCTTGTCCTCTGAGTGCTGGTCCGTACTACGCACGGACAACAGGAGAGATATCGCCTTGGCCTATCTGGCGGACCAGGGACTCCTGCGGCAAGGAGAGGAATCGAGGGACGAGTTGCAGGAGATCCTCAGGCTTGGCAATCTCCAGGCGATGCAAGACGCAGTTCGCAGCAAGGGGACCTTGCCGGTTGAAGCAACTCGCCTGGAGTTCGGCCGTCAGTGCGTGCTCATTCTAGGTGACAGCCAGCAGCTTTCGAGCAACGAAGAGCTTTCAGTTCTGAATCGCAAGCATCTCTCGACCAATGAAGAGCTCGCGGAACTGGACCGGGAGAAAGTCGGCAGGTTGACCGAGCCCGATCGCCGCGGCTTTCGGTGGAGAGTGGCGCGTTGGCGGCGCCTGACCCGGGTTTCGCCCAATGATGACGGACATCCTAATGCATCCGGTACAATCGCCTCCCCATGATCACTGACGCCACCCGCGAGTGCTTCCAGAAACTGTCCGAGCTGATCCGGCGGGATAGCAGGGGCGGGCGCTGGCTGGTCCTCACCCACGACAATCCGGACCCGGACGCGCTGGCCTCGGCCATGATCCTCTCCCACGTCCTGCGCTGCGCTTTCAAGCAGAGGGTCACCATCGCCTACGGCGGCATCGTCGGCCGGGCCGAGAACCGGGAGATGGTCAAGAGCCTCAACGTGAAGCTCAGCCATGTGCGCAACCTGAGCTGGAAGAAGTACGAGCACTTCGCCCTCGTGGACACCCAGCCGCGCAGCGGCAACAACCAGCTCCCCTCGCGCATCACGCCGGACCTCGTCCTCGATCATCACCCGGTGCGCATCAACACCCAGTCGATGCCCTTCATCGACATCCGCCCCCCCTACGGCGCGACGGCGACGATCGTGGCCGAGTACCTGCTGGCGAGCGGCGTCCGCTACACGCACGCGCTGGCCACGGCGCTCATCTACGCCATCCGGTCCGAAACTCAGGACTTCGCACGCGAATGGGCCGGCCCGGACAAGGTGGTCTACGACCATTTCTTCCCCTACGCGAACCACCGCATCCTGGCCCGCATCCAGAGCCCGCGCCTGCCCCTGACCTACTACAGCAACCTGCACGAGGCGCTGGAGAACCTGATCGCCGTGGACTCCCTGATCGCCAGCCATCTCGGGGACGTGGAGCAGCCCGACATCGTGCCCGAGATCGCGGATCTGCTGCTGCGCATGGAAGGGAAGACCTGGTCGCTCTGCACCGGCTTCTTCGGCCAGCGCCTGTACCTCTCCATCCGCACCACGAACTCGCGGGCGGACGCCGGCTCGGTCATGCGCCGCCTGGTCGGACGGCGCGGCAAGGGCGGCGGCCACGGCATGATGGCCGGCGGCTGGGTGGATGCCAGCAAGACCGTCCCCGCCGACCGCGGCAAGCTCCAGCGCCAGCTCGGCCTCAAGCTGGCCCGCGAGCTCAAGAAGAGCCCCGAGAAAATGGTTAAGCTCGACCTTCAAGAAAAGGAGCCGACGGCTTGATCCCATATGTCTGCCCGCAGTGCCGCGGTCCCCTCGAAGACGTGCCGGAGGGGCTCTCCTGCGCGGCGTGCGGCATCGTCTATCCGGTCGCGGACGGGATCGCCGACTTCGCCGGCGGCGTCTACTACGACGCCTTCGACGGACAGGAGCTGCCGGCCTGCCATCTGGAAGGGCTGGAGAACGAGGTGGGCGGCACCCGCTCGCGGATCGAGGGTTATTACCTCCCGCTCCTCCGCCGGCTGGCGCGCAAGCTCGGGCTGCCGCCAGGCGAGGTACGGGTCTTGGACTGCGGCTGCGGCAACGGCCTCTCGGTGGACATGCTGCGCGACGCGGGCTTCGCGGCCTGGGGCAACGACCTTTCGGCCCTGCGCAAGTGGCAGTGGCGCGAGCGCAAGCACCGCGACCACCTGCTCGTGGGGGACGCGCTGAAGCTCCCCTTCCCCGACCGCTTCTTCCATGCCGTCCTCTCCTCGGGAGTGATCGAGCACATCGGCGTCGCCGAGACCGGCGGAGAGACCTACACCGTCCGCCCGCTGCCGGACCGGGACGAGCAGCGCGTTCGATTTCTGGGGGAGCTGCTGCGGGTGCTGGGGACCGGGGGCGAGCTCTGGCTCGATTTCCCGAACGGCGCCTTCCCCATCGACTTCTGGCACGGCCCCCAGGCCGGAGGGGCGCGGGTCCATCCCCTGGACGAAGGCTTCCTGCCGACCCTGCGGGAGGTCCGGGGCTACCTTTCGAAGATCCCGGGGGATTGGCGGGCCCGTCCCCTGAGCCCGCACGGCCGGCTAGCCTGCCGTCAGGTGCGGAAGCACTGGTATGGACAGCTTCTCTACCTCCCCGCGGCGGCCTTCCTATGGAGCACCCGCCTGCCGGGGTTGCGCCCGCTCGCGGGCAGCCCGCTCAATCCATACCTGGTGTTGGCAATCGGGCGCGGCTAACCCGCCGCGACGGCCTCGGCCATGCCGCACAACCGGCGGGCCTTGTCCACGTGAGACTTGTCAACATAGACGATGGCGACGCTCTCGCCGGGCGGTCCGGGCTCGGGCCGTCCGTCGCGAGGCAGCAGACCGAGCGACTCCTCGCTCTGCACGAACCAGGCGATGCCTGCCTCTTCGAGGCAGTCTGTGAGCTGCCCGAAGAGATCCGCTTTCGTGACCTCAAGGAGAGGCAGGAACTCGATTTCCCCCTCTGCCTCCTCCCCTTCCACGAGCTCGACCTCGCATTCGTCACACCAGGTCGAGCCCTCTTCGTACTCTGACTGACAGTTTGGACAGAACACGGCGAAACCCTCTCCGCCTTCGGCACTTGACGTGAACTGCAGCCGGACGTGTGACCCAGGTACTACTTCCCATAGTGCAGCGGCAGCGCTTCTGGGAGACAGGGGGGCTTAAGATCGCCCCGTGCGAGAGGCTATCCTGATTGTGATGGGCGTGGCCGGCTCCGGCAAGAGCACGGTCGGACGTCTCCTGGCCGAGCGCCTGGGATGGCCCTTCCTCGACGGCGACGACTTCCACCCGGCTGAGAACGTGGAAAAGATGCGACGGGGGATTCCTCTCACGGACGCCGACCGCCTCCCGTGGCTGCACCATTTGCGGGAGCTGGTGTCCCGGAGCGGCAGCGCCGTCCTCGCCTGCTCGGCCCTCAAGGAGAGCTACCGCCGGATCCTCTCGGGCGGCGATCCGCGGGTGCGCTTCGTCTACCTGCGCGCCGATCCCGCGCTGCTGGCGTCGAGGCTGGAGAAACGGACGGGGCACTTCTTCACGCGGACCCTGCTGGACAGCCAGCTCGCCGCGCTGGAGGAGCCGACCCCGGCGAGCACGGCGATCGTCGTGGACGCCTCCCAACCGGCGGAAGCGGTCGTCCAGACGATCCTCGCAATGCTGCCCGGCTAGCGCTGCTGCGCTGCCGGAGCAGCGGCGGCAGCAGCTTCCTCCCTGGCCGCGGCCTCTCGGGTCTGCTCCTGCATCTTCAACTCCCACGAGGCATAGAAGAAGAGGAGGACGACCACGGCAACGGCGGCCGCGGCGGTGAGCACCAGGCGCAGACGCCGGCCGGGCTTCTCTCCGCCTTCCACGTAGGGACGCGGAAGGCGCGCGGTGCCCGAGCGCAGGGTGCGCGCGGTCCAGATCCACGAGCGGTGCTCGCGCCGCAGGTAGCGCGGCAGGTTGGCGGCGTCGGTCTTGACCTCCTGGAGAAGGCGCTGGGCCTCCTCCTTCTCCCCCCTGGCGAGGAGGAGCCGGGCGAGACGCACCTGGGCCTCGATGATGGTCCGGCGCTCCAGGACCTCGCGCAGCACCTTCTCGGCGCGCTCCTTCTGGCCGCTCTCGTCCAGGCTGCGGCCGAGTTGGAGCATGGCGCGGCCCAGGTAGGCGTCGGGCTTGGCCTGCACCAGCTCGTCCAGAAGGGGCACGGCCTCGGCGAAGCGGCCCTGCATCTGGAGAGTCTGGGCAAAGCCGAAGTTGACGTCCTCGATGCTGGCGCCGTTCTCCCGGGCCTCCAGGAAGTACTTCTCGGCCTGCTTGTGCTTGCCGAGGACGAGCATCTCCTCCCCCGCCTCGGCGAGGATGGCCGGGCCGCGCCAGTTCGTGAGCTGTACGTTGATCTCGCGCAGCCGGCGCCGGGCGTGGAGCCGCCGCGCCGTGTCCGGGGACATGGCGACGCTCCGGCCGCCCATCCAGCCGCTCCGCACCACCACGAAGTACGCCGCGGCACCGAGCATGGGGAAGGCCAGGATGACCCAGATCCAGTACCAGGGCGCCCCGAGGCGCACACAGTCGACGATCGCCACGAGGGCGATGATCCACGGCAGGAAGCTGAAGATGCCGAGGCTGAAAAGGCCAGACAGCAGGTCCATTCAAGATCCCCCGTAGACCGCTCTATTGTGAGGCGTTCATTTTACCACGCGCGCGTTGACGGCCCTGCCGGGGGCGTGGGATCATGACGCCCTGTAAACCTGCTGTCAGCAAAGGAGAGGGAATGCCTCGGCGCAACCATGCCGACACCATCGAGGTCTGGAGGAGGATTCTCGACTCGACCGACGAAGACCCCAAGGAGTACCCGGAGCTCAAGCCAGCCCGGACCAAGCTCGCGAAGGTGTACAAGCGAGTCGCGGAGCTCCGCGCGAGGCAGGCCCGGTTGACCGCCGCCAAGCAGGCCGCCACGCGTGAGATGCAGGTCCTCCTGGAGGAAGGGAGCAAGACCGCCAACCTCCTGCGCGTGGGACTGAGGCTCCATCACGGCAACCGCAGCCCGAAGCTGATCCAGCACGGCGTACCACCCTTCCGTGGCGGCCGTCCCCGAAAGAAAAAGACCGATCCCCAAGGCTGAAAACCCAGGGACAGCCTCGATCCCCGGGTTTTCCGTCTTGCTTCCTCTTTGCCCATCGCCGGAAACCCGGTGAACGACTCTCTCCCCAGATTTTGCGCTTGCGGAAACCCGGTGAACGCCTCTCTCCCCAGATTTTTGCGCTTGCGGAAAGCAGGGTAAGCCCCTCTCCCCCATTTTCCTGCCTCCTGGAAACCGGGGAGAGGCTCGCTCCCCGGTTTTCGGTTCTCCCGAAAAGAGGGGAAAGAGCCTTGCCCCGGTCTCGCCGTGCCGCGAAATCCAGGGAACGACTCTTTCCCCTGGTTTTCCCATCCCGGAAAAGGCTGGACAGCTCCTTTCATTCCTCATCCCGCCTCCCGGAATTCGGGGAAAGAGGCTTTCCCTCCCTTTCCAATATCGCCGAAAGCTCAGCGGCGGCGCCGGACGATCCTCTCGAGGCTCCGGCGGTCCACCCGGAGCTTCGCAACGGGCACGCCGTCACGAAGAAGCACGGGAACGACATCCGTGAAGCGCTCCCGGAGAGCCGGATCGGCGTCGACGTCTCTCGGAGCCCAGGAAAGGCCGTGGGAAGGCAGGACTTCGTCGAGCAGGACAGCCATCTCGTCGCAGAGGTGGCAGCCCTCGCGGGTCACGAGCTCATAGCGGGCGGTTGGAGCAGAGCGGCGGAAGAGCACGGGCCAAAGCATAAGGCCGGACCCCCTCCTCGGGAGCCCGGCCTTGTAGGGGCACCTCTTGTGGGTGCCCTCCGAAGGGCGGCCACAAGGGCCTCCCCTACACGGATCGGAAGGTTAGTAGCGAATCGCCGTGCGCTCGCCGCTCAGGTCGTGGACGTCCTGGAAACGGTCCGAGCGGACCATGTCCCGCACCACGTCGGCAATCTTGCCCTCTTCCAGGCGGCGCAGGTCATTGTTCCACTGCTCCCGGTCGACCTGGTTCGAGTTCATGTTCAGGAGGTTCCGGTAGAGCGCGGTCAGGCGCTGCTCCTTGGTCACGTTCCCCCCTCGCGTATAGACCTGGTACCGGCTCTCCTCGCTGCGAGCGATCTCGTCGGCGATCTTGATCAGCTCCGCGTAGCCGCCCTTGGCGATCCGGTCGACGTACGGCTGGCCGCTCGGGTCGAAGTCACGCATCAGGATGGCGCGGTAGAGCAGGTTCGTGAGGCTGCGCGCCGACCCGTCGGACGTATACGGGGCCGGGGCCGAGCCCGGGGCGGCCGACAACGGCTCGACGCGGATGGTCACCGAGCCCTGGCGCAGGTTGTTCGGGATGCCGACGTTCTCGGTGATCTGGTAACGCAGGGTCTCGGTGCGGTCGCGGTTCCCGGCGCTCGGGCGCACCACTTCCAGCGTGGCGCTGGAGTTCTCGGCGTTGGTCCGGGTCACGCGCACCCAGCCGCGGCCGGCATCGGTCTCGGTGAACTGGGTCTCGGGGTAGTACGAGCCCTTGCCGTTACCGGGATGGATCGCCGTCATGATCAGGCGTACCCGCTGACCCTCGGTGAGGGTGAAGGTGCCGCCGGGCTGGATGGTGCCGATCACCTGGTCGTTGGAGAGGTCCTTCACCTGGATCTCGACGTTGTGGTAGGGACCCTGGGCCTTGGCGCTCTTCTGCTTCTGCGCGAAGACGGCCAGGGGGGAGAGAAGCACGAGAAGGGCGATCATGCCCCAGACTCGGTATGTGTGTGTGTTCTTCATACAAATTCTCCTTCTTGGCTCATCCCGGTTAGTACCGGATGGCCATCCGCTCTAGGTTGTGGAGCTGCTGGAACCGGGGGGAGCGCACCATCCCCGCGACGACGGCGTCGATGTCGCCGGCGTTCATGCGGCGGAGGTCCTCCTCCCACTGCTCGCGGTCGATCTGGCTCGCGCTCAGGCCGAGCAGGTTCTTGTACATGGAGAGCAGGCGCTGCTGGTTGCACACGCCCTCGCGCTCATAGACGCCGATGCGGCTTTCGTCGCTCTCAGCGATCCGCTCGGCCACCTGGATCAGCGCCGGGTAGCCGCCCCTGGCGATGCTGTCGATGTGGGTGCGGGCGCCGGTCTCGTCCAGTTTCCGCATCAGGATGGCCTGATAGAGCCGGTCGGTCAGGTCGCGGGCCTGTTGCCGGGTCGCCGCCGACGTCGGCGCCGAGCCCGCGGCGGACGCGGGCTCCACCCGGACGTTGATCGTGCCCTGGCGCAGACTGTCCCGAATGCCGATGTTTTCGACGATCCGGTAGCTCAGGGTCTCGGTCCGGCTGCGAATCGTGCCGCTCGGCCTCACGATCCGGAGGGTGGCGTTGGCATTGTCGACGTTGGTCCTGGTCACACGCACCCAGCCGCGGCCGGGGTCGGCCTCGGTGAACTCGGTCTCGGGATAGATGATGCCCTTCTGGCCCGGATGGTCGGCCGTCATGATCAGGCGGACCCGCTGGCCTTCACGGAGCGTGATGGTCCCGCCGGGCTGCACGGTCGCGATGACCCGGTCGGAGTCGAGGTCCTTCACCTGGATCTGGAGATCCTGGTAGGGGCCCTGACCCTGTGCGTTGAAGTTCCTCACTTGTGCAAATGCTGCCAAGGGGGACAGCAGCAAGAGCATGGCAACCAGTTTCCAGGCTCGCTGTGTGTTTTTCATAGCAATCTCCTTGCGCAATTTTTGGAGCCGCGGAATCGCCCGCGACGTGTACACCCATAGCTAAACGCAAGAAGGATGCCACCCGGGTAGACAGGGGGATTTGGGAGGTTCAGGAGAAAGACGTCCTCCGAGGAGGACGCTCTTTCTCCTACTCCCACTCAATCGTCGCGGGCGGCTTGCTGGTCACGTCATAGACGACGCGGTTCACGCCCTTGACCTCATTGACGATGCGGTTCGCCACGCGGCCGAGGAGGTCGTAGGGGAGCGGGCTCCAGTCGGCGGTCATGAAGTCGTGGGTCTCCACGGAGCGCAGGGCGATTACGCTCTCGTAGGTGCGGTAGTCGCCCATCACTCCCACGCTCTTGACCGGCAGCAGCACCGCGAAGGCCTGGCTCACCTTGTCGTACCAGCCGGTCTCCCTCAGCTCCTGGATGAAGATCGCGTCCGCCTCCTGGAGCAGGGCGACGCGCTGCGCCGTGACCTCGCCCAGGATGCGCACCGCCAAGCCCGGACCCGGGAACGGATGCCGGCCGATGAGCTGCTCCGGCAGGCCCAGCTCGCGGCCGAGCTGGCGGACTTCATCCTTGAACAGGAAGCGCAGCGGCTCGACCAGCTCGAAGCCCAGCTCCTTGGGCAGGCCGCCCACGTTGTGATGGGTCTTGATCACCGCCGACGGCCCCTTTACCGAGACCGACTCGATCACGTCCGGATAGAGGGTGCCCTGGGCGAGAAACTGTACGCCTTCGAGCCGGCGCGCCTCGTCCTTGAACACGTCGATGAAGACGCGGCCGATCGTCTTTCTCTTGAGCTCCGGATCCTCGATGCCGGCGAGCTCGCCCAGGAACCGCTGCCGCGCATCGACCGCGACGATCGGGATACCCAGGCCGTCGCGCAGACTGTGGAGGACCTGGACGGCTTCGTCCTTGCGCAGCACGCCGTTGTCCACGAAGACCGCGGTGGAGCGGTCTCCGACCGCCCGCGTGAGCAGCGCGGCGACCACGGAGGAGTCGACTCCGCCTGACAAGGCGCAGATCACCCGCCCCTCCCCCACTTTGTCGCGGACGGTGCGCACCGCCTCCTCCAGGTAGGAGGCCATGCGCCAGTCGCCGCGCGCACCGCAGATCCCATAGAGGAAGTTGCGCAGGATCTCGCCGCCCGACACGGTGTGCGAGACCTCAATGTGGAACTGGATGGCGTACATCCCTTTGTCCGGGTTCTCGAACGCGACCACCGGAACGTTCGAAGTGCTGGCCGTGACGCGGAAGCCCGGCGGCAGGTTGCCCACCCGGTCGCCGTGGCTCATCCAGACGGTCTCGGAGGTGGACAGTCCCTCGAACAGCTTGCCCGGATCGGTCACGGAGACTTCGGCGCGGCCGTACTCGCGGTGGCTCGAACCCTCCACGCTGCCGCCCAGCCGGCGCGCCATGACATGCATGCCGTAGCAGATCCCCAGGACTGGCATGCCCAGAGAAAACAGCTCGGTCGAGGCATCGGGAGCGCCGTCCTCGTAGACGCTCTGCGGGCCGCCGGAAAGGATGATCCCGACCGGCTGCCGGCGCCGGATCTCGTCGAGCGGCAGGTCGAAGGGGTGGACCTCGCAGTAGACCCGGTTCTCGCGCACCCGCCGCGCGATGAGCTGGGTGAACTGGCTGCCGAAGTCGAGGATCAGGACAAGCTGGTGTGCTCCCTCTCCCCCGGCCCGGGGGAGAGGGTCGGGGAGAGGGGGAACGGGATCAATTTCGGTCATAGTTCGGACTCCGATTTGAGCTCGCGGGTCATCAGCTCCTCGACAGCCCGGCGCGGGTCTTTGCCTTCGTACATGACAGCGGCCATCTGCCGGGTGATGGGCATGTCCACCCCGCGGGCCGCGGCGAGCCGCGAGACGGCGAGGGAGTTGCGGATGCCCTCGGACACCAGGTGAGTGCCCGAGGTGATCTGCTCCAGCGTCTTGCCCGACGCCAGGTCGATCCCGGTCTGACGGTTGCGCGAGAGGCCGCCCGTGCAGGTGAGGACGAGATCGCCCAGCCCGGCGAGGCCCGCGAAAGTGCGGGGCTGGCCGCCGTACGCGATCCCCAGGCGGGTGATCTCGTGCAGCCCGCGGGTGATCAGCGCGGCCAGGGTGTTGTGCCCGAGGCCGAGGCCGCTCAACGCGCCGGCGGCCACCGCGATCACGTTCTTGACTGCGGCGCCCAGCTCGACTCCGACCACATCGGACGAGGAGTAGAGCCGCAGCCACGGGGTGGCGAGACACTCGCGGATCTCGGTGGCGAAGCCGGCATCCTCGGCGGCGATCACGGCGGCCGAGGGCACGTTGCGGGCCAGCTCGGCCGCGAACGTGGGGCCGGAGAGCACGGCGAAGCGCACCTCGCGGTCCGCGGCCATCCCCTCTTCGAAAGACACCTGGCTCATGCGCGCCAGGGTCTCGATCTCGATCCCCTTGGTCCCGGAGATGAGCGGCAGCGACCGGTCTTTCGGATAGGCCTGGAGGAATTGCCGGAGCACCTGGCGGAAGCCGTGGGAGGGGATGACGAGGAGATAGAAGTCGCAGCCCGGGAGAGCCTCCAGGTCCGAGGTCGGCTCGAGCAGGGGCGGCAGCTCGACGCCGGGCAGGTACTCGGGGTTCGTGCGCTCTTCCGCCATGTGCCGCGCCAGCTCCGCGTCGCGTGCCCAGAGCCTGACCCGGTGCCCGCCCGCTCCCGCGAAGTGCACGGCGAGCGCCGTCCCCCACGAGCCCGCGCCGAGGACCGCGATCTCCTTCGGAGATTCGTTCATCCCGCTCTCCGCTCCCCCAGCCGGGGCTCGAGGCCCTGCCGGATCCGTTCGATGTTGGGCCGGTGCTTCCAGACGATGAACAGGCCGATGAGCGTCGCGGCCAGGAGCAGCGCGGGGTCGCGGTCCTCCCAGCCCAGGCGCTGCGTGATGAAGACGAACCAGACGAAGGAGACCGCCGCTGTCATGGACCCCAGGGAAACGTATCGCTTCCAGGCCAGGACGATCAGGAAGGCGAGCAGCGTCAGGGCCATGGCCGGCGGTGCCAGCGCGCCCATGGCCCCGGCCGAGGTCGCCACCCCCTTGCCGCCCTGGAACTTGAGCCAGACCGGATAGCAATGCCCGAGCATGACGAAGAAGGCCGCGGCGCCCACCAGCGCGGGCGTTGCGCCGAGCCGGCGGGCGATCAGCACGGCCGCGACCCCCTTGCCGATGTCCAGGAGCAGCGCCGCAATTCCCGCCCCCTTGCCCGCGGCGCGCATGGCGTTCGTCGCCCCCACGTTGCCGCTGCCCACACTGCGCACGTCCTTGTGCGTCTTCAGCTTGACGATCAGGTAGCTGAACGGGATCGAGCCCAGGAAATAGGCCAGGATGACGATCCCGACCGCGAGCCTCATTCTTCGGCCTCCATGGGGAAGCCTTCGACCACGCTGTAGCGGGCGCCTCGCGGGTTCAGCTTGCTCTCCATGAGCACGCCCCGGTCCACCGTGAACGGCGGACCGACCTCACCGGGAAAGGCCGACGCGAACTTATCGACCGCATCCCGCGGCCAGTTTTCGCAGCGTGCCAGCGTCACATGGGGCCGGAACGGCCGCTCCTCGGGCTCGAAATCCACGGTCTCTATAGCAGCAGCCACGGCGTCGGCCTGCACGGCCGCGAGCTCCTCGGGGGCCTCCATGCCGATCCAGGCGACGCGCGCCGGCCGCTTTGGAGGAAAGGTGCCGCCGCCCGAGAGACGCACGGCGAGAGGCGGGTGCTTCGCGAACGCCTCCCGCAGCTTCTCGGAAAGAGACGGCAACTTGTCCGCCGGGGTCTCGCCCAGGAAGAGCAGGGTCAGGTGGATGTTCTCGGGATCGACCCAGCGCGCCCGGGGGAGCCGGTCGCGCAGCCCTGCCGTGCGGCGCGCCACTTCCCGCCGCACGGGCTCGGGGATCTCGAGGGCCACAAAGAGTCTCATGAAGCGAGGAGCCTCCGGCGGAGCATGTCCAGGGCGAGCTGAGCCGACTGCCAGCGGACGCGCTCGCGGTCTCCGGGGAAGCGGACCCTATGATGACTGGTCGCATCAGGTCCGGCCAGGGCGACGTGCACGGTCCCCACCGGCTTGGCCTCGCTCCCGCCGCCGGGGCCGGCCACACCGGTGATGCCGACTCCATAGTCGCTTCGGTAGGCCTTGCGCACGCCCTCGGCCATGGCCCGAGCGACCGGCTCGGACACCGCGCCGTGCTCGCGCAGCATCTTGGAGGGGACGCCCAGCACCAGGCTCTTGAGCTCGTTCGTGTAGGTGACGGCGCCGCCGAGGAAGTAATCGCTGCTGCCCGGGACGCGGGTGATCCGCTCGGCCAGGAGGCCGCCGGTGCACGACTCGGCCGCGGTGAGGGTGGCGCCCGCCTTGCGCAGCAGCTCGCCGACGATTCCTTCGAGCGTGTCCTCCTCACGGCTGCAGAACACCGCGTCGCCGACCAGCTCGCGGAGGCGGGCCGACATGGCTTCGAGGCGCCGCTTCCGCTCGGGCTCCGGCCCCTGCGCCGTGGCCCGCAGCCGGATCTCGCCGGGGCTGAAGAGGATGGTGATGTTCTCGCGGCCAAACTCCTGGTAGGCCGGGACGATCCGTTCCTCGACGACCGATTCGGGCAGGCAGGCGACCTTGATGGTGACCGTCTCGCGAGCATCTCCGCCCGAGCGCTCGGCGAGCCAGGGCTCCAGGTCGGACTCGATCATACCTTCGAGCTCGACAGGGACGCCCGGAAAGAGGAACAGGGTCGAGCCCTCGCCCTCGATCTTCATGCCGGGAGCGGTGCCCCGGCGGTTGGGGATGAGCTCCGCCCCTTCGATCACCTCGGCCTGCTTGCGGTTGGCGGCCGGCATCTCCCGGCCGAACTCGCGGAAGCGGCGCTCGAGGTTGGCGAGGATGCTCTCGTCGAGCCGGAGCCCGCGGCCGAGCGCCTGGGACGTCGCCTCGCGGGTGACGTCGTCGGAGGTCGGCCCGAGGCCGCCCGTGACCAGGACGAGGTCGTGCTTGGCGACGAGCGAGTGCAGCTCCTCGGAGATGTCCTCGATCGAATCGCCCACCACGCACTTCTGCCGGAGCTGCGCGCCGTAACGCTCGAGCAGCTGGGTGAGTCGCAGGGAGTTGGTGTCCAGCCGGTCGGTCCCGAGAAGCTCCGAGCCGACGGCGAGGATGGCGGCCTTCATGGCCGGGGATCTTATCCGACTAATTCCAGGATCAGCTCCGGCGCCGCCCCTTCGTCCCCCACCGTGAAGCACTCCTCGAACCTTTCGGCGAGCCCGTCATCCTCGCGGCGGAGCCAGATCCTCGCCAGCTCGTCATCCTCGCGCACCTCGTCGCCGAGACGCGCGCGCATCTCCAGGGATACCCCGTAGTCGATCTTCGAGTCGGGACGGAAGCGGCCGGCGCCCGCTTCGATCAGCAGCATGCCGATCTGGCGGGTGTCGACATGGGCGAGGCGGCCCGTTCTCCGGGCGCGGAGCGGACGCTCCACGGGAGCGAGATCGAGGCGGGGCGAACGGAGCCAGTCCGGATCGGCTCCCTGCAGCTCGGCCCACTGGTCGAAGCGCTCGCGGGCGCGGCCCGAAGAGACAGCCTTCTCCAGATCGGCGCGGTACAGGGGACGGCCGACCAGGCGCGAGACCTCCTCGGCCAGGAGGTACGTGACCTCCATGAGATCGGCGGGCCCGTTCCCCTCGAGGCAGTCCAGCGCCTCTTTAACTTCGGAAGTGTTGCCGCAGGTCCGCCCGAGCGGCTGGTTCATGTCGGTAATCAGGGCGGAGACGGCGGTGCCCAGACCGCGCGAGGTCTCGACGAGGCTCCGCGCCAGGGCCCGGGCGCTCTCCAGGTCGGGCAGGAAGGCGCCGTTGCCGACCTTGACGTCGAAGACCACCGCCGCGGCGCCCATGGCCAGCTTCTTGGAGAGGATCGAGCCGGTGATGAGCGGCAGCGATTCGACCGTCGCCGTGGCATCGCGCAGGGCGTAGAGGCGCCGGTCGGCCGGAGCGATGCCGGAGGTGGCGCCGCCGATGGCCATGCCGCAGCGGGCGATCAAATCAAGAAAGCGCGGACGGCTCAGATCGAGGTCGACTCCCGGGATGCTCTCCAGCTTGTCCATGGTGCCGCCCGAATGGCCAAGACCGCGGCCGGCGAGCATGGCGATCGGCAGGCCGCAGCTCGCCAGCAGGAACGGGAGGACCAGGGAAGTCTTGTCGCCGACGCCGCCGGTCGAGTGCTTGTCGCAGAGCCCGGCGATGTCGTCCGCCAGGCGCCAGCGGTCGCCCGACTCCAGCATGGCGAGGGTGAGGGCGCGGGTCTCGTCCACGTCGAGACCCCGGATCGCGGCGGCCATGAGGAAGGCCGCGAGCTGACCCTCGCTCCAGGAACCGTCCGTGGCACCGCGGACGACCTCCCCGATCTCCTCTTCGGAGAGGCGCATCCCGGCCCGTTTCCGTTCCAGGATGCGGTACGGAAGGATCATCAGAAGCCGGGCATGCCGGGCATACCTGGCATGCCGCCCATGCCCATGGCACCCCCAGCGCCAGCGCGCGAAGGATCGAGGGCGCTGATCTTCTCGCGGGCGTCCCGCGCGTAGGGGGACTGCGGGAACTCGTCGAGGATCCGCTGGTAGCTCTGGACCGCCTCCTGCGTCTTGCCGAGCTGCTCCTGGGTGGCGGCCAGCTCGTTCAGGATGACGTCCATGGGCAGCGGCGGCTCGGCTTCGTCCAGCATGGCGGTCAGGGTCTGGGCGACCTCCTGGCCCTTGCCCTGGCTGCGGTCGAGGCGGAGGAGGTTGATCCTGGCCTGGCTGGCGAGGAGGTGCTCGCCATGCTCGTCGACAAAGCCGTTCCAGAGCTCGCGGGCACGGTCAGGCTGGTTCTCCGCCATGGCGATCTGGGCCAGATAGACCGAGGCGACGTCGCCGGCCACGGTCGAGCCGTGCTTCTCGTACAGCTCCTGGAAGAGCGCCTTGGCCTTGGTCTGCCGGGCCGCCTCGTCCGCGAAGGTCGGGCTCAACGGATCGTCCGGCTTGGGAGCGGCCGGATCGATCGGGGCCTGGTAGACCTCGATCGCCCGCGCCAGGGCCGTGTTGGCCTTCTCGGCCTGGCTGTTGCGGTACATGTAGAAGAGCCCGGCCAGGAGAGCCAGGGCCAGCACCGTGCCGGCCGCGATGATGATGGTCCTCCCATGGCTCTCCGCATAGTCATAGCCCTTCCCAAGAGCCGTGGAGAGCTCGTTGCGCTTCATGTCCTGACGGGTCAGACGCTGGTTCATCGAACAACTCTCCAAAAGCGTTCCTGTCGAAAGGGAACAGGGCCGAAAATCAAAGGGCTGGTGCGGCTAGGAGGACTCGAACCCCCGACCAAGAGTTTAGGAAACTCCTGCTCTGTCCACCTGAGCTATAGCCGCAGGCGCCGCGGATTATAACCTACCCCTCAATACTGGATGAGGGACTCCACCTTGTAGTCCTTCAGCTTCTCCCGGCAAGGGAGGAACGTCAGCTCGATGATGAAGCCCATGCCGGCGACCACGCCGCCGCAGGACTCCACCAGCCTGGCCGCGGCGAGCGCGGTGCCGCCGGTCGCCACCAGGTCGTCCACGATCAGGACGTTCTCCCCCGGCTTGACCGCGTCCTCGTGCATCTCCACCCGGTCCGACCCGTACTCCAGGTCATAGGTCTGGCTGATGGTCTTGTACGGCAGCTTGCCCGGCTTGCGCACCGGCACGAAGCCGGCATTCAGGTCGTAGGCCACGATCGGGCCGAACATGAAGCCGCGGGACTCGATGGCGGCCACCTTGTCGATGTGCCTGTCCGCGAACATCCAGACGAAACGGTCGACCGTCTTGCGCAGCGCCAGCGGGTGCTGGAGCAGCGTCGTGATGTCGTAGAAGTTGATCCCCGGCTTGGGAAAGTCGGGCACCTCGCGGATGTGCTGCTTCAGATCGTCCATGCTCTCCTCCGAGCCCGCATTCCCGGGCTAACGGTCGATGTCGAACCGGTCCCAATCCACGGGGGCAGGTATGGGTTCTTCGTCCAGTCCGGAGACCCGCGCGCCGGGCGGGCCCTCCATCACCCTCTCCTTGAAGTGCTCCAAGACCCCGGCAAGCGCGACAGCCTCGATCTCGACGCCGCCGTCCGGCAGGTTGCGCACCTTGCCCGCGATTCCCAGCTCCCGGGCCGCGTTGCGGGTAAACCAGCGGAAGCCGACCCCCTGCACGCGGCCCCGCAGACGCCAGCGGACGCCGATTCGTTCTTCAGCGCTCACTCTTCCAACCATGGCGGCCGAGCAGGGGCACGAAGGCGACTTCCTCGCCCTCGCGCCTCCGTATCTCGCCGCGCGCCGACTTGCGGTAGATCACCAGCTTCTGGGATTGCATCTGCCCCTCCGGCACCACCAGGACCCCGCCCGGCGCGAGCTGGCCGAGCAGCGGCTCCGGCACCTTGGGCGCGCCCGCCGTGACCAGGATGCGGTCGTACGGCGCCCACTCGCTCCAGCCGACGGTGCCGTCGAAAACCTGGACCTTGACGTTGTCGAGCCCGAGCTGCCGCATCCTCGGGATCGCCAGCTGCGCCAGCTCGGGGATGCGCTCCAGGCTGTAGACCCGCCGCGCCAGGTGGGCGAGGACGGCGGTCTGATAGCCCGACCCGGTCCCGATCTCCAGCACCGAGGACTCCGGCTTGACCTCCAGCAGCTCGGTCATCTTCGCCACGATGTACGGCTGCGAGATCGTCTGCGCGGACCCGATGGGCAGCGCGTGATCGCCGTACGACTGGGTGCGCAGGTGGTCCTTCACGAACAGGTGGCGCGGCACCTTGCGCAGCGCGGCCAGCACGCGCTCGTCCGTGACCCCCCGGGAGGCGATCAACTGGACCATGCGCTCCCGTTGGTGCGCGTGCGGGTCGTTCATCGGTGATCGGCGGGGTCTATAGGAGGAACGGCCAGCCGCTCCAGCTCGTCGCGCAGGTGGCCGAAGCTCTCGAGGCCCGGGTAGTAGGTGAGGTCCAGATGGAGCGGGGTCACGGAGATCCGGCCCTCGGAGACCGCCCCGTAATCGGTGCCCTCGGCGGCATGCCACTGCGGCACGCCGGCAATCCAGTAGTACTTGCGCCCCCGGGGGTCGACATTCTCGATGATCGACTGCTGGTAGGTGCGCCGGCCGAGCTTGGTGAAGCTGATGCCGCTGATCTCGCCCGCCGGCACGTTCACATTGAGCAGCAAGTCCTTGGGCAGCTCCTTTTCGAGCAGCAGCATCTTCACCATGCGCCCGGCAAAGCTCGCCGCCGGCTGGAAGGAGAAGCCCTCGGCGACCTCCTGGCTGAAAGCCACGGAGGGGATGCCCAGGAGCGTCCCCTCGAACGTGGCGCTCACGGTGCCCGAGTAGGTCACGTCGTCGCCCAGGTTGAGCCCGAAGTTGATGCCGGAGCAGACGAGATCCGGCGGGTTGTCCTTGAGCAGGTAGAGCACGCCCAGGTTGACGCAGTCGGTGGGCGTGCCGTCCACGGCGTACCGGCGCTCGTCCATGCGCTGCATGCGCAGGGGGCGGCTCAGGGTGAGGGCGTGCCCCATCGCGCTCTGCTCGCGGTCGGGCGCCACCACCCAGACCTCCGCCAGCTCACTGAGGGCGGAGGCGAGGAGCTTGATCCCCTCGGAGAAGATGCCGTCGTCGTTGGTGACCAGAATCCGCTTCAAACAACCTCCCTATGAAACCGGCTCCGGACCCGGAATGTACTTGCCGACGAGAGGGGCCAGGGCCCGCAGCGTCTCGGCGGGGATCTTGGAGCGCTCGGTGATCAGGGAGTACTTGAGCGCCTCGCCGCAGCCGCAGGTGCGGGCGTCGTCGTCGGCCACCCGCTTGAGGATCTCGCGGATGACGCGCTGGGACATGGCCACGTTCGCCATCACGACCTGCATCACCGCTTCTCCCGACACGGCCTCCTCGGTCTCGTGCCAGCAGTCGTAGTCGGTGACCATCGAAAGGGTCGCGTAGCAGATCTCGGCTTCGCGGGCGAGGCGGGCCTCGGTGAAGTTGGTCATGCCGATGACGTCGAAGCCGTGGTGGCGGTAGGTCTCGGACTCGGCCCGGGTCGAGAACTGGGGGCCTTCCATGTTGACGTAGACGCCGCCCCGGTGGGTGGTGGCGCCCGCCGCGCGGCAGGCCTCCACGAACGGATCGATCAGGCGCGGGCAGACCGGCTTGGCGAGCGAGGTGTGGGCCACCAGGCCGTTGCCGAAGAAGGTGTCCTGCCGGTGCCGGGTGCGGTCGTAGAACTGGTCGGGCACGACGATGTCCGTCGGCTTGTATTCCAGCTTCAAGGAACCGACGGCGGAGACCGAGATGAGCTGCTCGACTCCCAGGACCTTGAACCCGTAGATGTTGGCGCGGTAGTTGAGCTCGGTCGGCGTCAAGCGGTGTCCGCGGCCATGGCGGGGCAGGAAGGCGATCTGCCGCCCATCCAGCTCGCCGATGATGTAGATGTCGGAAGGATCGCCGAAAGGCGTCTCGATGCGCCGCTCCTCGCGGACCACCAGGCCCTCCATCTGGTACAAGCCGGACCCTCCGACCACACCGATACGCACATCACTCATCGCAAAGCTCCTCCTTGAAAGGGAAATCGCAGCCATCCAGCCGAGCCGGCGGGAGAGTCTAGCAGACGGGGCGGCCTGGTGCCGCGGGGTGACGATCGGGATTGTCTAGAGCTTCTGCAAAAGAGCTCGCAGGCGTGCAACCTCAGCCTCGGCCGCCTCGGCCAGGCAGTTTCCCGGACGTTTCGGGATGTTTCCCGGACGGTCTGGGGAGGTGCCCCGGACGATTCGGGAAGGTTCCCCGATTTTTCGGGCAGTTTCCCGGATGGCCCGGGATGTTGCCCGGATGATTCGGGAAGCTACCCGGACCGTTCGGGAAGGTTCCCCAACCGTCCGGACAGTTGCCCGGACGTTTCGGGGAGCTTCCCTGGAGTTGACCCGGTTTCGTGGACTCGTCATCCTTAGGGATAAGGAGTTCCAAGATGGCAAGAGGTAGACCCCCGTATTCCGCTGAGTTTCGTCGCCGGATGGTAGAACTTGTACGGTCCGGCCGGACGGCTGAAGAAC
>DATLNC010000101.1:0-10232 GCA_035536935.1 Thermoanaerobaculia bacterium
CAGCTCCTGATCGGCATCTATCTCCTCGGATTGCTGCTCATGGCAGCCCGTCTCCTCCTGGGCCTCTTCCTCCGCCGGCGCGTCCTCGCGACGGCCCGCCCGATCGCGGATCCGGCGCTCGATGCGCTCTGCGGAAGGCTCTCTGCACGCGCGGGGCTGCGCCGGTCCATCTCGGTCAGAGTGTCGCCGGCGATCCGCGTCCCGCTGGCGATCGGCGGTCATCTGGTCGTGCTCCCGGAGGCCTGGTCGGCCTGGGAGAGCGCCAAGCTCGAGTCGGTGCTGGCCCATGAGCTCGCGCACCTGCGCCGGGCCGATCCGTGGATCCATTTGCTGGGCCAGGTGAACCGCTGCATCTACTGGTTCCACCCGGTCGCCTGGGTCATCCCCCAGCGTCTCTCCGAGCTCGCGGAGCGCATCTGCGACGAGCTGGCCGTCTCCTGGACCGGCCGGCGCAGCAGCTATGCCCGGCACCTCGTGGAGATCGCTGCGGCGCTGCAGGGCCGGGACGGCCGCGTCGTCTTCGGGAGCATGCCGATGGCCCGGACCTCGGACCTGCGGGAGCGCATCGAGAGCCTCCTCGACGGGGTCCCGCAGTGCCGGCTCGGCCAGCTCGGCCGGCGACTGGTCGTCGTGATCATCGCCGGGATGGTCCTGAGCGTCGGCGCCGTGCGGGTAGAGGCCGAGAGACCTCGCCCCCTCGGAGCCAGCGAGCGCGCGGCCGCGGTCACCGGCCTCTCCTCGGCCGACGCCGGGAAGCGCGCCGGGGCCGCCCGCAAGCTGCGGGAAGCGCAGGCGGTCTCGGCCGAGGTCGTTCCTGCCCTGGTTCGCATGCTGGGCGACCGTACACCCGTCCGCATCCGGCTGGAGGCAACCGATCCCGGGAAGGAGGCCGCGCAGGCGCTCGGCGAGGCCGGAGAGATCACAATCGATGCTCTCCGGAAGGCCCTCGGTTCAGCCTCGCCGGAAGTCCGCCGCGATGCAGCCAGCGCACTCGGGGTCACCCAGTCACCGCTGGCCCTTCAGCCTCTCCTCGGAGCACTCGGGGATAAGGTCTCGCGGGTCCGGGAACGGGTCGTGTGGGCGCTCGGCGCCCTGGAGAGGGAGGAGGCCGTCAAACCGCTGGTGGCAGCGCTCGCCGACGAGAACGCCGAGGTCCGCGCCTCGGCCGCCCGCAGCCTGGGCTGGATCGAAAGCCGTGAAGCGCTTCCGGCCCTGCGCAAGGCCGCCCAGGCGGATGCCGATAAGGAGGTCCGGAGCCGCGCCGCGCGGGCTGTGGAGCTGATCGAGGCCAGCCGCGCCGAGCAGGGGCTCACCGAGGCCGAGAAGGATTCGGTCCCGGAGCTCATGGCGGCGCTGCGGCATGAAGACTACGAGGTCCGGGAAGAGGCGGCCGAAGCGCTCGGAGGACTCGCCGACCGTGCCGCCGTCGCAGCGCTCGCAAAGGCTCTCAAGGATGAGGAGTACACGGTCGGACAGACGAGCGCATGGGCTCTGGGACAGATCGGCGATCCGGCCGCCATCGGACCGCTCACCGCTGCCCTGCGGGATTCCGACGACCGGGTCCGCGCGTCTGCCGCCGAGGCCCTCGGCCGTATCGGCGGCCCGCAGGTGATCCCGGCGCTCGAGCAGGCCCTCAGGGATGGCGAGGCCGAGGTCCGGATGGAGGCCATCCGGGCGCTCCTCTCGACCGAGGGGCCGCGGGCCCTGGCGGCGCTGCGCCAGGCCTTGTCGGACGACGACCCGCGGGTCCGGCGCCAGGCCGGCCTCGCCATGAAGGTCGCGGAGAAATCGGCCACCCTGACGGACCTCGAGACCGCCCTGGCGGACGACGACTACCGGATTCGCAAGATCGCCGCGGCCGGGTTCGAGCGCATGACCCTCTCCAAGGCTCCGGACGCTCTCCTCCACACCCTGCACGAGGACACGAGCAAGACGGTCCGGGAGATCGCCGCGCGAGCCCTCGGGAAGCTGCACGATCCGCGCGCCACGTCGGCGCTGATCATGGCTCTGCAGGACGAGAGGTGGGAGGTGCGGCAGCAGGCGGCCGCCTCACTGGGACAGATTCGCGATCCTCAGGCTGCGGCGGCGCTGACCTCAGCTCAGAAAGACGAGCATCCGCGCGTCCGCGCCCAGGCCGCGGCGGCCCTCCAGCGGCTTCGCTCCGCGGCCTGACCCGCGGCTCGCCTCAGGCGTTCGCCGCCAGCTCTCCGGCGAGGCTCCGGGCGTGCCCCTGCGGCAGGGCGATCCCTTCGATCCCCAGCCCGGTGGGCACGCCGTCGAATTCGATCTTGCCGTAGTTCAGCTTGATGATCCGATCGGCCACGTGGTAGTAGCGGTCATCGTGGCTGATGACGAGCAGGGTCTTGCCGCGCTCCCGCAGCTCCGGGAGGAGCTTGTAATAGAAGACCTCCTTGAACTGCGGGTCCTGGTCGGCAGCCCACTCGTCGAACAGATAGATCGGACGGTCCTCCAGGTATGCGGTCAGGAGAGCCAGCCGTTTGCGCTGCCCCTGCGAGAGGTTGAGGGTCGACAGCACCCCTTCCTGAACCTTCACCTTCTTGTCGAGGTGGAGCTCGGCGAGGTATCCACGGGCCCGGGAGTCGAGCTCCGGAGCAGCGAGGCCCAGGAGGCTGTCGAACAGGAAGAAGTCGTTGAACACGGCCGAGAACCTTTGGCGGTAAGCGTCGCGGTTTTCCATCGTCACCGGCACACCGTCGACCCTCAGCTCGCCGGTCTCGGGCATGTAGAGCCCGGTGAGCAGCTTCGCCAGCGTCGTCTTACCGCTGCCGTTGCCGCCGACGATGAAGATCAGCTCCCCAGGGCGGATCGCCAGGTCGATCGGTCCCAGGGTAAAGGTCTCGGCTTCGTCCGCCTCGCTGGAATAGGTGTGCGTGACCCCGACGGCTTCCAGGAGGCCCCACCTCTGCTCCTGCACGGTAACGATCGCGTCCGGCTCGCCCTGCCTCTGGGTCAAGGACAGGCCGAGCTCCTCGACGCGCCGGGCCGCGATCTGGACCCGTCCGAGGTTCGGCAGCAGGTTCACCAGCACCTCCATGGGCGTCATCATGTACAGGATCGTCAGGGCGAAGCCGCTGAGGGTGGCCCTCTCGAGGCCGTGGAACCGGGGCACCGCGAACAACATGGTGGCGATCACCACGAAGAAGAGGATCTGGCCCAAACTGTTGCCGAGCGCGGCAAAGCTGTTGCCGATGAAGTCGTTGCGCTGGACCGAGTCGATGGACGGCCGCAGGTTTTCGGAAAGGAAGGCCTGGCGCCGCTCGCGGTGGAGCTTGAGCTCCTTGGTCCCTTCGGTGAGGGCCCGGATCTGGCGGAAGATTCCATCCCAGGCCAGCCGCGAGCGGCGGAAGTAGTGGAACGCCCTGCGCAGCGGGAGCTGATAGGTGAGCAGCCCGACGATCATGAAGCCCACGAGGACGCCCAGGCCGATGAGCGAGAGCCACCCCAGGTAGATCAGGCAGCCGATCACGATGGCCAGATGCATGGCAAGCAGCGGTATGTTGATCAGCCCGTTGCTGATCTTGGAGATGTCATCCGTGAAGGTCGACAGCAGGCGCGCCGGCCCGAGCTCCTCGATCCGCCGCAGCGGCGCGCGCAGGATGCTGTCGCTGAGCTGGAGGGTCAGCTCCTGCAAGGTGCGCTGCGAGAGGCGCATGAGCGCGAGGTTCGAGGCGAGCCTCGTCAAGGGGAGCACGAGGCAGAGCGCCAGGAAGGTGAGCACCAGCGCCCCCGCCGAGGCTCCGCCGTTCAGCGCCGTGTTCACGGCCGCGATTAGGGCCGTATGGCAGAGGCCCGCGAGCACTCCGGCGACGATCACGACGGAGAAGAGGGCGCGGGAGCGGGGAACTCCCCGCGACACCCGGAGGAGAAAGCCGAGAATCCTGAGCAGATCGGACATGAACGGTCTACCTCTTCCTTCCGCGCCGCAGCGCCTCTGTCAGATGCCGGGCCAGCTCCCCTGCACCCTCGGTCCGCAAGATCGAGTAGTGGTCGCCCTCGACCTCCTGCAGGTCGGCTCCGCCAAGGGCCATGCGGGACCACTCGTCCGCCCTCTTCGCGCCTCCCTCGGCGTAGAGGACGAGGAACTCCCCTGGGCTGGCCTCCGGCCCCCAGCTCCGCAGAGCGCGGTGATTGGCGCCGTAGAGGTCGAAGAGCTCTCCCAGCTCGGCCAGGCCGAGGTCGGGAGGCAGCAGATCGGAGAGACCGGCCGCTTGGAGCGCGGCCAGGATCTCCTCCAGGCTCCCCAGGCCCGCCACGAAGTCGCGCACCGCGGCCGGCGACAGCCCGAGGAGCGCCCCCAGGTCCATGGCGAAGGGGACCAGGGGCTCCTCCTCCGGGTCGGTGCTGCGGCGCGGGGAGGGCGGATCGATCAGGGCCGCGAGCTCGACCGCCTCTCCTTCGTCCCGGAGCTGCCGCGCCATCTCGAAGGCGACGACGCCGCCGAGCGACCAGCCGCCCAGATGGTAGGGCCCCGCCGGCTGGACGGTCCGCATCGCCTCCAGGTAATGCGCGGCCATGGCGGGGATGCTCCACGGCTCGCCGCGCTCGGCCCGCCCGGGGGTCTGCAGGCCATAGAACGGCTGCTCCGGCCCCAGTGCCCGCGCCAGCTCCACATAGCACAGCACGTTGCCGCCGATCGGATGGACGCAGAAGAAGGGCGCCAGCTCTGCGGAGCCACGGCGGATCTCGACGAGCGCCGGGCGCCGCGCGCCGGGCACCCGCGCGCGCAGCAGGCCCGCCACCTTCTCCACGGTGGGGCTGCCGAACAGGGCGGCCACCGGCAGCTCCTGTCCGAATTCCCGGCGGATGCGCGCCACGAGCCGCATCGCCACGAGCGAGTGCCCGCCGAGGTCGAAGAAGGAGCTGCGCACTCCGACCGACGGCAGGTCCAGCAGTTCCTCCCAGATCCGGGCGAGCCGCAGCTCGATCAGGTCGCGCGGCGCGGCTCCGAAGGCCTCCGGCTCGCTCTGGAGCGGCACGGCGAGCAGGGCACGGCGGTCGGTCTTGCCGGAGGAGGTCAGCGGCATCGACTCCAGGCGGACGAGCACGGAGGGCGCCATCGGCACCGGCAGGTGCAGCCCCAGGAACTTCCGGAGCTCTTCCGCGGAGGGTCCGGCTGCCGGATCGGCGGGGACGTAGTAGCCGGCCAGACGGAGATCGCCTGCGCCGGGGTCGCTGGTCAGGACCGCCGCGTCGCGGACTCCGGGATGGCGCCGGAGCACGGCTTCGACCTCCTCCAGCTCGACCCGGTAGCCGCGCACCTTCACTTGGCGGTCGCGCCGGCCGCAGAAGACTAGGTCGCCGTCGGAACGGCGTCGGGCCAGGTCGCCCGTGCGGTAGACCCGCCCGCCGGCGGCGCCGCTGAAGGGATCCGGGATGAACCGCTCCGCCGTGAGATCGGGACGGCCCAGGTATCCCCGCGCCACGCCGGCGCCGCCGATGAGGATCTCGCCGATCGCACCCGGGGGGAGCAGCTCCTGCCAGCGTCCGACGACATGGACGTGGGCGCCCTGGACCGGCTTGCCGATGGGAACCTCGGATCCCGGCTCCAGGTCCGTCAGGTCGCCAAACGTCGCCACCACCGTCGTCTCGGTCGGGCCGTAGCCATTGATCAAGCGGACGCGCCCCGCCCTTCGTTGCCAGGCCACGAGCCGGTCGGCCCGCGCCTCCTCGCCGCCGATGATGACCAGCCGCAGGCACGCGGGCAGCTCAAGTTCCTCGGCTTCGAGGGCGGCCACCAGCTCGTGCCAGTAGGCGGTCGGAAGGTCGAGCACGGAGATCTCGCGCCGCGCCAGCTCGGCGAGGAAGTGGGCGATCGAGCTCGTGGCGCCGTCCGAGCGCAGCACCAGGGTGCCGCCGCCCGCGAAGGTCGAGAAGATCTCCTCCACGCTCGTGTCGAAGCCGATCGACGCGAATTGCAGCATGCGGTCCCCCGGGACGATGCCGAACAGGCAGCTGGCGCGCCCGGCATAGCCCGCGGCCGAGCGATGCTCAACCGCGACTCCCTTCGGCAGCCCGGTCGAGCCCGAGGTGTAGAGGACGTAGGCGGTGTTTTCCGGGGCAGCTGAGCCGATGTCCGGGACTTCCAGCCCGAGGTCTCCATCGTCCCATTTCTCCAGGAGGATGACCCGGGAGCAACGGTCCGCCGGCAGTCTTTCGAGCCAGCGCTCTTCGGTCAGGAGCACCGATGCGCCGGAGTCTTCGAGCATCAGCGCCAGGCGCTCCGGGGGTAGCCCGGGATCGAGCGGCAGATAGGCGCCTCCCGCTTCGAGGATCGCGAGCAGGCCCACAATGAGCTCCGGCGAGCGCGCCACGGCCAGCCCGACCCGGCTCTCCGCTCCTACCCCCGCGGCCCTGAGCTCGCAGCCCAGCCGGCGGGCTCGGCGGACCAGCTCGCCATAGGTCAGGAACGTTTCGCTCCCCTCCACCGCCACCGCCTCCGGCATCCGCTCGGCCTGCGCCCGGACCAGTTCGTGCAGGCAGAGGACGCCGGGGGTTTCATCCACCTCGTTCCACTCGCTGCGAAGCTGCCCCTCCTCGGCCTCCGTCAGCAGGGGCACGGCCGAGAGGCACAGGTCCTGCGCCGCGGTAGCCCCCGCGAGCAGCCGCTCGAGATGCACGGCCAGGCGGGCGACCGTGGCTTCGTCGAAGAGATCGGTCGCATTCTCAAGGCTCAGGGCGATACCGCCTGCGTTGTTGGTGAAGGTGAACGTGAGGTCGAACGGCGTGCTGGCGGCCGCGAGCCCGAACTGCTGGACGGCCAGATCGCCCGACTGCAGGTCTCCCCGGGGGGTGTTCTGCAGCACGAGCATGACCTGAAACAGCGGCGTGTGGCTCAGGCTGCGCTCCGGCCTGAGGTCCTCCACCAGCTTTTCGAAGGGCAGGTCCTGGTGGGCATGGGCGTCGAGGACGACCTCCCGATTCCGGCGCAGCAATTCCCGGAAGCCCGGGTCTCCGGAGACGTCGGTCCGCAGCACCAGGATGTTGACGAACAGGCCGATGAGACGTTCCGTTTCCAGCCGGCCGCGGCCCGCGATGGGAGTGCCCAGGCTGATGTCCTCCTGGCCGGTGTACCGCGTCAGCAGGACCTGGACGGCGGACAGCAGGACCATGAACGGAGTCGCGGCCTCGCGCCGGGCGAGCGCGCCGATCGCCTCCACCAGGCTGGCAGGCCAGAGCCGCGACAGGCTCGCGGAACGGCCGCTGCGCACCGGGGGCCGTGGCCGGTCGGCCGGCAGCTGGAGCACCGGGGGCGCCCCTTCGAGACGCCCTCGCCAGTGCTCCAGCTCCGCTTCGAGCACCTCGCCTCGCAGCCACTGCCGCTGCCAGATCGCGTAGTCCGCGTACTGGATCGGCAGCGCCTGCAGAGCAGAGGCAAGGCCCTTCTGGGACGTGTAATGGCTCGCGATTTCGCCGACCAGGATACCGAGAGACCAGCCGTCGCTCACGATATGGTGGATCACAACCAGCACGACGTGGTCTTCGGGATCCAAGCGCAGCAGCCGCGCGCGGAGCAGCGGCCCGCGTGCGAGATCGAACGGCCTGCCGGCCTCCTCGCGCGCCAGGGCCCGCGCCAGCCCCTCCCGTACGGGCGCGGGGAGCCCCGACAGGTCGACGAGCGGCAGCGGCACGCTGGCCTCCACCGTTACCACCTGGTTCGGCACACCGTCCTCGGCGCGGAACGTGGTCCGCAGGACCTCGTGCCGGCGGACGGTCTCCTCCAGGCTCCGCGCGAAGAGCAACGGGTGCAGAGGGCCGCGCAGGCGCGCCGCCACGGGAATGTTGTACGTGCTCCGTCCCGGCTCGAGCTGCTCCAGGAACCAGAGCCGCTCCTGGGCGAACGACAGAGGGAGAGGACCGGTCCGCGGCGCCGGCTCGAGGGGAGGAGCCTGCGGACCCTCTGCGCGGCGCATGGAGCGCTCGACGGCGTGCGAGAACTCTCCCAGTGTCGGCGCTTCGAAGAGCGCCCGCAGCGGCATCTCCACGCCGAGCGCGGCGCGCACGCGCGAGGCCACCCGCGTCGCGAGCAGAGAGTGCCCGCCGAGATCGAAAAAGCTTTGCCGCGGACCCACCCGCGGAAGGCTCAACACCTCGGCCCAGATCGAGCCCACGATCTCCTCGACCGGGCTGCGCGGCGCTGCCGGCGGCGCCTCGGCCTCCTGCGGGACCGCTGGAGCCGGCAGCGATCGCCGATCCACCTTCCCGTTCGGCGTCAGTGGCAGGGCCGGGAGGATCACGAACGCCGACGGGATCATGTGCTCGGGCAGAACGCTCGCCAGCAGGCGCCGGGGCTCGTCGATCGAGGGAGCAGAGTCTCCGGCAGCCGCGAAATAAGCAACCAGCCGGCGGTCGCCGGGCGTGTCCTCGCGCGCCACCACGGCCGCCTCGCGGACGCCAGGCAGCGCCACGAGCGCCGCCTCGATCTCCCCCAGCTCGATGCGAAAGCCCCTGACCTTCACCTGATGGTCCAGGCGGCCCAGGATCTCCAGATCTCCCGCGACCGTCCACCGGGCCAGATCGCCAGTGCGGTAGAGCCGGGCGCCGGGCGCGTCCGCGAACGGATCGGGGAGGAAACGCTCGGCCGTCAGGTCGGGACGGTGCAGGTACCCTCGGGCCAGGCCCGCACCGCCGAGGAGCAGCTCGCCAGGGATCCCGGCGGGTACTGGCTGCCCGTCCGGATCGACAACGTAGGCCTGCGTGTTGGCGATCGGCTTGCCGATCGAGATGCGCCGGCCGGGAACGACGGCCTCGACGGTCGACCAGACGGTGGTCTCGGTCGGACCATAGAGGTTCCACAACTCGCCAGCCCGCTCCAGGATCCGGTCCGCCAGTTCCGGAGCCAAGGCTTCGCCACCGCAGAGCGCCTTCAGGCGGCGGTCTCCCTGCCAGCCGGACTCGAGGAGCAGGCGCCACGTGGAGGGCGTTCCTTGCAGAAGAGTGGCGCCGGAGTCCGCGAGGAGTGCCTGGAGACGCAGACCATCCCGCGCCTCGTCCCGGCTCGCGATCACGACCCGGCCGCCGGCGAGCAGCGGCAGATAGAGCTCCAGGCCGGCGATGTCGAAAGTAAGGGGGGTCACCGCAACCAGGATATCGCCCGGTCCCATCCCCGGCCACTCGAGCATGGACAGCAGGAAGTTGGTCAGCGCGGAGTG
Source organism: Thermoanaerobaculia bacterium (assembly GCA_035536935.1). GTDB lineage: Bacteria > Acidobacteriota > Thermoanaerobaculia > Multivoradales > UBA5704 > DATMER01. The sequence continues at coordinate 9,171 of DATLNC010000101.1, forward strand.
CGGCACCTGGACACCCTTGGGCCTGCCGGTCGAGCCGGAGGTGTAGAGGACGTAGGCCAGGCTTCCGGGAGCGACCGGCACTCCGGGGCCGGCCGCGTCCTCCGCCTCGATCCGTGCCGCCTCGGCGTCGAGCAGCACGGTGCGTGCCCGGTGGTCCGGCAGGCTGTGGCGAAGCGCCTCGGTGGTCACGACGACGGAGATGCCCGCGTCCTCCAGCATGAATGCCAGCCGTTCCCGAGGGTAGAGAGGGTCCAGAGGCACATAGGCGGCCCCCGCCTTGAGGATGGCGAGCAGGGCGGCCACCATCTCGGCCGAGCGGTCCAGGCAGAGACCGACCACCGCCTCCGGCCCGGCACCGCTCCGGCGCAGGAAACCAGCCAGCCGGCCGGCCATCTGATCGAGATCGCGGTAGAGGACCTCCCGCGTCCCGTCGATGAGGGCCACCGCCTCCGGCGTCCGCCGGGCCTGGGCTTCGAACAGCTCGTGCACGCAGAGGCCGCCACCGGGCAGGTCGCGATCCGTGGCGTTCCACTCCAGCACTTGGAGGTGCTCTGCTTCGCTGAGCAGCGGCAGCATCGAGATCCTGCCGTCGGGAGCCTCGGCCGCGCCCGAGAGCAGCGTCTCCAGGTGAGCGGCGAGGCGCGCCACGGTCGGCGGATCGAACAGGTCCGTGCTGTACTCCAGCGCTCCCGAAATCCCTTCCGGGGACTCTGCTAGGACCAGGGCCAGGTCGAACCTGGCGGTGTCGTCGCTCCCCGCCCCGAACGGCTCCAGGACCAGCTCGGCCGGCCGCAGCTCCGCGCGCGCTGTGTTCTGTAGCACCAGCGCCACCTGGAACAGCGGCGTGTGGCTCAGGCTGCGCTCCGGCCGCAGCTCCTGGACGAGCTTCTCGAACGGCAGGTCCTGATGCGCGTGCGCGTTAAGAACCGTCTCCCGCACGCGGCCAAGCAGGGTTTTCAGCTCCGGATCGCCCGCAACATCCCCGCGCAGCACCAGGGTGTTGACGAAAAGCCCGATGAGCCTCTCCGTCTCCAGGCGGTTGCGGCCGGCGATCGGGCTCCC
>DATLNC010000102.1:0-6225 GCA_035536935.1 Thermoanaerobaculia bacterium
GACCCCGGGCTACATGCCGTCGCCCCTATCGGGGCTGATCTGTTGCCGCTTAAAAGTAAACGGACTAAAGGCGCACTACACTAGATGGTAAGATCCCCTCATGAGACGCCAGGCAGACAGTGTGTTGCGGGAAGCCTTGACTCTGCCAGAAAGTGAGCGCGCTGAGATCGCGGGGACGTTGCTGGAAAGCCTGGAGCACCAGCAGCCTGAAGCCGACGTTGAGATGGCTTGGCGCCAGGAACTGGCCGTGCGGGTGGCAGCGCTGGAGGCCGGAGAGGTCGACACGACTCCCTGGGAGGAGATCCGAGAAGGCTTCCTGGCGAGACTAAGTGAGCGGCGCCTGGATTAGCAATGAGGAGCGGGGTTTGCCCAAGCCTGTTCCATCCAGGATGGGGTAAACCCAGATTACCTCCCATTTGCGCCCTGTTGTCGGATATATGGCCGGACTCAGGAGCGGTCGGAGGTAGGCGACTCCAGTGTGGCGTCAATGGTCCCTTCACCGCTGGAGCGCTCAGGGTAGTACTTTGATACCACGTAAGAGTTTGCAATCTCGTGAGTGTTGAGCTTTAGAGACATCACCTCCAGAACGGTACAACCGACCACATCGGCCGCATCCAAATCGAAGAGAGCGATGTTGAGCCCTGAGCCGAGAGAACTGCGATAAGCAACGCCATCTAGCCCCTGCTGCTTAAACAGTTCCGCCATTATCTGGGTGGGAACATAATCTGCAGTCCGATCGCTCGCATTGACAGGTTGCGAGAAAGCTCGGTCGATATCTCGCCAGACAGCCTGTTCTCGTTCTTCGGGATCGGGCTCATAGTGATGGCAGCGCAGTTGACCAACTCCAGTGAACGTAAGACCTTCAACTGTGCGACCGAGACAAGGAGGCCCACCCAAGGACGTACCTCGGCAACCGCGGTGTCCCTTCGCGTCGCCATATAAAGCACGGGGATGCCCTTGGGATTCGCACGTCCCTCGGACGCCTCATAGGCTAGGGGTTTCATACGCTCTGGAGGGAAGCCGCAAGGAATACTAATAGTATCTTCTCCGTCCTCCTCGACTTCCCAGTCATTACCAATCTGCGCGCGCCACAGGATGGTGCCAGGGGGAAGGATCAGCCTGCGGCTCTGGCTGGTTTCCAGTACTGTGGCAAAGAACTCATCTTCCTCAGCTGTCCTTAGATAGCGCCGTTCCCTGGAGACCACGTGCGCGAAATTATCGTAGCTCCTGTAAGATTTGAAAGGCTTCACCAGCTTGAGCCTCTACGCCGCCGGCCGCAGCTCTTCGCGCTCCGGCCGGAGCCGCTTCAGCAGGTCCTTCACCCGCGAGAACCCCGGCAGGTCGTCGAAGATCGAGTAGAACACCGGCGTCGCGAGCAGCGTGAGCAGCAGCGACAGCGTCTGCCCGCCGATGACCACGACCGCGATGGCGCGGCGCTCCTCGGCTCCCGGGCCGGTGCCCAGGGCGAGGGGGAGCATGCCGGCCACGAGGGCCAGCGTGGTCATCAGGATCGGACGCAGACGGTCGCGGTTGCCCTGGATGATCGCGGCCATGCGGTCCATGCCCGCGGCGCGCAGGTTGTTCATGTGGTCGATCTGCAGGATGGCGTTCTTCTTCACCACCCCGAAGAGCACCAGGATGCCCAGGGCGGAGTAGAGGTTCACCGTGTTGCCCGTGGCCCACAGCGACAGCAGCGCGAAGGGCACCGAGAGCGGCAGCGAGAGGAGGATCGTCAACGGGTGAACCAGGCTCTCGAACTGCGACGCCAGGATCATGTACATGAAGATGACCGACAGGAGCAGCGCCCAGATGAACTCGGTGCGGGTCCGCGCCAGCTCCCGGCCGCGGCCTCCGATCGCCGTCGTGTAGGCGGGCGGCAGGTTCATATCGTCGACCGCCTTGTAGAGCGCGTCGAGCCGGTCGGACAGCGCGAAGCCGGGCCCGACTCCGGCGCGGAGGCTCACCTGGCGCTGGCGGTCCAGCCGGTCCACGCGCGACGAGGTCGTGGCTTCCTTGACGGTCACCAGGCTGTCCAGCCGGACGAGCCGGCCGGTCGAGCTGGGCACGTAGAGGCGGGTGATCGCCTCCGGGTCGTTGCGCGTCCCCTGGGTCAGCCGGAGCTGGACGTCGTAGTCGTCGTTGACCTGCGGATCGTGGAAGCGGGAGACCTCCTGGTCGCCGCCGACCATCAGCCGCAGCGCGTTCGCCACGTCCGACATCTGGACCCCCAGGTCCGCGGCGCGGGCGCGGTCGATATCGACCCGCAGCTCGGGCTTGTCGAGCTTGAGGGTGATGTCGGCATCGACGATGCCCCCGATCTCCTGTGACCTGTCCCGCAGCTCGTTGGCGTAAGCGGCCAGCGCCATCAGGTCGGGCCCGCGCAGGGAAAAATCGATGTCGTTGTTGCCGCCGCCGATGTTGAAGGCCTGGGTGTTGCGCACTGCGCAGCGCAGGTCGCTGAACTTCTTCAGACGCTTGCGCACCTCGGTCATCACGTCCCGCTGGCTGTAGTTGCCCTCGAACGCGGACCCGGGATCGAGCCGCACCAGCGCGCCCAGGAAGCGGGAGACCGAGAGCTTGCGCTCTTCATGGGGCGCGATGCGGACGTACACGTTGCCCTGGTTGACCCCCCCGAGGAAGCCGCCGCCCGCGTTGGCCAGCACCGTGCGGATAGCGGGGATCTGCTTCAGCTCGGCCTCGATGGCCTGCATGGCGTCGTTCATCGCGGCGAGGTTCGTCCCCTCGGGAGCGTTGACGTTGATCTCGAACTCGGACTCGTCCACGTCGCTCGGGATGTACTCCACCTTCACCATCTTGGAGAGAGGGATGGACGACACCATCACGAGCACGCAGACCGCCGCGGCCAGCTTGCGATGGCGGAGCGTCAGCCGCAGCATCCGCTCGTAGAGGCGGTCGACGCGGCCGTAGAAGCCGGCGCGCGTTTTTGCCGTATCTCCATGTCCCGCCGCGTCCTCGGCCTTCAACAGCCGGGCGCTCATCATCGGCGTCAGGGTGAAGGAGACCAGCAGCGAGACCAGCACCGCCGCGGCGGCGGTGAGCCCGAACTGGAACAGGAAGCGTCCCGAGATGCTCGACATGAAGGAGACCGGGACGAAGATCACCACCAGCGAGAGCGTGGTGGCGAGCACCGGCAGGGCGATTTCAGCGGTAGCCCGCTTCGCCGCCTCGAAGGGCGGCATCTTTTTCTCCTCGACCCAGCGGAAGATGTTTTCGAGCACCACGATGGCGTCGTCGATGACCACGCCGACCATGAGCACGAGGGCGAGCATGGTGACGCTGTTCAGGGTGAAGTCGAGGGCCTTCATCATGCCGAACGTCGCGACCACGGAGGTCGGGATGGCGACCGCGGCGATCAGCGTCGAGCGCCAGCTCCGCATGAAGGCCATCACCACCAGCGAGGCCAGGATGCTGCCCAGGATCAGGTGCAGGTTGATCTCGTGGAGGGCGGCGTAGATGTAGCGCGACTGGTCGCGGATGACCTGCATCTCGAGATCGGCCGGGATCTGCGACTGCACCCGCTCCATCGCCTGCTTCACGCCCTCGATGACCTCGACCGTGTTGGCGCCCGACTGCCGCCGGACCTCCAGGGTCACCGTGGGCACGCCGTTCAAGCGCGCCACCGAGCGCTGCTCCTTGGTGCCGTCCTCCGCGTAGCCAAGGTCGCGGATGCGCACCGGCTGGGCATTGACGGTCTTCACGACCAGGTTGTCGAAGTCGCCCGCCTGGGTCAGCTTGCCCATGGTGCGCAGCGTCATCTCCCTTTGCGAGCCGGTGACGTTGCCGCCCGGCACGTCCGTGTTCTGGCGCACCAGGGCGTCGCGCACGTCGGTGATCGGGATCTGGTATGCCGCCAGGCGCTCGGGGTCCACCCAGACGTTGATGGCGCGCTCCAGACCGCCCTGGATCTGCACCTCGCCGACGCCGGCCGAGCGCTCGAGCTGCACCTTGACCACCTTGTCGGCGACCTCGGTGAGCTCCTTGAGCGAGCGGTTGCCCGACAGCGCCACGCTCAAAACCGCCGCGGTGTCGTTGTTGAACTTGGCGATCACCGGCGGCAGCGCGTCGTCCGGGAGCTGGCGCACGACCGAGGAGACGCGGTCGCGGATGTCCTGCGCGGCGGTGTCGATGTCGCGGTCCAGGTCGAAGGTGACGATCACGAACGAGCTGCCGGCCGAGGAGACCGAGCGCAGCTCCTGGATCCCCTCGACCGTGTTGACCGCCTCCTCGATGCGCTGCGAGACCTCGGTCTCGACCTCTTCGGTAGAGGCCCCGGGCAGGGCCGTGCGCACCGAGACGGTGGGGAGGTCCACCGAAGGGAAGCGGTCCACCCCGAGCTGGCCGTAGCTCGCGGCGCCCACGACGACCAGGGCCATGATGATCATGGCCGCGAAGACCGGCCGGCGGATACAGATCTCGGCAAGCTTCTGCATGCAGTACCTCTAGTACCTCAAAGGTCAGGGGACGATGGTGACGGGCTGCCCGTCCACCAGGTTGCCGGGCTCGACCACCACCACATCGCCGGCGGCAGCCCCATCCAGGATCTCGACCCGCTCGCCGGAACGGCGGCCGGTCTTGACGCGCTTCTCGACGGCCTTGCCGTCCGCCACGCCGATCAGCTTCTCGATGCCGGCGAAGCTGACGACGGAGGAGGTGGGGACCAGCACGGCGGGCTCGTCCGCCTGGGTCACGATCTCGGCCTTGGCGAAGGAGCCGGGGCGCAGCCGGCCGCTCGGGTTGGGCACCTCGGCCTCGACGAGCAGCGTGCGGCTCTCCTCGCGGATGGAGGGGCTGATCCGCGCCACGTGCCCCTCATGGGTCCCGGGATCGCCCTCGACCGTGAGGCGCACCGGCTGGCCGCCGCGCACTCCCGCCGCCTCGCGCTCCGGCACTTCCAGGCGCAGGCGCAGCGGGTTGACCCGGACGAGCACGACCACCGGCTGCCCCGGGCTCACGTAATCGCCCACCCCGGCCTGCCGCTCGCGGATCATGCCGTCGAACGGGGCCGTGATGGCCGAGTCGCGGAGTGCCTGGCGGGCGATCTCCACCTCGGACATGCGCTGGCTCAGCAGGGCTTGGCGCGTGCGGGCGGTCTCGATCGCCTCTTGATGCCGCGCCTCGGCGACTTGCAGGGCGGCCTCGGCGGCGTCGAAGTCCTGCTGGGGGATGAGCTGCTGCTCGAGGAGGCGGGTCATGCGGTCGCGCGTGAGCCGCGCCTGGGTCAGGTTCGCGGCGGCCTGCTTGACGACCGCGGTTTCGCCCGGATCGACCGTCCGGGCCGGTCCGCCCGCCGGCAGTCCGAGCTGGGCCCGTGCCTGCTGCAGGGCGCTCTCGGCCTGGCGCACGCGGAGCTCGAAGTCGGTGGGGGAGAGCCGGGCCAGGACCTGACCGCGGCGGACGTGGTCGCCCAGATCCACGGCGAGAGAGGTGAGCCGGCCCGCGACCTTGGGTCCGAGCTCGGCTTCCTCGTCGGCCCCGAGGGTGCCCGAGACGACGACGGTGCGGGCCAGTTTTCCGGTCTCAGCCCGGACGACGCGGACCTCGCGTGCCGTGAGGGATGCCGCCCCTCCGGGTCGTTCCTCTTTCTTGGAAGGGGCGGCCGAAGCGGCCTGGTCCCCGCCGCCGCAGGAGGCGAGGAAAAGCGCTGAAATCAACAGCATCAAAGTAAAGCATCTCGACATGTATCTCTCCGGTAGAGGCGCAAGGACAGGCAGGAGTAACTTCAGACGTTTGGGCGCGCCCAAGGTTGCAGCCCCGAACCGATGAAATGGAACCGCCCCGCCCGGTCACTCTCCGGTAAGGGGAACTCGAAAACGGCTGCAACTATTTCTCTTCCGGGCCGTCTAAAGGGTTGAAGCCGATGGAGGAAGCACTGTGAAGAGCCTGGTCAAGAACACCCGGTTGGAGTTTCGCCCGGAGCTGGCCCTCCGCGAAGGGAGCCCGGAGATCCTGGCCCATCTGCAGGAGGGCTGCCTGAGCTGCTCGGCGGGGCTGCGTCTCTTCGCAGACCCCGCCTTGCCCGTCGAGGGTTATGCCGCGGCGCTGTACCGCTTCGAGAAGGAGCTGGCCATCGAGCTGAGCGGGTCGTCCAACCCGGTGATGGCTCTGCACGTGGCGCTCTCGGAGCTTGCGGGGTGAAGCCGCCTGGGGTTGAAACCCCAGGCTAGAAAAGTACAGCCCCTCCCCGGGGCTGGAGGCGCAGCAGGT
>DATLNC010000103.1:0-34989 GCA_035536935.1 Thermoanaerobaculia bacterium
AATGTACCGTGGGGTATCTTTCATCCAAGATTCGTGCCGAGGCCTCCCGCCCGGCGGCCCGCCGCGACGAGAGCCGCCGCCGCCTCGGACGGCAGCCCGGCCTCGGTGATCCAGTTGTAAAGGTTGCCCACGCCCTCTTTCGCGTTGACGCGCGGATGCCAGCCGGTCGCGGTCTGGAACTTGCGGGTATCCGAGACGTAGTAGCGCTGATCGCCCGTGCGCCAGCCCTCGAACTGGACCTCCGGGCGCTTGCCGTGCAGCTTCTGGATCAGGCCGATCAGCTCCAGCAGGGAGACGGTCTTGTCCGGGCCGCCGCCCATGTTGAACGCCTGGCCGCTGACCTTGCCGATGTTCTGCCAGGCGAGCAGGAAGGCGCGGACGAGGTCCTGGACGTAGAGGACGTCCCGTACCTGAAAGCCGTCGCCGTAGAGCGTGATCGGCTTGCCTTCCAGGGCGCGGATGAGGAAGTGGGCCACCCAGCCCTGGTCCTCGTTGCCGAACTGGTGCGGCCCATAGATGCAGCTCATGCGGAACACCGCGGTCCGCAATCCATAGCTGCGGGAGTAGTCGAGGACGTACTGGTCCGCGGAGCCCTTGGAGCAGCCGTAGGGGCTGTGGAAGTCGAGCCGCCGCTCCTCGGAGAACCCGCGCATGCGCAGGAGCGCGTCCTTGGGCTCGTAGCGCATGCCGTCCAGGTGGAGCTCCACGTCCTCCATGCCGCCGTAGACCTTGTTCGTGGAGGTGAAGATCACCGCCGGCGGTTCCGGCTCGAGCCGGGCCGCCTCCAGCACGTTGACCGTGCCGTTCACGTTGACGTCGTGGTCGTAGATGGGGTCTTCCAGGCTGGTGGTCACCGCCACCTGGGCGGCGAAGTGGAACACCGCCTCGACGCCCCGAATGGCGCGGCGTACCGCCGCGCGGTCGCGCACGTCGGCCTTATCGAACTGGATGCGGTCGCCGTGGGTCTCCTTGAGCCACTCGAGGTTCTTCTCCACGCCGCGGCGCGAGAGGTTGTCGAGCACCCGCACGTGACGGCCCGAGGAGGCCAGTGCGTCGGCCAGATTGGTGCCGATGAAGCCGGCGCCGCCGGTGATCAGTACAGGCTTGCTTCTCATACCGTCAACCCCCGAGCGGCCAGCTCCTCGCCCGCCTGTGCGACGCGGTCGGTGGCCACCTGTCCCTCGAGCCAGGACGAGAGCTCGATCAGTCCCCGTTCCAGCGGCACCTGGGGCGCGTAGCCGAGCACCCGCCGGGCCACCGTGATGTCCGCGAAGCAGTGGCGGATGTCGCCCACCCGGTACTTGCCGGTCACCTCGGGCTCCAGGTCCTTCCTGCCGAGCACTTCGGCCATCGCACGGGCGATCTCCCGCACCGTGTACTGGCGGCCGCTGCCCACGTTGAGCACCTGATCCCGTGCCGCTTCGACCTCCAACGCCAGCCGGCTGGCGCGGGCGATGTCCGAGACGTGGACGAAGTCGCGCATCTGGTAGCCGTCCTCGAAGATCAGGGGCCGATTGCCGTTGAGCAGCCGCGAGGCGAAGATGGCGAGCACCCCGGTGTAGGGGTTAGACAGCGCCTGCCGGGTGCCGTAGACGTTGAAGAAGCGCAGCGCCACGGTCGGGATCGAGTAGGCCCGGCCCACCATCAGGCACATGCGCTCCTGGTCGTACTTGGAGAGCGCGTAGACGGAAGAGAGGCAGGGGGTCTTGGACTCCGGCGTGGGCACCGGCGTGAGCGGCCGGCCCTGGTCGTCCCTCACCTCCCAGTCGTGCGCCTTGAGGAACTCGAGCCCGCGCTCCTGTCCGAGGACCGCGCGGCCTTCGCCGTCGACGTAGAGCCCTTCACCGTAGATGCTCATGCTGGAGGCCACGACCAGGCGCCGGACCGGCTTCTCGATCAGCGCTTCCAGCAGCACCGCCGTCCCCAGGTTGTTCACCGAGGTGTACTTCTCGATCTCGTACATGCTCTGGCCGACGCCGACCCGGGCCGCGTAGTGGTAGACCGCGTCCACCCCGTCCAGCGCCTTGCGCACCGCTTCCGGATCGCGGACGTCTCCCTCGATCAGCTCCACGTCCGGGTTGAGATAGCCGGGCCGTCCACCCCCGCTGAGACTCGGTCCATGCACCTGGTCCGAGAGGTTGTCCAGTGCCCTGACTTGATAACCGTGTTCGAGCAACTCGTCCGCAAGATGTGAGCCGATGAACCCAGCCCCTCCAGTGATGAGGATTCGTCCGCTCATCCCTCTCCCTTCGTTGTTTCTCTGTTGTTGGAATGAATCAATTACTTCCTCACATTTCGTGTAGCGGTAACAGCAATGTACGTGCCAGTTGGAAGCACGAAAAAAAACCCGCCTTGTTTGTACGTTCTTGGTTGCCCGGGGGAGGGCTAGTGGGAAGAGGAGGGGAAAGGGCGTGTAGCTTTTGCTACACGCCCGCCGAGCTTCTGAACGTCAGTGCCCGTTCTTGGGTCCGGGCGGTTGCGGCAAGGTGATGTCCACCGGTGTCACCTTGCCGAACGTCGCGAGCGGCTTGTCCTGGCCCTTGGTCGGGCCGACCACGAGGATGGCGAACTCTTCGGGCCGCAGGTGCCGGGCCGCGGCGTCGCGCACCTGGGCGGGGGTGACCGCCTCGATGCCGGCGCGGTAGCGCGACAGCCAGTCGCGCGGGTAGCCGTGGAACTCGGCCTGGATCTGCTGGCCCAGCACCTTGCGCGGCGCGTCGACGCGAAAGATGAAGGAGTCCAGGAGCCCGCGCTTGGCGACCTCGATCTCGGCTTCGGTGGGCGGAAGGGCCTTGAGGTTGCGGGCCTCTTCCAGAAGGGCGTCGATGCTGGCGCCGGTCGTTTCGACCTTGGTGGTCGTGAACAGTATGGCCATGCCGGGGTGGTCCCAGGCCGTCCCCACCTGGCCGGCCACGGCGTAGGCGAGCCCCTTCTTGGTGCGCACGTTGCTGAACAGGCGGGAGACCGTGGAGGAGCCGAGCACCTGGTTCATGACCTCCAGGGCGTAATAGTCCGGATGGTCGCGGCGCACGCCGAGGTGCCCCATCATGATGCCCGACTGCGGGACGTCACCCTTCTCGGCGTAGTAGATGCCGGGGGTGATCCGGTCGCGCCAGGCGGGCATGGCGAGCCTGGTCTGCGGTCCCCGGGGCCAGTCGCCGAGCGCCTCGCGCACCCAGCGCACGGCCTCCTCGGACGAGAAGTCGCCCACCAGGCCGAGGACGGTGCGGTCCGGGTGGAACATCCTCCGATGCCACTCCCGCGCGTCGTCCCGGGTGATGGCGCCGAGGGTCGCGTAGGTCTCGGTCCAGCCGTAGGGAGAGTCCGGTCCGTAGACAATCTCCTGGAACTTGCGGAACAGGATGTCGAGCAGCTCGTCGTTCTGGCGCGCGACGGTGGTGACCGCCCGGTTGCGCTCGACTTCCAGCTTCTTCGGGTCGAAGGCGGGACGGCGGAGCACGTCGGCGAGGATGCGCAGACCCTCGGGGAAGTCCTTCTTGAGCGAGTTGAAGGTGACGCGCGCGGCGTCCTCCGTCACTCCGACCTCGATGGCGGCGGCGCGGCTCTCCAGCCAGTCGTCCAGCTGGTCGCCGTTCATCCTCTCGGTGCCGCCGGTGCGGAGCACGCGGCCGGCGAGCTCCGCGAGGCCGATCTTGTCCGCGGGATCGTAGCCGGAGCCGGCGCGGACGAGCACCGTGGCCTCGACCAGCGGCAGCTCGTGGTCTTCCAAGAGAAGGACGACGAGGCCGTTCTCCAGCTCGATCCGCTGCGGCTCCGGGATGTCGAAGCGGGCGAGCGGCGGAAAGCGGATGTCCTGGATGCGGTCGACCTGCGCCGCGGCCGGCACGGCGGTCAGGAGCAGCAGGACGAGAAGATGTCCTCGGCAGCGAATCATCGGGTGCTCTCCTTGGTCGTGGAGGGGCGGGTCTTGCTCATGGCGACCGTCCGGTTGTTATTGCGGAAGGTCTCGTTCGCCACGCGGCGGATGTCGGCCTTCGTGACCTTGTCGATGCGATCGAGATAGCGGAACAGCTCGCGCCAGTCGCCATGGAGCCGGTGCTGGGTGGCGAGCGCGTTCGCGAGATTCTGGCTGTCGCGCATGGCGCGGAAGAGGTCGGCCTTCGTTCGGGTCTTGAACTTGGCGAGCTCCTCGTCCGTGACGTCCTCGTTCTGCAGGCGCGCGATCTCGGCGTGGATGACCTCCTGTACCTGCTCGTTGGTGACGCCGAAGGCCGGCATGGCGAAGATCGCCCAGAGGTTCGGGTACTTGGTGCCGGGGTAGCCGGAGAACGAGCCCGCCTCGACCGCGAGCTTCTTGTCGCGCACCAGGGTGCGATACAGGCGGGATGTGCGTCCGCGGCTGAAGATGTCGTCGATGGCGTCGTAGACCGGCTGGTCTGGGTGGGTGTCGGCCGGCTTGTGGTAGCCCTCCAGGTAGATCGGCTGCGCCGCGTTCTCCAGGACCACGATCTTCTCTGCATCCTGGGGCGGCTCGACCGTGCGCAGCGGCTGCGGTCCAGGACGGGCAGGGATTCGGCCGAAGTACTTCTCCAGAACCGGGATGACGGCCGCGGGCTCGATGTCGCCCACGATTGCCGTGATCAGGTTGGACGGGGCGTAGTACGTGTCGAAGAACTTCTGGGCGTCGGTGGCGGTGAACGACTGCAGGTCGCTCATGTAGCCGACGGTCGGCTGCTTGTAGGGGTGCGCTTCGAAGGCCGTGGTCTGGAACTGGTCGATCAGGCGTCCGAAGGGGCTGTTCTCGCCCATGCGGCGCTCCTCCTGGACGACGTCGCGCTCCTGGTAGAACTCGCGGAACACGGGGTGGAGGAAGCGCTCGGACTCCAGGAAGGCGAAGAGCTCGAGCTTGTTGGAAGGCAGGGAGTAGAAGTAGCGGGTGTCGTCTGCGGTGGTGGTGGCGTTGATGCCGTTGGCGCCTTCCCGGGCAAGGATGGTGTCGAAGCCGCCGCTGTCGTCGATGAAGCTGGAGGCCTCCTGCTGCCGGGCGCGAAGCTCGGCGAGGAGCGTCTCGGCCTTCTTGGGGTCGGACCTGGGGGAGAGGCGCTCGGTCTGGTAGGCGGCATAAGCGGTCTCCACCGCTTCCAGGGCCTTCTTCTCCGCGGCCCAATCCCTGGTGCCAATCTTCGGCCCCCCTTTGAAGGCCATGTGCTCGAACATATGGGCGAGGCCGGTGATGCCGGGCACCTCCTGCGCCGAGCCTACGTCGGCGAGGGTGCAGAAGGCGAAGACCGGCGCGGTCGGCCGCTCGACCAGGATGAACGTCCATCCGTTGGCGAGCTTGTGAACGGTGGTGCGCTCCTCGAACGACTTGAGGTCCTGGCCCATGACCGGCAGGGTGGGCAGGGCCAGCGCGAACAGCGCGAGGGCTGCTCGGGCGACAGGGTGTCGGCTCATAAGATTCCTCCCTAACATTTGTACGAAATCAGCGGCCGGGAGTTTGGGGGCGCTCGATCGCCTTCCGGAACTCCTCGTAGGGCAGCGTGTTCAGCACGTGCCGCGGCTCCAGACCGGCGCGGCGGGCCTGGTCGATGCCGTAGCGCATCAGGTCGAGCTCGGACGTGCGGTGGGAGTCGGTGTTGATCACGAAGCGGCAGCCCATCCCGCGGGCGAGGCGCAGGTGGTCGTCGCGCAGGTCCAGGCGGTTGGGGCTGGAGTTCAGCTCCATCGCGACGCCCAGCTCGGCGGCGCGGCGGAAGATCAGGTCCAGGTCCATCTCCGCTCCCTTGCGGCGGTTGATCATACGGGCGGTGGGATGGCAGAAGACGTTGACCTCCGGGTGCTCCAGGGCGCGCAGCACCCGCTCCGTCTGCTGGGCCTCGGGCAGGTCGAAGCGGGAGTGGAGCGAGACCAGGACCAGGTCGAGCCCGGCGAGCATCTCGTCCTCCAGGTCCAGGCTGCCGTCGGCGAGGATGTCCACCTCCATGGAGCGGAGGATACGGATCTCCGGGTGGCGGGCGCGGACCTCGTCGATCTCCTTCCACTGCTCGCGCAGGCGGTAGGCATCCAGGCCGTTGGTCATCGCGAGCACCTTGCTGTGGTCCGAGATGACCATGTACTCGTAGCCGCGGGCCGCGCAGGCTTCCACCATCTCCTCGATCGTCTGGCGGCCGTCCGACCAGATGGAATGCATGTGGAGGTCGGCCCGCATGTCTCCCGTCTCGATGAGCCGGGGGAGGGAACCGCGGACCGCGGTCTCGATCTCGCCGCGGTCCTCCCGCAGCTCCGGCGGGATCCAGGGGAGCCCCACGGAGGCGTAGACGTCCGCCTCCTCCCGCCCGGCCACGATTTCCTCCCGAGCGTCTTCATGGATACGGAAGACCCCGTACTCCGAGATGCGCAGGCCCTGCTCGACCGCACGCCGGCGGAGCTTGACGTTGTGCTCCTTGGAGCCGGTGAAATAGACCAGGGCCGCGCCGTAGCACTCCGGCGTCACGACGCGGAGGTCCACCTGCAGGCCCGAGCCGAGGGTGACCGAGGACTTGGTGTCGCCGGCCGCGAGGACCTTGGCGACCTGCGGGTAGTGGAGGAAGCCCTCCATCACCGGTCCGGGCACGGTGGCGATGGCGAGGAGGTCGATGTCCCCCACGGTCTCGCGCCGCCGCCGGTAGCTGCCGGCGACCTCCAGGCGCTCGACCTCGGGGATGGCGCGCAGGTAGCCGACGAGCGGCTCCACGAAGCGTTCGGCCTCGATGAGGAGCATGCGGCTGGTGTGCTGGCGCCAGTCCTGGATGCCGGCGAGGATCTTTTCCTGGGTCTTGGCCCCGAAGCCGGCGACGCCCGCGATGCGGCCCGCCTTGGCAGCCTCCTCCAACTCTTCGACGGAGCAGATCTTGAGATCGTCCCAGAGCTTGCGGGCTTTCTTGGGACCGACGCCGGGCAGGCGCACGAGCTCGATCAGCGAGCGGGGGACCTCCGCCAGGAGCTTGTCGCGAAACCCGAGCGTGCCGGTCTCGACCATCTCCTTGATGTGATTGGCCATCTCCTTGCCGATGCCGGGCAAGTCGGTGAGGGGCTTGCCCTCCTCGACCAGCCGGGACAACGGCGCGGTCTGGACCTCGATGGTCCGCGCGGCATTGCGATAGGCGCGGACGCGGAAGGTGTTCTCGTTCTGGATCTCGAGGACGTCGGCGACCTCCTCGAGCACCTGTGCAATCTCGGCGTTGTTCAGGTGCGCGTCCTCCGGAAACAAGGTATCATTTTCCCGCCACCATTCTTGTAACCGAGGGAGGCGTAGAATGCTCGACACTATGGGTCGGGATTTTAACGTGATCATCGAGCGCGACAGCGAAGGTTACTACGTGGCAACGGTTCCGAGCCTGCGCGGTTGTCATACCCAGGCGAAGTCCCTGGACGAGCTGATGGACCGTATACGGGAAGCCATCGAGCTCTGTTTGGAAGTCGAAGGGGACGAAGCAGAGGCGTTGGACTTCATCGGGGTGCAAAGAGTCACGGTGGCATCTTGACGAAGCTGCCACGCCTCACAGGCAGGCAGCTCGTCGACGCCCTCGCGAGGGGCGGTTTTGAAGTAGCGCGGATCAGGGGCAGCCATCACTTCCTACGCCATGCCGACGGCCGGCGAACCGTGATTCCAGTTCACGCGGGCGAGACGATCGGTCCGGGCCTCTTTGCCCAGATCCTGCGGGATTGCGAGCTGACCCGCGAAGAGTTTCGGGCTCTTCTTTGATCAGCCCTCTTCCCGGCCATTACCCCCGTTTCCATATACCACCGCCTCCTCCCCGCGCAACTCGTTGTTCTCCACCGCGGCCTCGTCAGACAGGCGCGTGAGGACCGAGGGAGCCCAGGACGAAGGGTACTTCCAGCCGGGTCGCGCCTCGTCGCCGTCATGAAGCGCCGGCTCCGGCAGGAGCCGGTTGACCACTTCCAGGGCGCGGGCGGTCAGCCCGGGAGCGAGCACCGACGCCAGGGCGGCGATCCTCGCCTGCGGAGTGATGATCAGGTGCGGCTCCCCGTACCGGCAGGCTTGCACGATCCTGTGGGCGGCCCGGCGTCCGCTGATCGAGGTCAGCGGCGTCGAGTCCGTCACCGCGAACCAGGCGAGCTCCTCCTGGCGCTTGCCCTTGAACAGGGCGTGCACGTGCGAGCCGGTCCGCATCAGGCCGGGGCAGACCGTGGTGACGTACACTCCCTCCTTCGCCAGCTCCACCCGCAGCCCGTTGGAGAGCCCGGTGAGCGCGAACTTGCTGGCGCTGTACGGGAGCAGGTGGGGAAGGGCGATCTTGCCCCCGATCGAGGAGACGTTGACGATCCGGCCTTCGCCTTCCTTCTTCAGGTGCGGCAGCGCGGCCCGGACCAGATAGAGCGGACCCCAGAAGTGGATCTTCAGGGCGTCCTCGAAGTCTTCCAGGCTCATGTGCTCCAGTGGCCCGACCTGGATGACCCCGGCGTTGTTGACGAGCACGTCCAGCCGGCCGAAGCGCTCGATCGTGGCCTCGACCGCCCACTCGGCCTGCTCCCGGTCGCGGATGTCGCACGGCAGGGCCAGCACCCGCATTCCCCCTATCGCAGCCAGCTCGCGCCGCGCGAAGTCCAGCTCCTCGGGATCGCGCGCCACGATGGCGAGGCGCGCTCCCTCCTGGGCCAGCTCGCGGGCGATGAGGAGACCCAACCCCCGTGAGCCGCCGGTGATCAGGATGACGCGGTCGTCGAAGGAGATAGGAGGACGGCGGCGCACCGCGCGCGCCGCCGCCACCAGACCGACGCCGGCGGCCCCAGCCAGGAGGACTGCCGGAATTCTGCCCGATCTCATGCGTGGTGCTCCCGGCCGTTCCCGCCGTGAGAGTGGCCGCCCCCGATACCCGGCTTGAGCACGACCTTGATGCAATGGTCCCGCTTGTGTTTGAAGCTCTCGTACCCGTCCGGCGCCTCGTCCAGGCTCATCTGGTGGGTGATCACCCGGGACGGATCGATCTCGCCTTTCAGGATCCGATCGAGCAGAGGACGCATGTAGCGATGGGTGTGGGTCTGGCCCATCTTGAGGGTCAGCCCCTTGTTGAACGAGGCACCCATCGGGATCTTATCGATCAGGCCGCCGTAGACGCCGGGGATCGACACGGTCCCGCCCTTGCGGCACGCCATCAGGCACTCGCGCAGCACGTTCGGCCGGTCGGTCTCCAGGCGCACGGCCTGCTTGGCCTTGTCATAGATGCCGCTGATGTCGTCGCTGTGGGCCTCCATGCCGACGGCGTCGATGCAGGAGTCCGGGCCGCGCCCGCCGGTGAGCTCCCGCAGGGTGTCGACGACGCTGTCCACCTCCTCGTAATCGATGATCTCGGCCTTGCCCCAGCTCTGCGCCATGAGCAGCCGTTCGGGGAAGCGGTCGATGGCGATGACCCGCTCGGCGCCCAGCATCCAGGCGCTCTGGATGGCGAACTGGCCAACCGGGCCGCAGCCCCAGATGGCGACGGTGTCGCCCGGGTGGATGTTGCAGTTCTCGGCCGCCATGTACCCCGTGGGGAAGATGTCGCCGAGGAAGAGCACCTTCTCGTCGGGGATGTCCTCGGGCACCTTGAGCGCGCCCACGTCGGCGTAGGGAACGCGTACGTACTCGGCCTGGCCGCCGGCGTATCCGCCCGTCATGTGGGAGTAGCCGAACAGGCCCGAAGGCGAGTGGCCGTACGCCTTCTCCGCGATGAAGGCGTTGGGGTTCGAGTTGTCGCACAGGGAGAACAGCTCGTGCTCGCAGAACCAGCAGCGGCCGCACGCGATGTTGAAGGGCACGACGACCCGGTCGCCGACCTGGAGGTCCTTCACCTCGCGGCCCACCTCCATGACCTCGCCCATGAACTCGTGGCCGAGGATGTCTCCCTTTTTCATCGTCGGGATGTAGCCGTCGTAGAGATGGAGGTCCGAGCCGCAGATCGCGGCGGTGGTGACGCGCAGCACGGCGTCCCGGGGGTTGAGGATCTTCGGGTCGGGGACTTCCTCGACCTTGACTTCGTTGGTTCCGTTCCAGCAGACCGCTTTCATTGATGGTGCCTCCTCCGCTAGAGCGGGTTCCTGGGATTGATCAGGGGACGCCGGCCTTCGGGCTGGCCTTCGTTGGTGGGGATCTCGCCGGCTTCCATCAGGCTCTTGAAGCGCCGGAGGTCTTCATGGACCTGCTGCTTGGTGATCGGCCCTAGGGCTTTCGCCGCGAGGCGCCCGGCCTTGCCGCCCGGAGGGGCCATGTCGAAGCTGACCCGGACCGTCGTGCCGCGGTTCCCCGGAGCGGCCTCGAACAGGACCGAGCCGGCGTTGTGGACCTGCGAGCCGGCGACGGAGCGCCAGGAGATGTGCTGGCCTTCGCGCTCGTCGACGATCTCGGCGTCCCATTCGACGCGGGAGCCCACCGGGGTTTTCGCGATCCAGTGCGAGCGGCCGTTGCCGATATCCCTCACGGAATCCAGGTGCCGCATGAAGCGGGGGAGGTTCTCGAATTGCCGCCAGTAAGAGTAGAGCTCCTGCGCCGGACGTCCTACGGTGACGCTGGCCTCGATGTGAGTGGGGAGAGGCTCGTGCCGGGGAGCCGGCGATGCTGCCGTATGGGCTGCCTCCCGGCCGCGGCTGGTGCCCTTGTACACGGCGTAGGCGACCAGCGCGGCGCCGCCGAGCAGAGCCGCCAACCCCTTGGGCTGTCCGGGAGTTTCATGACGATGGGGTTCTTCCGTGCCCTGATGAGGGGGACTCGTGGGTACTTCTCGCACGGTGGGACGCCTCCTGCTGAAACAAGGTGAATGGGTGGTCGGGACCTCCGGTTGGGGGGAAAGGACCGATGACTGCCTCGCGATTGTTCCGCAAGGTGCGTGCCACGAAAGCTACTGCCGGCGCAGTTTTTTGAGGTATTTGACGAGCGCATCCAGATCCTCCCTGGACAGCTCCTTCTCGGAGAACGCGGGCATGGCGCCCGCACCGTGACGGACCTGGAATTTCATCAGGAAGCCGGGCAGCGGCTTGTTGTTGAGGGCCGGGGCGAGGCCCTTCTCGCCGCCGGGATGGCAGCGCGAGCAGTGCTGGTCGAAGGCGATCTCGCCGCGGGCGATCACGGGAGAGTCGGGAACGAACGGCCCGGCGATCGGCTCGCTCCGGCGTGCCGAGCAACCGGCCCCCAAAACGAGGAGACTAAGCAGAATCAGCAACGCCCTCATCTCGTCCTCCTGATCTTCCACAGCACGCCTGTTTCCTGGCGCGGCTGCGGTCCCTGGGGACCCACGGTCATCACTCCGAAATCCACGATGTAAAGCGTTTCGCCGCTCGGATCGAAGCGCGCGGCCACCGGCCGTTCCAGTCCGCCGCCGCCCACCCGGGAGGCGGGTCCCTTGGCTCTGCGGTTCACCGCGAAATCCTCTACGCGGCCGGTCTTCGGATCCACCCGTACCACCTTGAAGCCGACCGGTCCGAGAACCTTGCCGACCTTGGGGGCCATGTCGCCGAACTCGGCCACGAACGCCTCGCCCACGTGGCCGAACGCCTCGCTGCGGGAAAAGTCGAAGCCATTCGCCGAGGCATGGACGCCGAACGTGGCCGCGGGCTTCGGCGGCGTGCCGGGCTCCTCGGCAAGCAGGGAGTCGAGCGGCGGGTTCGAGCCCTGGTGGAACTGCCCGTCCTCGAGCTTCACGCCCATGGCGTAGTCTGGCCAACCGTGCCACGCTCCATTCTCCACGCGCCAGAGCACGTCGGGCGAGCCGAAGACCGGCCGGCTGCCGCGCTGGTCGTAGCCGTTCTCCGTCAGATAGAGCGTGCCGTCCGGCGAGAAGGCCAGACCGAAGGGGTTGCGGAAGCCCCAGGCCACGAGCTCGGGCTGCCCGCCCTCTGGCCGGACACGCATCACGGCTCCGCCGCAGGGCACCTTGCCCGGCACCACCTGCCCTGCCGTGGATGCCTGGCCGAACGGCTGGTAGGCGCCGGTCGTGGCCTTGCGGCCCGGGGTGAGCGGGTCGTCGCTGGTGAAGTTCTTGCCGGCCAGCCGGACGTCCTTGCACGGGATGTCGTGGAAGTCCGGGTGGCGCTTCAGCCAGCCGAACTCGTAGTTGTCGGTGCCCACCACGCCGGAGTTGGTGGCCGTACCCTGGCCGAAGTAGATCCAGCCGTCGGAGCCCACGGCCGGGCCGTCCGTGTGGTGGTCCCCGAGGCTTGGGAGTCCCTCGACGATCGGCGTGATCTTCCCGTCCGGAGTCGTTACCCGAAGGATGCGCCCGCCGGACTTCTCGCCGCCGTCCGCGATGTAGAAAGCGCCGCCGTGGAAGACCACGCCGTTCCAGGGCGCATTCTCGCCAGTGGCCACCACCGTGGGTGCTCCTCCCGGATTGACCTTGAGCAGCCGCGGGGTGGCCCAGACCTCCCCATAGGAGTAGCCGGCCTCCAGGACGTAAATCCCGCCCTGATCATCGAAGGCTACCCCGGTGGGGAAGGTGAAGCCGGTCGCCACGACCTCGGCGCTGTAGCCCTCGGGGAGGGCGATGTCGGATGCGTTGGCCGTGCGCTGTCCCTGAAAGGACGTCTGTCCTCCTCCCGCGGAGGGGAGCACGGACCAGCAGCCGGCGAGCAGCAGGCAGGACAGGGCGAGGGCTGCATTTTTCATAAGGTCGTAAATCGAGCAAGAAGGGTGCCTCTTTGATAGATTCCGGCCCCCATGCCTGAGATCACTGACGTGACGGTTTACACGGATGGCGGCGCCGATCCCAACCCGGGTCCGGGTGGCTGGGGCGTTGTCCTGCTCCACGAGGCGAGCGCCAAGAGCACGGAGCTCAAGGGCGGCGAGCCGCACACCACGAACAACCGCATGGAGCTGACCGCGGCGATCCGCGCCCTGGAGGCGCTCACACGCCGCTGCAAGGTCCGTCTCTACACCGACTCCCAATACCTGAGGAAGGGGATCACCGAGTGGCTCCCCGGCTGGATCGCCCGCGGCTGGAAGCGCAAGGACGGCGAGCTTCAGAATGAGGACCTCTGGCGCCGGCTGGCCGAGGTGATCAAGGAGCACGACATCCGCTGGGACTGGGTGAAGGGGCACGCCGGCAACAAGTGGAACGAGCGCGCCGATCAGCTCGCCACGCTGGCGATCCGCGAGCAGCGCGCCGCCCTGGGCCTGAACGCGAAGGTCTCCACCGAGCGGCCGGATGCCGAGGTCTTCCTGCGGGTGGCCGGTTCCGGCCAAAAGGGGAGCAACCGGGGAGGCTGGGCGGCGCTGATCCGCTTTCAAGGGAGCGAGACGGTGGTCTCCGGCGGAGCCAGTGGGATGAGCTCGAACCAACTCGACCTGCTCGCCGCATCCGAGGCCCTGGACCGCCTGCCGCCGGGGATCTCGGTGTCGGTCTACACGCTGTCGGACTATCTGAGGAATGGCGCCACCGGCTGGCTGGCGGGATGGAAGCGGCGCAACTGGGTCACCCAGGAGGGCAAGCCGGTGCTCCACCGCCTTCTGTGGGAGAGGCTGGACGCGGCGCTCACGAGGCGCCGCGTCACCTGGCCTGTGGTGAAGAAGGGGGATGATGCCCCCGAGCTCAAGGAGTTGGGCGCAGCAGCCAAGGAAGCCGCGGGCTCTTGACGGATCTCCGCGTCGCGACAAGGGCGCTGGGGAGCCTTTCCTGGCAGCGCCAGCGTCTCGCCGGCCTCAGTCGTGGTCCTGATCTCGCGCGGCTCTTTACTGGTACTCGGTCAGGCACTGACAGAAAGGGCGACCATCGGAGGGGCAAGCGCTTTCTTGAGAGTCAAGGCACCAACCCGAGACGGGATATTCGCCGGTGGTGGGATTATAACCACCCGAGCAAAAAGCGCCCACGTTTCTATTGCTGCACTGATAGCCGCTGCAAGCTCCACACACCGCCACGGCCGGGTTCGGGGCCGGGGTCGAGTCGGGAAGCACTATGGCAGTCGTCTGACTTAGCTTGCAGAGGAACTCCTCGGAGATCTCAACTTCAGCCGGAGCGTCCGCCACGGCCAAGGTGGGCGAAGCCGCGGGAACCGCCGCGACGGAAGCAACAGTCAACAGGCCAAAGAGGATCAGGGAAATTGCTAGAGTCTTCATCTTGGCTCCTTTGCGCGAGTCTCTCTCTCCATGCGAGGCTCCCTTGATAGAGATAGGGTGCTCAATCTCTGGCAAAGCGAGCCGCTCCCGTGGCCCTTTCAAGGAGCCCTGGAGGGCATGGATCACGATGTAGGTATCAAGATTCAGCATCCCACCGCAGGCCCGTGGTCAAGAGGTCGCCGTGCACCCGAATCTTTTCAGCGAGACTCCCGATGAGGGCAGCCGATTCGGTTTGGATCGGCACCAGCTTCGCTACCGGCTTGCCGTGCTTCGTGATGACAATACCCTCCGGTCCCAACCGGTCAAGGATCGCGAGACACTCCTGCTTGAACTTCGCGGCTCCAATCGTGCTCATGGCCCGTGAGTCTAGCAGTGGATAGAAATTGTCCAAATTAGCCTTACGCAACCGGAGCGCGCTTTCCCTGGTAAAAAAGGGCCGGCGTTCCGCCGATCCATCCGGACATGCCGGCGGGACGCCAGCGCTCCCAGGAAAAACGTTTCCGGTCTCTCACGCCCGCCGGGCGATCTTCATCGTTAGCTTGAGCTTGCCGGGTGCGAGGGGCTCGACCGCGGCGGTGCCGTTCCAGGCGCGGCCCTGGGGGTCCTTGAACGTCCATCCTCCGGGTTCACGAGTCCACTTGTTCGAGGTCTCCAGGATCTGATCTACCTGCTTCTGGAAGCCGGCGGCGTTCTGGTCGGTGGCGACGGACCACTGCTTCTCCCAGCGGTCGGCGGTTCCCTGGGTGAGGAGCGGCTCGACCGGCAGGTCGGCGGGCGTATCGACGCGCACCAGGCGGTCGGGCAGGGCGGCGCGGGCCCAGTTCAGCTCGGGCTGCCAGTTGTACTCCATCCCCAGGGCCGCGCGCTGGGCGTACCCCCGGCCCAGCAGCTTCTCGATGACGTGGAGCGAGCCGTCGATCCCTGACGACAGGCCGGCCGTCGTGATGATCTTCCCGTTGTCCACCCAGCGCTTGTCGTCGACGATCCGGGCCTTGGGCGCGGCCTCCCGCAGCTCGTCGATCAGGCCGGCGAAGGTAGTGGCCTCCAGGCCGTCGAGGAGCCCAGCCTTTGCGAGAAAGAAGGCGCCGTTGCAGACCGAGAGCACCACCTGGGCATCCTTCGCAGTCTCCTTGACCCAGGCCATCACGGCCGGATTGTCGAGGTGGGGCGGCACGCCGCCGCCGGGGAGGATCAGGATGTCCGGCTTCGGCGCGTTCGCGAAGGTATAGCGCGGGTTCACGCTCATCCCCATGGCGGTGGTGATCGGGCCGGCCTTCTCTGCCACGGTGTACGTGCGGAAGGCCGGTCCGTCAGGGGTCCCGACGTGGCCGAAGACCTCGTACGGCCCGGTGTAGTCGATGATCTGGACCCCCTCGAACAGGAGGATCGCCACGTCGCGGCGCGAGGCGGCCCGGCGGTCGGACTCGGCCTTGGTGATGAGCTCCATGCCGCATTTCTGGCAGGTGCCCGCGGCGTCATGGATCTCTTCTGAGTGCTCAGGCATGGGACAGACCCAGGCCTCTTCTGGCAGGGCCACAGCGAGCGAGGCACAGAGGGCAAGAAGAAGACACACGGAGAGCCAGCGTACGGATCTCATGATCGAGCTCCTTTGAAGTTACATGCTGCGCAAGGCAACCATGGGATGGATCTCGGTAGCCCGGCGCGCGGGGACGAAGCAGGCCACCGCGGCCACTCCGAGGAGGAGCAGGGAGACGGCCACGAACGTGACCGGGTCCGTGGGCTCGACCCCGAAGAGCAGGCCGGTGAGCACGCGGGTGAGCACCAGGGCGCCGGCCATGCCGAGGGCCAGCCCGGGGATCACCAGCATCGCCGCCTGCCGCAGGATCAGGAAGCGGACGTCCCCCGGCACGGCTCCCAGGGCCATGCGGATGCCGATCTCGTGCGTCCGCTGGCTGACCGAGAAGGCCAGGATGCCGGCGATGCCCGCCGCCGTGATCACCAGGGCGAGGACGGCGAAGACCCCCAATAGCGTGGTGGTCAGGCGCGAGGGGGCGAGCGCCTCGGCGCGCGCGTCTTCCAGAGTGCGGACGTCGTGCACCGGCTGCGTCGGATCGATCGCGCGCATCTCGTCCCGCACCAGCTTCTCGATCCTGGCGGCCGGCAGATCGGACCGCACCAGCACGCTGGCGCCGGGGGCGGAGTACTGCGCGAACGGGCGGTAGATCTCGTCGGCCGCCTCCCGGTCGAGCCCGTACTGCTTGACGTCGCCCACGATCCCCACGACCGTGCGCCAGTTCTCGCCGCCGTCGAGCGAGATGCGCTGGCCGATCGGGTTGCGGTCCCCCCAGAAGCGGCGGGCGGCGGATTGATTCACGACTGCGACCGGCGGGGCGTCCGCGTGGTCGCCGTCGTTGAAGCCCCGTCCCCGCAGGATGGGGATGCCCAGCGTGCTGAAGTAGCCGGAGCTCGCTAGACGGAGGTCGACCGGGGCCGTGGCCTCGCCCGGCACCGGCGGGCGGCCTTCGATCTGCAGATCGTTGTTCCAGGGGAAGGAGTCGTTGAGCGGGAAGGTCGATCCCACCGCCGCGGAGACGACGCCGGGATGGGCCTCGATCCTCTCCAGCAGGGTGCTGTAGACCTTCCAGAACTTCTCCTCGCTGTCGTACTTGTTCCAGTCGAGGAACACGCCCGCGGTGGTCACGCGCTCGGGCCGGAAGCCCGGGTTGACCTGCTCCAGCTCCCAGAAGCTGCGCAGGGTGAGACCGGCGCCGATCAGGAGCATGAAGGAGGCCGCGAGCTGGAACACGATCAGGAGGTTGCGCGTCCGCAGGCTCCTGCCTCCGGCCGTCCCCCGGTCTCCTCCCTCCTTGAGCATGGCCGTCGGATCCTGGCGCGAGAACGCGGGCGCCACGCCGGCGAGGAGGCCCGTGAGCAGCGAGACCCCGATCGTGAAGAGGAGGACCGTGCCGTCGACCGCGATCTCATGGGTGCGCGGGGTGAAGCGGGCCGCGAAGGCGGTGAGGAGCTTCAGGGCGGGCACGGCCAGGAGGAGGCCGGCGAGGCCGCCGGCCAGGGCGAGCAGGGCGCTCTCGGTCAGCAGCTGGCGCGCGAGCCGTCCGCGGCCGGCGCCGAGCGCCGAGCGCAGGGCGAGCTCCCTCTGGCGGTGGACCAGCCGCGCCAGGGCCAGGTTGGCGACATTGGCGCAGACGATCAGGAGCACCAGGGCGACCGTGCCGAGCAGGATCAGCAGCTTGGGCCGGGCCTCGCGCACCAGCTCCTCGCGCAGCGGCAGGAGCCTGGCCTGGAAGCCGGCGTTGTCGGGGTAGTCCTCGGGGTGCTCGGCGCGGAGCTGTCCGGCGACGGCGGCGAGGTCGGCGCGGGCCTGCTCCAGGGGCAGGCCGGGGCGCAGCCGGCCGAAGGCGGTGAGCATGCGCGCGCCTCGGGTCGTGCGCGCATGCTCGCTGGCGCGGAACGGGCAGGCGGTCGAGGGCATGTAGATGTCGTCCTCGGTCGGGTAGCGCGGAACCGGGGGCAGGACCCCGATCACCATGTGGGTCTTGTCGTTCATCTCCATGGCCCGGCCCACGACCTTGGGATCGGCGCCCTGGCTCTGCCAGTACTCGTAGCTCAGGACCAGAACGGGCTCGGCCTCGGGCTTCTCGTCCTCGGGCCGGAAGGTGCGGCCGAGGATGGGCTTGACCCCGAGGACGTCGAAGAAGCTCCACGACACCACGCCGGTCTGGACGCGGTGGGGCTCGCCCCGGTCGAGCAGGGTGAACGGCATGGTGTGGTGCTCGACGAGGCCGGCGAGGGAGCGGCTGCGCGCGCGGTAGTCGGCCAGCTCCGTGGGGGAGACGCGGATGTCCTCCATGTCGATCAGGGCGGCGCTCTGGCGCAGGATGACCAGGCGGTCCTCCTGCGGGTAGGGGAGCGGGCGGAGGAGGACGCCATGGACCACGCTGAAGATGGCGGTGTTGGCGCCGATCCCGAGCGCCAGGATGAGGATCACGACCGCCGAGTAGCCGGGGTGCTTGAGCAGGTTGCGGACGCCGAAGCGGAGGTCCTGGAAGAGCTGCTCCAGCCAGCGTCCGCCGCGCTCCTCGCGGCACTGCTCCTTGAACTTTTCCACGCCGCCGAACTCGCGCAGGGCCTCCGTGCGCGCCTGCTCCGGGGTCATCCCCTTGCGGACGTTCAAGGCGGTCTGCATCTCGATATGGAAGCTCAGCTCCTGGTCCATCTCCCTCTCCGCGCGGCTCTTGAACAGGAGCGATCTCAGGCTCATCCGGAGTCCTTGCATGATCGTTGTCTCCTACGCGGTCTCTAAGATGCGGTCGATGGCGGCGGACACGCGTTCCCAGTTCTCGGTCTCGGCGTCGAGCTGGCGCCGGCCTTCCTGGGTCAGGCTGTAGAACTTGGCCTTGCGGTTGTTCTCCGAGGTGCCCCACTCGGCGGCGATCCACCCCTGGTGCTCCAGGCGGTAGAGCGCGGGGTAGAGGGAGCCCTGGTTCACCTGGAGCACGTCGCGGGAGACCTGCTGGATGCGCTGGGCGATCCCCCATCCATGGGCGGGCTCCAGGGCGAGGGTCTTGAGGATCAGCATGTCGAGCGTGCCCTGCAGGAGGTCGGACTTGGCTTTGTTCATCATCTCTCCTAGATCGTCTACAGGAAGGATGCGCGGTCTCCTGTAGATTGTCAAGGGGAAGATACGGGGTTGCGGGGGAAAGGTTGCAGGCCCTCACCCCCCGGCCCCCTCTCCCGGTCCCCCGAGCACACCCTCCCCGGGAGAGGGGGAGACTTGTTACGCTGGGGCTATGGCCAAGGTGAACCTGCCCGCGACCGATTCTTCCCTCTCGGACGAGTTGAAGAAGCTTCTTGAAGAGAGACTTCTCGAGGCACGCTCCAACCCCAAAGCCGGTATTCCCTGGGAAGAAGTGAAGGCCCGTCTGCTCCGGCGGCATGAAGCCCGTACTGCGCCGCTACGTACTTAGGGCTCGTCACGGAATAGCTGTGCCACAGTCGGCCCTCACCTTCCGGCCCCCTCTCCCGCGTAGCGGGGGAGGGCTGGGGAGGGGGGCTTCCAGGCGCCGCTTCCAGCGCGGTCGGGACGACGCCGAGGGAACGATCCTACGTTGAAAGGGCACGACCCCACGTTGAAAGGGCACGACCCCACGTTGAAAGGGAAGGTTCCTACGTTGAAAGGGCACCATCCCATGTTGAAAAGGAATGTCGGTACGTTGAAATGTGTGCCCGATACGTTGAAAAGTGGGTTGCCTTTTCAACGTAGGCAGCCCAGTACGTTGAAAGTCGAGTTTCCCGTGTTGAAGAGTAACCTTCCCGTGTTGAAATCTGGACCCGATACGTTGAAAGGGAGCCTTTCCGTGTTGAGAAGGCGGTTCACTTTTCAACGTATCGTGTTCACTCTTCAACATGAGAAGGAGACCTTTCAACGTAGGAAGGTTCCCGTGTTGAAAGGGCTCTCCACTTTTCAACGTAGGAACCTGTCCATGTTGAAAAGTAACCTGCCCGTGTTGAAGAGTCTGCATCCCATGTTGAAAGGGCAGTCCACTTTTCAACGTAGGATGGACGCCGAGCCGCTCCTCCGGTATCCTTGAAGGCAGTTTCCCCTTGCTTTGCGACGTAGGACCGGCGTTCCGCCGCAGGGGATGCCTGTGTCATGACTCTGGAGGGATCTGGAATGGGCACGAACCTGTCCATCGCCGACGCGCTCGCCCAGATGGAGGCGAAGATCGCGCACCACAAGGCCCGGCATGAACACCACGTGGAGCAGGAGGCGTTCCACGCCGGGCAGCTGGCATTGCACGCCGAGCAGAAGGGGATCCACGAGACCGAGCACCAGAAGGCGATCGAGCGTTACGAGACCTTCAAGGCCGCCTCTGCCTCCATCGGCGAGATGCTCGTGGACGTCAAGCCCCCGACCCAGGCCGTCCCGCCCGCTCCCCCGCCGGTCGAGGACCTCGACACCAACGAATGGCGCTGGCTGAGCCGGCTGTTGAGCCGCGTGATCGAGCGCAAGCCGCCGGACGAGGTCTTCGGCGCCTCGGCGCTCATCAAGGAGATCCAGCAGCGCTGGGGTCCGAAGCTGCGCCACCGGATCCAGCCGCGGAGCGTCTCGGCCACCCTCCGCCGCTGGGCCAGCACAGGCCAGATCCGCCTCGTCCGGGACGGCCGCGCCTACTCCGAGTCCCTGTACACGAAGCGGTAACTCGGGAGAACCCCGACATGGGGCTGTCCCCGATCGGGCACTTATACGTCAAGCTCCTGACGATAGGTAATCCGCCGCCCGGATGCTTCTGCGGCCTGCCATTGCCGCAGAAGTCACCTCGCCCCCCCTTGATCAGGCACCTTATCCGACAACCCGAACGGTCCCATGGATATCCTTTCCCTAAATGCTTATGCGCCAAGCTCTATCGCTTTGACGTTGATAAGGGAAGGGTGTAATCTCAAGCCAACGTACAGCAATGCAAGGAGTTGTGGCTATCGACGCTTCTCCTTGGCTTGACGCATTTGGATCTTGCTGAAGAAGGCGATGGAGACGTAGAAGCAAAGGTTGGGCGACAGGTTGGACCAATTGGAGAACTGTATGGCAGAGCCTAGTGCATCAAAAAAGCTAAAATCCTTCGGCCCTTTGAATATCCTTCGGGCAGCGATCGAGGCTGTTCCTGCCGTGAAATTCGCACTAGGAATTGCCGGAGTAGCGGCAGCCCTAGCTATCGCCTCTTCGTTTTTCAAGGATACTCAAGCTGCACTGGTAGGTGTCGGAGTCATGCTCCCCTTGATGGTTCTATTAGTTGTATTCGCAGCCATAACCGGTTTGGCGCGTAAAGATTTTAGAGTTCCGGCGCTAGTTTTCACTTGGGCTGTTCTAGCTTTGTTCGTAGTGCTGTCATTTCTGACTGTTTCTTCGGCCTTTTTCAGATGGCCCACCACCTTAGGCGGCCTCTTTGGTGTGGAACCTAATAATCCTCAGGTGCGATCAACTCCTGAGGTTCTACAGCCAACACGTGAGTCTAAGGAATTTCGTTTCGTTGGGCAGGGCCTTACACCTGCAGAGCTTCCAAAGGAGTTTCTTGAGCCCGTAGACACAAACCAAGCCAGGGAAATCATGCAGACTCAATTGGGGGCCAAGGGTTCTCTGACTCTTGATAAGAGTACATTAGTGATCGGACCGCCAGGAGCAAATCTGGCAGTAACCATCAGCGTCCATACACTTAAGCTTTTGAACGGCGCGAAGATTATCACCAACGGGAACAGTCTCAACCTGATCGCAGTACGTGTTGTATTCGGCAGTGGCGCTGTGATTTCTTACCCTGATGAATCACGGACACCTCCACCTGCGCCAGACACAACCCTTGGAGTAAATGGCTTATCTGGAGGTCGCGTAGTGATTGCAGCGCTGGAGAAGCCACAAGGCTTGATCAAGGTAGATCTTCCTGGACAGAATGGAGGGCAGGGGGGTAGGGGGGCTCAGGGCAGTGCTGGAGCAGAAGGGAAACGTGGCGATAACGGCTCGGATAGCTTCGTTGATTGCAAAAAGGGGGGCGGTGATGGAGAACGCGGTGGGACTGGCGGAAAGGGAAGCATTGGAGCAGCCGGTGGTAATGCAGGCCCAGGAGGAATGCTAGTCCTTGCAATGGCCTTAGTTGGCTCAGAAGTGGATTTCTCTGCGCCGCCGGGCCAACCAGGTAGTGGAGGGCCAGGTGGAGTTGGGGGACTAGGTGGACCTGGCGGTGGAGGCGGGAGCGGTACATTTTACTGTAGAGGTGGCAACTCCGGACCGTCTGGTTTCTCAGGCCCCGAGGGCGACACTGGGCCTAACGGGAAAGAAGCAGCGCCAGGGCAAATGACCATCGCTCGATAAACGCATGCACGCCGAACCAGACGCTTCCAGCGGACTGCCAGCTTCGCTGTCTACACGCTGAAGCGCCACAGCGTTGGGCGATACAGGAGTCAACACATGGAACCTACTATTGTCGCAGCGGTGATCGGCGCAGTGGCTACTATCGTCGCAGCTGTTATCGCACTCCAGTCTGGCAAGAAGGTTGGCCGCGAGGAAATCACGCGGGAGATCGACGATGCTCCCCGCAAGTACGTTGATCATCTTGACCGATTGATCAAGAGAGCCATACAAGAAGGTAGCCCTAGATAGATAAGTGCCAGCCACTTAAAAAAGGAAATGATGCTTTCGGCTCGCTGGGAGTGCACGCCGGACAGTGGCTACCCTCGTTCAAGCCGTCTAAGAAGTGAATAAGGGCATCAGAGGCCTCGGGACGACCGGGAAAGACTTGATTTCAGGCCAGAGTTTCACCTTCAGAGTGGCCGGACAGCCTCTTCCAACACACCTCACCCTTGCGCTCGAATGAGCGTTGAGAAATGCCTACATCTGTGGACGCGGAATGATCGACCGCTTAAGGCGGACCTGGCGAATCGGCGGTGACGAAGGGTAGCCCCGGCGGGAACGATCCTACAGGGAACCTCGCCGTGCGATCCCCGGTCCTCCACTGCTCGGCGGCGTCGCGGAACTTCCCCACAAACTCGGAGTACATCGTCCATAGTAGCTGGCGCATGGCCTTGGTCGCTGCATGGAAGGCCGGAGCTGGCGATTTCTTGGTCTTCGCTGGCCGGGTGTGCGGGCGCTGCTTGAGGATCGCCGGCACTCCCAGCGGCTGGAGACCTTTCTTCCGGAGCTCGGCCGCAGCCGCGCGCTCGATGTCTTCGATCTGCGTGGCTACCTGCTCCCTGTACTGTTCCGGTGTGAGGTCCTCCCAGCAGGGTAGGGGAGACAGCTCGAGGATCTCCTCGGTTGCGTACTTCAGCCGGTCGAAATCCTCCCCGCGGATTCGGGCGGCATACTCCTGCGTCCGGTCGAACCAGAGCCCCTTGAGCGGCTTGCCTTCGAGCAGCTCCCGGATGGCGTGCACTCCGGGCCATTCCGTCACTCGTCCGACAAGCCCCTCCTTGACCCCATGTGAAAGCAGGTACCGGAAGCGCTCGACTTGGGCCATCTCCTCATTGCTCACCACAATGGAGTGGTATCGCCGCGCCCAGACCTTGTCCGGCCAGTCCACCAGCCGACCTACCTCGCGGGCGAGGTTGGAGTTCACGAACTCCATGAAGCGGGCGAGTTGGTTGGCGTCCTTTACCAAAAACAGCCCGTGCCAATGGTTCGACATCACCACGATGTCATGGCAAGCGACCTGGTACAGGCGCTGAGCCCGTCCAAGGACGCCTACTACGATCTGGTTCAGGGCAGGGCTCGGCCGCAGCAGGAAACGGCTCTGGATGGTACGGCAGGTGACGTGGACGAGAGCGCCTTCTTTCGGAATGAAGCGTAGTGGTCTTGACATAGTACCCGTGTAGAGACGGAAAACGGGTCCGAAATGTCATTCTCTGAATGTCTTCAAGAAACGGTTGGCACGTGTGGGGCACGGCCCATCTGCCGCCCCTTCGGGGCTCTGGAATTTTAGGGTGATCGCCACCCGGGGCTCGCGCCCCGGGCTAGACGCTGTCGCCCCCTGACGGGGGCTGAGGTTGCCTACTTCTCAGGCACGAACTTCATCGACACCGAGTTCATGCAGTAGCGCAGGCCGGTGGGCCGGGGGCCGTCGGTGAAGACGTGGCCCAGGTGGCCGCCGCAGCGGGCGCAGAGCACCTCGGTGCGGGTCGAGAAGAAGCTGCGGTCCTCCTCGGTATCCACGGCCTTCGGGTCGATC
The DNA here is from genome assembly GCA_035536935.1 of Thermoanaerobaculia bacterium. GTDB lineage: Bacteria > Acidobacteriota > Thermoanaerobaculia > Multivoradales > UBA5704 > DATMER01. The sequence continues at coordinate 23,737 of DATLNC010000103.1, forward strand.
GGCTGCCAGAAGCTCGGCCAGCCGGTGCCCGAGTCGAACTTGGCCGCCGAGCTGAACAGCGGCAGGCCGCAGGCCGCGCAGACGTAGACGCCCTTGCGGTGGTTGTCGTTCAGCTCCCCGGTGAAGGCGCGCTCGGTGCCCTTCTTGCGCAGCACCTGGTACTGCTCCGGAGTCAGGATCTTCTTCCACTCCTCGTCGGTCTTGACCACCTTCTCGGTGCTATTGGCTGCGTGCACGTGGTTTCCTTTCTTCTCCGCGGCTGCCGCCGGGGCCGCCGAGTCGCAGGCGAGGCTCCCGGCCAGCAGGAGGAGGGTGAGCAGAGCTTTCGATTTCACGGGTATCTCCCTATCAGTCCAAGTTCACTCCGTTCTCCCGTAACAAGCTGACGAAGCCGTTTTCATCCAGGGTCTTGACGCCCAGCTTCTGCGCGTCCTCGGCCTTGGAGCCGGCATCCTCGCCCACGATCACGTAGTCGGTGGACTTGCTGACCGACCCCGTGGCGCGGGCGCCCAGGGATTCCACGTATTCCTGGGCCTGCTTGCGGGAGAAGCGGGACAGGCCGCCGGTGAAGACGAACTTGAGCCCCGCAAATGGTTGTACGGAGCCGACAGCCGGCTTGGACTGCTCTTCCTGGAGACTGAGCTTCCCGACCAGCGCGTCGAGAACTTCGGCATTGTCCGGCTGGGCGAAGAACTCCTTGATCTGCTCGGTCATGCGCGGCCCGATCCCCTGGACTTCTTGCAGGGCAGCTTCGTCCGCCGAGCGCACGCGCTCGAACGAGCCGAAGTGCCTGGCGAGGTCCCGAGCTACGGCCGTGCCCACCTCGGGGATGCCCAGGCCGTAGAGGAAGCGCGCCAGCTCCACCTTGGAGGCTGCCTTTCGGAGCGCCTCCACCAGGTTGGTGGCCGACTTTCTCGCGAAGCCCTCCAGCTTCACGAGCTGGTCGGCCCTGAGGTCGAAGAGGTCGGGGAGCTGCTTGACCAGCCCCTCGGACACGAAGAGCTTGGCCGTCTCGTCGCCGAGCCCTTCGATGTCGAGGGCGTTGCGCGAGGCGAAGTGGACGATGCGGCCGGCGAGCTGGGCCGGGCATTCGAAGCTGTTCGGGCAGACGGTGAACGGGCCGCGCTCGGTGAGGGGAGTGCCGCAAGAGGGGCAGACGCCCGGCATCCGCCACTCGGGCGCCCGCTCCCGGTCAGGCTCCTCGATGCGCTCGATGACCTGGGGGATGACGTCGCCGGCCCGCTGCACGCGCACCCGGTCGCCCTCGCGCACGTCCTTCCTCGCCACTTCCTCCCGGTTGTGGAGGGTGGCGCGGGCGACGGTCACGCCCCCGATTTCAACCGGGAGCATGATGGCGACCGGGGTGACCACTCCCGTGCGGCCGACGCTGGGGAGGATGGAAAGGATGCGGGTGATCTCCTTGCGCGGCGGGAACTTGAAGGCGAAAGCCCAGCGCGGGTGGCGGGTCGTCCAGCCCAGGATCTCCCGGGCCTCCAGGCCGTTCAGCTTGATGACGATGCCGTCGATCTCGTAGCCCAGATCGTCCCGCTGCTCCTCCAGCCCCTTGTGATATTCGAGGATGTCGTCCACGGTCGTCGCCTTGCGGACGAGGCCGTTGACGCGCAGCCCCCAGTCGCGGAGGGCCTGCAGAACGTCCCACTGGGAGGCAAGGTCCAGCTCCTCGGAGGCCAGGATGTCGTAGGCGTAGAGCTCCAGGGGACGGGAGGCGGTGAGCTGGGGATCGAGCTGGCGCAGGGCCCCGGCCGCGGCGTTGCGCGGGTTCGCGAATGGCTCCTTGCCCTCGGCCATCAGCCTCTCGTTGAGCTTGTCGAACTGCTCCGCGCGCATGATGACCTCGCCCCGGATGGCGAGGAAGGGCGGCACCGGGCGCTCGTTATCTCTAAGACGGAGGGGGACGCTCTGCATGGTGCGGACGTTCGCGGTGATCCCCTCGCCGCGCCGACCGTCACCCCGGGTGGACGCCTGGAGCAGGGTGCCGTCCTGGTAGACCAGCTCGAGCGAGGCGCCGTCCAGCTTGGGCTCCAGCACGTACTCCAGGGGAAATTCTCCGCCCAGCCCCTTGCGCACGCGCTCGTCGAAGCGGCGCAGGGAGGCCTCGGACTGGTCCGAGTCCAGGGAGAGCATGGGGGCCGCGTGCTCGATGGTGGGGAAGCTGGTCAGCGGCTGGCCCGCGACGCGCTGGGTCGGCGAGTCGTCGGTGACGAGGTCCGGGTGCTCCTCTTCCAGGGAGACCAGCTCCCGGTAGAGCTTGTCGTACTGCTCGTCGGAAATATCCGGCGCGTCTTTGACATAGTAGAGGTAGTCGTGGTGGCGGATCTCCGATCTGAGCTTGACGATCCGTTCCGCTGCCTTCTTCTGATCCATGCATCCCCCTGGGCCATTCTTTGCAGCGGTGATGCTAGCACCGGCGGGGCGATGGAGCTTCTCCAGTCACCCCGGTGACATGATTTAGCTATGACCTCACTCTGGACACGCGGCGGTCTTACCTGGAAGGAGCTGGCAATCCGGCTCTGGCGCCAGATCTATGAAGACGAGCTGCTCGGGCGCTGCGCCGAGCTGGCCTACTTCTTCCTGTTCTCGGCCTTCCCGCTGCTCATGTTCCTCACCACCCTCCTGGGCTACGTGGCCGGGGCGAGCAACGCCGTGCGCTGGAACCTTTTCGAGTACCTGGCCCGGATCTCCCCGAGCCAGGACGTGACGGCCCTCCTCACCGGCACGCTGAACGAGATCACGGTGGCGCGCAGCGGGCTGAAGCTCTACTCGAGCCTGTTCGCCGCGATCTGGATCGCCTCGAACGGCATGATCGCCGTGGGCCGGACGCTCAACATCGCCTGCGGCCTGAAGGAGACGCGCCGCTGGTGGAAGCGGCGGATCATCTCGGTCGCCCTGACGGTCGTGTTCGCGGCCCTGATCATCAGCGCCCTGGGCGTCATCTTCTACGGCGGGGCCATCGCGGGCCTGCTGGCGGAGTACCTGGGGCCGTTCGTGGCGGTGGCCTGGCACGTGATGCGGTGGCCGCTGGTGCTGGTGTTCGTGATCATCTCCTTCGAGATGGTCTACAACTACGCGCCCAACCTGGGGGGGGGCTCGAACCGCCAGTGGGGGACTCCGGGGGCGATCACCGCCGTGGCCCTCTGGCTGCTGGCATCCTTCGGCCTGCGCCTCTACCTGTCCTTCTTCCACTCCTACAGCACGGCCTATGGATCGGTGGGCGCGATCATCGTGCTCCTGACCTGGTTCTACCTCACGGGGTTCGCGATCCTGATGGGGGGCGAGGTCAACTCGGAGATCGGCAAGGAGCTCTCCCGGCTCAAGGCCCTGGAGGAGGGGCACGAGACTCCCGACGAGCGCCGCAAGCGCCGCCGCCGGCTGCTCCGGGCGATCCCGCGGCTAAGAACTTGATCCCCGGCCATGTAGGGGCACCTCTTGTGGGTGCCCTCCGGAGGGCGGCCACAAGAGCCGCCCCTACTGTTCCAGCTCCATCTTCAGCGAGAAGAACCGCAGCAGGTCCTTGAGGGTGAGGATGCCCAGGAGCTGATCCCCCTCGGCGACCATGAGGCGGGAGACGCCGTTGCGGCTCATGGCGGAGAGGGCCTGCATGGCGTCGGTGTCGGGCCGCACCACGTTCTCCGGGTTGCAGTTCTTCGCCAGGGCGCCGACCGTGGTGCTCTCCCACTCCTCGCGGGGCAGCTCCTTGACCTGCCGCGCGGTGACGCAGCCGAGCAGGCGGCCGGCGTCGTTGAGCACCGGGTACATCTTGTAATGGTGACGGTAGATGTAGTCCTGGACCAGCTCGTTGACGGGGATCTGGCGCGGCACCGTGACCGGGTTGGTCTGCATGAAGCGCGAGACCGGCTCGCCTTCGAAAGCGCGGCGCAGGAGGAGCTGCTGGTAGGACATCTGTGCCGCGTTGCGCAGGAACAGGCCGAGCAGGAAGAACCAGATCCCGCTCCAGTTGCCCTGGATCACGAACCAGACGCCCACCGCGATGAGCAGGAAGCCGAACCCGGAGCCGATCTGCGAGCTGATGCGGGTGGCCCGGCGCAGGCTCCCTTTCCAGTGCCAGAGGATGGATCGCAGGACTCGTCCGCCGTCCAGGGGGAACGCGGGGACCATGTTGAACGCGACCAGCATGCCATTGATCATCGCCAGGTAGGTCATCACGCCGAGCACGGGCTCGGGCATCCCCATCCCCTGCCCCGCGAGGCTCAGCCCGAAGCCGGCGAGCGCGATCGCGAGGCTCATGGCCGGGCCGGCGATGGCGATCCAGAACTCGGCCCGGGGGGTGGGCACCTCGCCCGACATCTCGGCCACGCCGCCGAAGAGGAACAGGGTGATGCCGCGCATGGGGACGCCGTAGCGCCGGGCCACCAGCGAGTGGGCCAGCTCGTGCACCACGACCGACGCAAAGAGAATCAGGGCGCCCGCCACTCCCATCGCCCAGTAGGTGGAGCGGGACAGGCCCGGGTTCTGGGTGGGAAAGGCCTGGGTGGCCAGGTTCGACGTGGCGAGCACGGCCACGATGAACCAGCTCGGGTCGAGCCGGACCGAAAATCCGAAGATGGTGAAGAGATGGATGCCGCGTCCGAACACGGGGCTATTCGCTTGCACGAGGGGTGCCGGTCACCCCCCGTTCCGGCGAATCCGTGTGCGGCTCGACCGGGCAGTGGAGGTCGCGCCGGCGCTCCAGGTCCTCGGCCACGGCCTTCTTGAACCCCTTGGAGCCGTAGACGGCCATTCTCTCCTCCCGGTAGGGCCCGATGTCCACCAGCTCGGTGCGCACGCGGATCGTCTGGAACATGCGCGGGTTCTTCTCTCCCGGCACCTGGACGTGATGGAGGCCGCCGCTGTAGGCGATGAGCATCCGCCCCTCGCCGAGCGACTCGAGGATGTCCGCGATGCCGCCGCGCACGGTCATGGGCCGCCCCTCCGAGTCCAGGCCGTTGGCGCGCTTCATCCGCCCCTCGGGGAGGATGGCCACCATGGCGTCGGGATCGATCTTGCGCAGCACCTCGGCCCAGGTCTCGTCGCGCTCGCGGGTGATGGAGATGACGTTCTGGGCGATCAGCCCGAAGAACTTCCCGACGACGGCCCGGTCGGCGGTCTTGGACGCGATGGGGACCACGCCGTGGCGCGCCAGCCGCCAGAGGAAGGAGATGGGAACCACTCCCAGGAAGAGCGGCTCGTAGAGGCTGGTGTGGTTGAGGAGCGCGACGACCTGGTGGTGCCGCCAGCGGTCGGGCGGCGGGTTCCCGACCCACTGCAGCTCGACACGGTAGAAGATCCGGGTGACGAGCTTCAGTCCGAAGAGGATCAGGAACACCAGGTAGGCGCGCACTGCGGGGGATTCTATGCCAGTGATACGCTACCGCGTCTATGGCAGAGCAGACTCCCGGCGATCGTCCCAAGGTCTCGGCGATCGTCACCACGCTCAACGAGGAGCAGCACATCGGCGAGTGCATCGAGTCGCTCCTCTGGTGCGACGAGATCCTGCTCGTGGATTCCTTTTCGACCGACCGCACGCCGGAGATCGCCCAGCGCTACGACAAGGTCCGCTTCCACCAGCGCACCTACTTCGGCTCGGCCGCGCAGAAGAACTGGGCCATGGACCAGGTGCAGAACGAGTGGATCCTGATCTTCGACGCCGACGAGCGCTGCACCCCGGCGCTGCAGAAGGAGATCGAGGATCTCCTCGCCTCCCGGCCGCAGCACGACGCCTACACGATCAAGCGGCAGGTCTACTTCATGAACCGGGTCATCCGCTTCTCCGGCTGGCAGCACGACCGGGTGGTGCGCCTGGTGCGGCGCGGCACCGCCCGCTACCCCAACCGCCGGGTGCACGCCGACATGATCACCCGCGGCCCGGCGCCGGTGATGCACAACTTCATGATCCACTACATGACGGACTCGTTCGACGAGTACGCCCGCCGCATCGAGAAGTACAGCTTCTGGGGCGCGGCCCAGAACTGGAAGGAAGGCCGCAAGGCCGGCTTCGCGGAGATCTTCGGCCGCTCGATCTGGCGCTTCCTGCGTACGTACATCTTTCAGCTCGGCATCCTGGACGGCATGCACGGCCTGGTCTTCTGCATGCTCCAGGCGTACGGCACCTACCTCAAGTGGGCGCTCCTCTGGGGCTGGCACGTCAATGCGGCCCGCGGCGTGATGCCCAACCTGCCTGCCTTCGACGACAGCGAGAGCACCTGGCGCCCGCTCGAGGGGAACACGGACGCACGGACGATCACGGACTGACACGGACGTTCGTCCGTGTAACAAAACCCGCCGCTGGCTCGTAAGACCCCGTGGAGGGTCTTTCATGACAGGATTGGCGCGCGATCTTCGTTACGGCATCCGCATGCTGGCCAAGAACCCCGGCCTCAGCCTGGCCGCGGTGCTGGCTTTCGCCTTGGGCATCGGCCTTTCAACGGCAATGTTCAGCATCGTCTATGGTGTCATCCTCCGCGGGCTCCCCTTCGAGAAGCCCGAGCAGCTGCTGCACATCGAGAACAACAACCCGTCCAAGGACCAGCAGAGCCTCGAGGTCTTCCTGCCGGATTATCTGGAGCTGAGGAAGCGCCAGAAGTCTTTCGAGGACCTCGCCGCCTTCTCCGAGGGCACCCTCAACCTGAGCGGCGACGAGAAGCCGGAGCGGTACGAAGGGGCTTTCGTGACCCCCAACACCTTCGACCTCGTGCGCGTCAAGCCGCTGCTCGGCCGCGGCATCCAGCGCGGCGAGGACTCGCCGCAGGCAGAGCCCGTCGTCGTCCTCGGCTACGGGCTCTGGCAGGCCCGCTACAACGCCGACCCGAAGGTGATCGGGCGCCAGGTCCGGGTCAATGGCGAGCTGGGGACGATCGTGGGCGTCATGCCCCAGGGCTTCGCCTTCCCGATCGCCCACCAGGTCTGGGTGCCGCTGCGCCTCGACCCGGCCAAGAACGTGCGGGGCCGCGGGGAGACTCTGGAGGTCTTCGGCCGCCTCAAGGAAGGGGTCTCCATCGATCAGGCGAGAGCCGAGCTGGGCGGGATCATGCAGGGGCTGGCCAAGGAGTTCCCGGAGACCAACAAAGGGGTCGGCGCGGTCGTCAAGCCGTACACCGAGGAGTACATCGGCGAGGAGCCCCGCGCCCTCCTGGTGACCATGCTGGGCGCCTGCCTGGCCGTCCTGCTGCTCGCCTGCGTCAATGTAGCCAGCCTGGTCATGTCGCGCGCCTCCAAGCGCACCCGGGAGATCGCCATCCGCTCGTCCCTGGGAGCCGACCGCCGGCGCCTGATCGGTCAGCTCCTGACCGAGAGCGTGCTGCTCTCCCTGGTGGGAGCCCTGCTCGGAGTGCTGCTCGCCTACGTGGGGCTCAAGGCCTTCAACGCGGCCATCGCGCAATCCGAGCCGCCGTTCTGGCTCAAGATCGCCATCGATCCCGCGGCCCTGCTCTTCGCCCTGGGGGCGACCCTGCTGGCCGGGCTGATCTCCGGCCTGGTGCCCGCGTTCCAGGCTTCGCGGACCGATGTCAACGAGGTGCTCAAGGACGAGGGCCGGGGCTCTTCCAGCCTCCGCATGGGCATCTTCACCCGCATCGTGGTGATCCTGGAGGTGGGCATCTCCTGCCTGCTGCTCATCGGCGCCGGCCTGATGATCCAGAACGTGCTCAAGATGGGGGACCGGGTCGAGGTTGAAACCGCAAACCTGTTCACGGCCCGCATCGCCCTGTTCGAGTCGGCGTACCCGGAGGAGACGCAGCGCTTGCGCTTCTTCGAGACGCTGCTGGCCCGGCTGCGGGAGGACCCCTCCGTGGTCTCGGCCGCGGCCAGCACCTACCTGCCGGCGTCGGGGACCTGGGCGCCGCGCTTCGCCATGGAGGGGGCCACCTATCCCACGAAGGAAGACCAGCCGCGGGCGCATATCGCCTGGGTCTCCTCCGGGTTCGTGCGGACCTTCAACGCCGAGGTCCTCCGGGGGCGGGACTTCGACGCGCGGGACAACGCCGCCAGCCTGCCGGTGGTGCTGGTCAACAGCAGCTTCGCCAAGAAGTTCTGGCCCGGGCAGGACCCGATCGGCCGGCGCATCCGGTTCAGCGACGCCGACGATCCCGCGGCCGAGCCCTGGCGCACGGTAATCGGCGTGGTCCCTGACCTGGGCATGACCGAGCTCGACGATATCGGGGACAACGAGCTCGGTTCGGAAGGGTTCTACTTCCCCCTGACGCAGGACTGCCCCGGCTTCGTCAGCGTGGTGGTGCGCACCCGCGACGCCAACCCGCTCGCGATCACCGAGAAGGTGCGGGCGCACGTGACCGCCCTGGACAAGGATCTGCCTATCTACTTCGTCCGCTCCATGGAGGAGGTGGTGGCGCAGTCGGGCTTCTTCCAGAACCTGTTCGCCACGCTGTTCGCGATCTTCGGCCTGGTCGCGCTGGTGCTCGCCTCGGTGGGGATCTATGGCGTGATCGCCTTCTCGGTCGAGCAGCGCACGCAGGAGATCGGCATCCGCATGGCGCTCGGGGCGCGGCAGAGCAGCGTGCTCGGCCTGATCCTGCGGCAGGGGATGCTGCAGCTCCTCTTCGGGCTCGGGCTGGGGCTCATCATGGCCTGGCCGGCAGCGAAGCTGCTCGGCAACATCCTGGTCGGGGTGCAGCCGCACGACCCGCCGACCTTCGTCGGGGTCTGCCTGCTGCTCGCAAGCGTGGCGCTGCTCGCCTGCTGGATCCCCGCCCAGCGCGCAAGCCGCACCGATCCGCTGGTGGCGATCCGATACGATTAGAGGATGGAGAAGATCCTCGACTACCTGCGCGGCCGGCGCGACGAGATGGTGTCGCTGCTGGGCGAGCTGGCCCGGATGGAGTCCCCGTCCCGCAGCCCCGAATCCCAGGAGCCGCTGTTCGTCCGCCTCGCCGCGGAGCTGCAGGATGTCGGGCTCCGTCCACGCCGCCTGAGCGGGAAGACGAGCGGAGGGCAGATCTTCGCTGCGCCTCCGCACCCGCGCAAGCCGGGCCAGCTTCTCGTCGGCCATTGCGACACGGTCTGGCCGGTGGGCACCCTCGATCGCATGCCGGTCGAGCTGCGCGACGGGCGGCTCTACGGTCCCGGTACCTATGACATGAAGGCGGGCCTGGTGCAGGGGATCTTCGCTCTCCGAGCGCTCCGCGACCTGGGCCTCGAGCCGCCGCTGGCGCCGGCCTTCTTCATCAACTCGGACGAGGAGCTCGGCAGCCTGGAGTCGGCGGACCGCGTCCGCCGCCTGGCCCGGCGGGTGCGGCGGGTGTTCGTGCTGGAGCCTTCCCTGGGCCCGGAAGGGCGGCTCAAGACGGCGCGCAAGGGGGTCTGGCGCTTCCGCGCCACCGTGAAGGGCCGCGCTGCCCACTCCGGGCTCGATCCGGAGAAGGGGGCGAGCGCCATCCTGGCTCTGGCCCATCTGGTCCAGGCCGTGTATGCCCTGGCTGATCCCGCCCGCGGGATCACGGTCAACGTCGGCGTGATCGGCGGCGGAGTGACCTTCAACGTGGTCGCTCCCGAAGCCTGGGCCGAGATCGACGTGCGCGTGCTGCACGGGGAGGACGGCGCGGCTTTCGAGCGCGCTCTCCGCGCCCTGCAGTCACGGCAGCCGGCCGTGCCGGGCACGAGCTTCGAGATCACCGGCGGCATGAACCGCTATCCCCTGGAGCCGAATCCCAGGAACCGGACCCTCTGGCATGCCGCCGAGCGCTGCGCCAGCCGGCTCGGCCTCGAGTTGGAGGAGGGCACTGCCGGCGGGGGATCGGACGGCAACTTCACCAGCGAGCACGCCGCCACGCTCGACGGCCTGGGAGCGGTGGGCGACGGCGCTCACGCGGTCCACGAACACGTGGTGATCGACCGCATGCCCGAGCGGGCTGCGCTGCTGGCGGGATTGTTGCTAGAGCCCGTAGCGTAGAGTGGAGGAGAGGTTCGATGAGAAGGGTAGTCCTGATTCTGTTGCTGTCCTTCGTAGTGGGAGCGGTTGGGGCCCTCGCCGGGACATCCAAATACACGCTCACCAAGGAAGACATCAAGCGGGCGGAGAAGCGGCTCGCGGAGCTCGGCTACTGGGCCGGCCCGGCCGACGGTGTCTGGGACACGGCATCGCGGCACGCGCTCGTCGCCTTCCAGAAGGTCGAGGGCGCCCGTCCCACGGGCACGCTCACCCGGGCCGAGTACAACGCCCTGACCGATTCGGCGCAGGGCATCCCGAAGCCCCGCACCGTGGGCGTTCCTCACATCGAGATCGATCTCGCGCGCCAGGTCCTGTACCTGGTGGACGCCGGGGGCAATGTGGGGAACATCCTGCCGATCTCCTCGGGCAGCGGGAAGCGCTTCCACGAGAACGGCTACCCCGAGACCCACGCTGTCACCCCTTGCGGACGCCTGGAGGTCTACACCAAGGCGTCGGGCTGGAAGACGAGCCCGCTGGGGCAGATGCACAATCCCCTGTACATCGTCGGGGGGATCGCGATCCACGGCAGCCAGGACGTGCCGCCCTACCCGGCGAGCCACGGCTGCATCCGCATCCCCATGTTCGCTTCGCACCGCCTGCCCGGGATGATTCCGGTCGGCACGCCGGTTCTGGTCTATGGCTGCAAGGAAGAGACGGCACCTGCGCCGCAGCTTCTTTCAGGCGTAAACTAGAACCAGGCATGCGGCACCAGCACCACCCCAGGCACGACCTCATCCAGGCCGAGATCAACCTTATGCCGTTGATCGACGTCGGCCTGGTGCTGCTCATCGTCCTTCTGGTGGTCTTCCCGATGGTGAAGGCCACCGCGTCGCCTGCCGTCAAGAACGAGACGCAGCCGGAGGCGGCTACTCCCGGCGTGCTCGCGCTGGATGAGCCGCAGCTCCCCTTGGAGATCCTGGCCGACGGCAGCCTGACCGTGGACGGCAAGCCAGTGAATCAGGCTGAGCTGCACAGGGTGTTGGGAGAGATCTGGAGCCTCACCCCGAACCGTCCGGTGATCGTAAAGGGGGACCGGCACGTCCGCTACGCGCAGGTGCGCTGGGTGCTGCAGTCGGTGAATGCCGCGGGTTTCCGGCGGGCGGGGCTCACGGCAAACCGCTAGGCCCTACCCTTTTATTGCAGGTACCAGGATCCCCGGCAGCTTCGCCCACGACGGCGCCGCCTCGAAGTGCACCAGCTTCGGGGTAATCGTATGGGCCGTCTTGTGGCTCGCGAACCAGATCGGCTTGGGCCAGACCCGGAACGGGGCGTGGATCACCGTCTTCTGCGGG